>NZ_AGBZ02000002.1:0-62174 GCF_000236085.2 Spiroplasma melliferum KC3 | reverse complement strand
TTAATGATTTGAAAGATTTAAATTAAATGAGTTTATATGATTATTGAGTTCAATTTGTAAGTTATATTATTGGTTCAAATGCTCCTGAATTTTTGTATGTTCTCTCGTTTGTATTATTTATAGTTTTATTTTTTGGTATGTTTTTTAAAATCATTCAAAAAATGTGAAGCTTTTAAATTATGGCAAAAGATTGAGAAAAATTAAAAGAGTTTTTTATTCATGTATTTTTATTTATTGATAAATCTAACGTTGAAAGTATTACAACTTGGAATTTAACTCAAAATGAATATTTAACTCTTATGATTGGCATTTGAATTGTTATTTTATTTTTAACTTGGTTCTTGTTGTGAATGGTTTTCAAAATAGTTAGTTGTTTTAAATAATTAAATTTTGTTATTATTATGGTTTTCTCTCCCCACAAATTTTTATATAAATATTGATATTATTCTTTTGATTATTATTATTCCTGCTCTTATTAAAACTGAAATAATGATAAATCAAATAAATGATAGGTTATTAATTTCTATTGTATTGAATAATCATATTATTTTATCTAATATGAATAATTCTTTTCCAAAAGGATTAAAACCTAAAAATAATAATATATAGGGCATTATTGGTGTGAATGTCCGTAGTATTGATAAAAAAATACTAAGTATTTTTATCACTCTCCTTTTTGATTTGTGGGGAGAGAAAACCATAATAATACTAGTTTAATTATAAATAACTATTGGAGGTAAAATGAAAAAGTTTATATTTTTTCTAAAAAATTATTGTTATATTAGCGGTTCAATGCTTTTGTTTAGTTTAGTTGATTTATTATTTTGAATTATTTCTTTAAATTATACTGGTTTAGTATTTTGACTTTTATTTGCTTTGCAGTGTGTTTATTTTGTTTGGTGATTATGAAAAAATATTTTTTATCAATTGAATGCTTTTCGCTTAGTAAATTTTGTTTGAGATAATCCATTATCGGTAATTATTGGTAAATTAGGAACAGGGAAAACATTACTTTTAACTTATTTGTCAGAAACAATGAAATTATTAACAGATAAAATTTATAGTAATTATCCATTAGAAGATGATAAAGTTAAAGTTTTAACATTTAAAAATTTAGATTTTACAGATAGAACAAAACCAGTTCCTCCAGATGATAGTTTAATTTTGTTTGATGAAAGTTTTTTATATATTGACGGAACTAGTCCTCATGATGAAAAAGTAACTCATCGTGGTAAAATTCCTTGAATTGTATTAGCTAGACATTTTGGACACCGTGCTTTATTTACAGCTCAACGCGAAGGTATGCTTTGAAATAATATTCGCCAATTAGCTAGTGGTATTATTATTCCTATTTCGCTTAAAAAACCTATTACTAAAAAAGGAATTAATTTTTTTAATAGATTCTTTATTATGCGAATTGGTATTTTTCAAGATATTACTGATTATGAAATTTGAAAAACAGAATCTGTCAAACGTACAGCGGAAGGTAAACGTGCAAAACATAGATCTGATGTTGGATTAGGAATTCGGTTTTTTAAAATAATTATCCCATTAGAAATCGCCCAAAAGTATGAAAGTAAATGATTATCATTTGTTCGTGATTTAAAAAATGATGATGTTCCTGTTACTAAAGAGTACTATTGAACACAACTTAAAGATTTAACAATAAAAGAACGTTTAGAGTTACTAGATATTGATATTCTTAAAAAGAATTTAAAACCTAAAAAAGAAAAAGGAAGTGGTAAAGATGATTAATTTATTTGCTGAGAATAATAGTAATTGAGACAAAATTTTTAGTTTTATTTTTGATGTATTTTTGTTTATTTTTGATGTGATTTGAAATACTAAATTGCCAATGACAAATACAACTATTGCTTATTTTGTAATTTTTTTTATGGTTATTAAATTATCAATTTATGCAATACATGGTACATCAACACAATATAATGAATTAGGTTCAACTGTTCAAAATAGTATATCAAAATTATATTCTGCAACAGCTCGTGGAGTTTCAGATACTAAACAAGGTATCCAAAAACACATTAAAGAACGTAAGGATTTTAAAATTAATCGGAATAAACAACAATTATCAAGTTTAGCTAAACAAGCAAAAACAAGAGAACAAGGATATCGGAGAGTGAATAAGTAATGATTAGATTAGTTTTATTAGTTGCGGCAATCGCTATATTTGGAACTGGTTTTATTACAGTTATTATAAATCAACTTACATCAGCAAAAAACATTATTATGGATCTATATAATTCAGATACCTGGTTACTTTCGTTGTTTGGTAAAATGGCAATTTTATTTTCTCACCCATTAATGCTTACGATTTCAAGTCTATATATTCTTGCCTTTATTGTTTCAAAAACATTGTATAGTTAGGAGTAGTTAAATATGAAAAAAACAATATCTTTATTTGCGATATTTATTTTAGGTATTTTAACTTTAGTTATTCCTTTGATTACTTTAACAGCGTTTAAACCTTTAAATCAACAAAATTATAATGTTAAACAGCAAGCAACAGGTATCAATGAAACAGATTTTATTAATACAATGTTTTTACGCAGTACTTTTTTTGAAAATTGGTCAGAAACAAATTATTTTATTAATCCTACTTTAAAAACATCACAAACATTAACTTATAATGATAAATGATATTTAGATTTTTTAAAAGATAGTTATTCAACTGGAATTTCATTCGACAAGCCTAGTGATGAGTTTATGGATTTATATAAAAATTGAGATACTTATGCTAAACAATATAACATTGATAAATTTTATGATGTTGATAAAAAACAATTTTTAAAAGAATTAACTAATTTTTCTTATTCTTTTGCTAAGTATTTTAATACTGTGGAAGTTATTAATAAATTAGAAAAAAGTGTTGATAATTTACAGATAGTTAATTTAAAATTTCAAAAATGAAAGTTAATTGATAAAAAAGATTATAGTAATGAGATTAAAAATATAAATAATAAATGATATATTGGTATTTTTCCTAAAATGTGAAGTTCAGGTAAACCCATTAGCCCGTATAGTATTTTTAAAGCAATTAATGATGGAAAGGATATTTCTATTTATGGTAAATTTGGTAACGGGTTTAAAACTTCAAATGATAATGTTTATCGTTGAGATGGAATTGGTGAACCATTTGAATTACCAAATTTTGATAAAAATACTGGTAATGTTATTTTTTGAACTGATAATGAATATCAAAATACTCGTTCTTTTTTATTAAAATATATTAATGCTATTGTGCAAGAAAATATTCGAGTTCAACAAGGTGGTAACCCTGATTATGATGATCCAAATTTAGGTAGTCAAAGAATAATTTTTGATTTTGAAATTATTAATAATTTAGAGAAAACTAGTACTGGTATAATTTTAACTAAAAAGTCAATTTATAGAATGATTTTAACGATTGATGAACAAAAAAATATTATTGCTGGTAGTTTAGAGTTAACACACCTTAAGCAATATTGGAATGGATATGATTATAATAATTATCGGTATACTGATGATTTGGGTTTTTTATTTTCTTTTATGAAAGATAAGGAAAATAAATTTAATTTTAGTGCTGAAACATATAATTATTATCAAGGTAATACTCCTAATACTGGTAAAGAGATTTTTGAACAGATGAAAGGACAAATTGATATTAATAAATTTTTAAAAGCCTTTTTTGCGCATGCGTTGGTGCCAGTGTTTCAAAATCGTAGTAATTTTATTGAAAGTGGTTATATTGATAATTTACAATATGATACAGTTTTAATTAACTTTTTTGGTTTAAAATTAGTTAATTTTAGAGATGTTTTAATTGATAAAAATAATGTCAATAAAAATCAATTTGAAAAGTTATTAAATAGTATGTTTACGGTTTCTCAAAATTTTTATAAGGATTATTTAAGAACCATTTTTGATTTAGAAAATAATACTTATGTGCAAGGTTATAATAAAAGATATGGTTTATTAGCGAATAATGGTTTTAAAATTTATCCACATTACTTTTATTTTTCAGATAAATATAATCAATTAGATATTAAATTGTATTCAGCGTTTAAAAATCGATTTTATAATACAAATTATGGTAATGTATTTAATTATGATTTTTCAGTTTCAAATGATTATAATATTAATCAAAATGAAGGTTATATTTTTGAAGGCACTTTAAAAGATAAATATGGTTTAAAATATAAAAAAATTGAAGAACAAAAAATTGGTTATAATGTTTTTGAGTTACAAGCTCAAAAAGAAAATGATATGTATCGTTATTATGATTTTAATTTTGGTATTTATAACTGACAAGAAATAAATAATGGTGGATTGTTCCCTGACGGGCAATGATGACAAGCCCAGTATGAAAGTTGTAGTTGATATAATTTAGCATGTCATATTCGAAATGCAGCAATATGAATTGTTAATAATATTCCGGGCGTTAAGCAAGTAAATGAATTAGCAAGTGGTGTTGGTAAGATTTTTCAAACAATATATAGTTTTTTTAATCAAACGTTTGAGGTATGAAAATTTAGTCCAGCATTATATAATACAATAACAAATATATTCCTATTAATTATATTTATGAAATTTGTACGATTAATATAAAAAGGAACTATTAAGTTCCTTTTATTCTTTTCAATTTGTAATTTTACCGTTATTATCAATATCAGGTGTTTTTGGTTCACCATTTCCATCTCAGTAATAAACAGATTTAAAATAATTACCATTATCTTCATGCCAATAAATCATTGTACTTTGTTGTCTTAAAACACCTAAATCATAAAAACCATTTACTTTTGATTTTTGTAATCTAGAATCAAAATCAATAAAAAATGTTTCTTGATTATTTAAAAATTTATTAATTTTTCAATTACTATTTTCACTATTTCTTCAAATAACAATATAATATTTATTATCAATCCCATTTAAAGGTTTATTTATTGTAGATGGTATTTTTCATTTACTTTCTTCTGGTGGTTTTTGTTGTTCTGGTTTATTACCCCCATTTTCATTGTTATTTGGTTTTTCACAACTAATTAATGTTGTTGTACTTGTTGCTGTTAATCCTATTGTTCCTAAAATACTTAGTAATTTTTTCATTTGGCTAATTGTTCCTTCCTTTATTAAACTATGTAATAATTATAACAAAAAATTTTAGAAAGGTATTTAATAATGAATTATAAGCATTTTAATATTGATGAACGTGTTATATTAAGTCAGTTATTAGTGTCAAAACTATTTCAAAAGAAAAATGGTAAACCAAATTTATCTAAAATAGCAAAAGCAATGGATAAACATCGAAGTACTATTTTACGTGAAATTAATCGTTTTTACAGTGCAAAGTATTATAATGCTGTTAAAGCTCATAAAAAGTATTTTAAAAATCGTAAAAAATCAGTCAAACATATTAAATTTTCATATCAACAATTAATGTGATTAGATGAAAAATTTAATAAATTTCATTGATCGCCCGAGATTATTTGTTATGCATATAAACGTGAATTTGGTATTAAATTTCCTGTATGTTTTAAAACTTTATATAAATATGTTTTTCTTGGCTTATTTGGTTTAAATAAGCGTAATTTGTATTTTCATGGTCGAAAAAATAAAAGTAAGCAAACTATTGATAATCGAGGTAAATTAACTAATTTTCGAACTATTGCAGAAGCTAAACATAATAAAAATGAATTTGGGTGATTTGAAATGGATACAATAGTTGGTAAAGATTTGAAATCTGTTTGTTTGGTTTTAACTGAACAATTAACTAAATTTGAAATTGTAAAAAAATTAAAAGATAGAACACCAAACGAAGTAATTAGAGTTATTAAAAGTATTTTTAAAACTAGTATTTTAAAGAAAATAGTTAAAGGTATTATAACTGATCAAGGTAAAGAGTTTTCAGAATGAAAACAAATTGAAGTTTATATTGGTACTAAAGTTTATTTTTGTGATAGAGGTAAACCAACACAGAAACCTATTGTTGAACGAATTAATCGTGATTTAAGACATTGATTTCCTAAGAGTATTGACTTAGATATTTTTTCACAACAATACTATGATGAAGTGGTTAATATAATAAATGAGAGACCACGTCAGTGTTTAGGTTGAAATTCATCTAAAAGTAAATTTGTAAATATGATTCAAAATTATATTTAATTTTTTATTTTATTTTTGTTGAACTTGCATTTATAATATTTAATTTTAAAAGCAGCAGAATCGGATGGTTCAAGACTTGTAAAGT
The DNA here is from genome assembly GCF_000236085.2 of Spiroplasma melliferum KC3. Classification (NCBI taxonomy): domain Bacteria; kingdom Bacillati; phylum Mycoplasmatota; class Mollicutes; order Entomoplasmatales; family Spiroplasmataceae; genus Spiroplasma; species Spiroplasma melliferum. The sequence continues at coordinate 55,933 of NZ_AGBZ02000002.1, read as the reverse complement.
CTGCATGGAAGTATTAGGTTAAAGTATATTCTGAAAGAGTATTAAAAAATATGCTCAATGAAAGAACATTAGGTAATTTGAGACAATTTATCACATTTAAAGCAAATATCTAATTTTAATATAAAATTATTGTCAACATATTCTTCTTTAATGATAAATAAATTTGCTATAAAAGTTAAATCATGATATGTATCAAGTAACTTATCCTTTTTTTCTTTAATTAGTTTATCTTTTAGTTTTTTATCATAGTCATCTATTTTATATGTTTGATTGCATTCTTTACATTTTACAGTGTTGTAATTTGATGCAGTTTTTGTGCCAATGCTATTAACTAAAATTTTTAAAGATAAATTTGTTCATAATTCTTTTTTTCCAATATTATTTTTATAAAGTTTCATTTTTTCAATATTTCTTTGTCTTTCACTTAATATTTCATTTATTATATCATATTGATTTTGAATATAATTTTTGTTTTCAATTTCAAATGCTTTTTTTTGAATTTTATAACTTTGATTAGCAATTTGATATGTGAAAAATGCAACTAAAAAAGTAATAAATGTTGTTAAAAACATTATAAGCGCTATTACAGTATCTATATAATCTTTTCAATTAATTATTTCTTTTATAGGAAGATATAACAATAATAAAGAAATAATAATGAATAAAACACTTATACATACTCCCCATTTTTTAATTTTTTTAAACATATAGACATCCATAAATTTTTTATTCCTTTCTAATTAAAATTCATTTTAATTATATATTTTTATATAAAATATGCTATCATTTAATTAATAGATTTGTTGCACTTGCATTTACAATTTACAGTATGATATAATACTTTTATGTAGTATAGGTTATACAAGGTAGGTGGCAAATAGATGAAAAGGTTAATAACTATTTTTAGTATTTTTAGTATGAGTGGAAGTCTTAGTTTAACAGCTATTAGTTGTTCAACAAATGAAAAGTATTCTGATGATGATAATATGATAACTTTAAATCAAGATTTTGAAACCATTAACACAATTATAGAGCAAGCAAAAAAAAGACTTCCAGCTTGATTAGAAACAAAAACCAAAATTGATATTAATACTTATCCTAATGAATTGTCTGCATTACAGAAATTTATTATAGAGTTAGAAAAAAAGAACGAACTAATGTTAGTTGGTGATGAAATTTATCAGTGAAATTTTTTAAAACAATTAATTACTGATTTCAAAAAAGAACTTAATATTATTAACCAAGAAATTATTAATCAATATGCAAACTATTATTATAATATCGTGCCATTATCATTAGACGAGAAAAATATTCGTCTTACTTTAAAACTTGTTAATTTTGATAAGTTAGAAAAATTAATGGTAAGTAAGAAACAGACTATAAAAGGTATTACAATTAAATTTAATATTCCTTATGAAGTAAGTTTTAAAGAATTAAAAGTACGTGATTCAATTAATAGTTTAGTTGTTGTTAGTAATAATATTTTAGCACTAAATAATATTCAAAAAGAACTGGAAAATTATTTTGTTACTTTTATTGACAATCTTTTTGGTAAGTATAAATATCAGATTATTGAAAAACTAAAACGAAATTTTAATAATATCCATCAATCAAACACAATTTGACAAATAATTGCCGAAGAATTACGTTTAAGAAATATTAATTTTATAACTAATGATCATTCATTAATTTTTAATACTTTTTATAGTATTGATGCTCCAACTTGAAATTTTAAAAAAGAAGAAGATTCTGTTTTAGCATGAGCGGGCGAAGGGTATGACCCAACAAAATTAACAGCGGAAAACTTTTTAAAATTTTATGAACAAAAATATATTAAAAATAAAATTCCAACTGAAAATAATTATTATGTTCGCGCAAATATAACATCTTTTATTCCAAATGATTTCATGATCGAAAATTTACCATTTAATAATAAAACTAGCGCAGTAACATTAAAAACTCCAATTAAAGTTTTAGCATCAAAGCAATATATTAATAATCAATTATTTGATTTTGCTAAAAAAATAATGGATTTTTGAAATTATTATAAAATTGAAACTTATAATAATAAAATTATATTTAATGTAACCAAAACGGATTTTATTATGTTATCTGAAAAAATTAGTAATTTTCAACCAAGTGCTTCTTTTTTTGATAATATAGGTGCTATTTTTCGTTATCTTTCTGAAAAACATGATTTAAAATTACTTTTAAATTCAATAACTAGTAATGGTTGAATGAATTTAACAAATTATTCAAATTCATTTGTTTTTAATTTCTTCTGAAGACCAGATGCTCACAATTGTTATCCACAACTCGTTTTAAGTTTTGCTTATAATTCATTTTCATATGGTTTATTTGTTAATCCTGTTCCCGTAGATAATAAAACAGGTTATGTGTTTTTACAGACAATTGAATTTAAAATTGTTTAAAATTGTTAAGAAAAGTGATTTTATTCAAAAATTAGGTGAGGAGCATGTGATACATCTTCATTGTAGTAATAAATATGACAATATAATAAATCAAAAATAGATATGGTCATACTTATCTTAATGCAAATCAATTATTTGTTTTAAATAATATTATTTATCATTAAAAAATCAACTCTTTTTTGAACATCTCCTTATTTATGTCTACTTTATTTTAGATGTGCATTTCTGAGTTGATTTTTTATATTTTAATTATGACTTATATATCAAAAATTAAGTTTTTATTTTTTTTACTGGTAGCTTGATAAAACTAAAACTAAAACTTAATAATAACATTCCAATGATAATACTATAAATAATTATATAAGTTAATATATTTGTATAAAAATTAATTATTATTGGAATGATAATTACACCTAGTAATAAACTAAAGATAGCATGGCCGAAGACATGTTCAATCATTAGACCTAAGGTTAAATGGTCAGTACCAACTAAACTAATTATATTATTTTTTTGAATCCGGCTTAAATGCCCAAGACAACATCCAATTAAGATTTGACTACCACCCAAGCCAATGGTTAAATATAAAATATGCGATAATTGAGTTTGGAAGGGAAAAAAGGCAATTGTTAATCCTAATAATAATCCGATAGCAATTATAGTAATAATTGTATTCCAAATAATTTGGTGTTTAATATTATTACTATTTATTTTCAGTAAATATCCAAATAAATAACTTATTTTTCGAATAACATATAAACTACCTATGACTATAATCATAATTGTTGTATTATTAAAAATTAAAATAGGAAGAATGTATCCAAATACTTCATTAATACTATATAAAAAACTTGATGAATATAAATAACTTCAAAATTGTTTGTTTTTTTGAAGTATTTTTCAACTACTAGGATTAATTTTAAAAGTAATTTCTTCAGTTTGAATATCATGGTTAAAAAAAATTAAACTAAAGTTAATTAATGCCAATAAACTAAAGTATCCTTGTAAGGAAATTTTGGTTGTTAATTCTGTTAAAAAGTATTGTAGTAAAAAAGGAATTATAATTGTAACAACACTTCCTACAATAAAATAAATACTAGGGTTTGTTTTTAATTGATGTTCACGAGCATAACTACGGATAATTTCCATTGAGAAAGGAACCATACCAGCAACAAACATGCCAGTACAAAAAAGCAATAGGGGATAAAAATAAATAATTAAATTATTATCAAAAAAATTAACAGTCATTAATAACGAAAGAAAAATAAAAAGAAAAAAACTATTAATTTGAAGAATAAAGGTATTACTCTTTTTCTTTTTAACTTTAGCCCATAGTGGGGTAAAAAAGAACATTGCAATTGGAATTAATAAGAAGAATCAAATTTTTGTTAAACCAAATTTATCAAAAATTGCAAATGGAATAAATGAAAATAGTGCTCCCATCAAAATTCCTTGAATAATCATTATCACTTTTCAATTTCGTAATTTATTTGTCATTTTTGTTATCACATCCTTTACTTTATATTATTTATCATATTATTACTTTTTAGTGCGGGGTTTAATAAAAATCTTTTATTTTTTAATTTCCTTGTTTTAAAAAGTTAGAGGACGTTATCACGACTTTTAAATAAATATTTAACCATTAAAGGGACCACTCTTTTTCTATTTATTTTCATTCAGACTTTTTCTAATTATAAATGAATAATCCAAAAAAAGTAAGAATTAATGGAATATTTTTCAAATTATTTAAGTTCTTTCTTTTAATTCGTTGTACAATGATATTATGAGTATTAATTAGTGTATAAAAAGGAGACAAATAGAATGAAAAAATCAATTGATACAATCAAAATGTTGGGAATTGAAGCAATTAATAAAGCAAATTCAGGCCATCCGGGAATTGTTCTTGGTGCTGCGCCAATGGCATATACTTTATTTACAAGACACTTAGTTGTTAACCCCCAAGTGGACAAATGAACAAATCGTGATCGATTTGTTTTAGCAGCAGGACATGGTAGTGCTTTATTATATTCGTTATTGCATTTATCAGGATTTGATCTGAATATTTATGATTTACGAAATTTTCGTCAAGTTGATTCAATTACGCCTGGTCACCCCGAATCACATTTAACTCCAGGAGTTGATGTTACGACAGGTCCTCTTGGACAAGGACTTGCAGCAGCAGTTGGTTTAGCGTTGGCAGAAACTCATTTAGCAGCAAAATACAATACCAAAAAATATCCGCTTTATGATCATTATACTTATGTTTTATGTGGTGATGGTGATTTACAAGAAGGAGTTACACAAGAAGCAATTTCTTTAGCAGGACATTGAAAACTAAATAAATTAATTGTATTGTTTGATTCAAATGATGTGCAATTGGATAATATGGTTAATGTTGCACAAAGTGAAAACATTGCTGATCGCTTTAAAGCAGCAAATTGAAATTATCTTTTTGTCAAAGATGGGAATGATATTGAGGCAATTGATCAAGCTATTATAAAAGCAAAAAAAAGTAATAAACCAACCTTAATTGAAGTAAAAACAATAATTGGTGATGGGGCAACTAAACAAGGAACACCAGCAGTACATGGTGCTCCGTTGGGAAGTGATATTGAGACAGTTCGTAAAATGTTAGAATGAAATTATAAACCATTTGAAGTTCCTAGTGAAGTTTATAAGGATTTTGAAGTCAATGTTAAACAACGGGGAATTAAAAAATATCAACAATGGTTAAAAATGTATCAAGGTCTTTACAAAGAAAATCCTGCTTTAGCAAAAGAACTTGATGATGCAGTTTATGGGAATTTTAATTTTAATCCACAAGATTTTCGTGATTTAAAACCAATTAAGCCACAAGCAACACGGATTAGTAGTGGTGCAATACTTGATCGTCTTTCTAATATTATTCCAGGTTTAATTGGTGGTAGTGCTGATTTAAGTGGTAGTACAAAAGCAAAAGGAGCTGATGGTGTTTATAGTGCTGAAAATCGGTTAGGTCGTAATTTAGCATATGGGGTACGAGAATTTGCAATGGCTGCCATTAATAATGGAATTTGTTTACACCGAGGATTAATGCCTTTTGCAAGTGGTTTCTTTGTTTTTGCTGATTATATGAAGCCAGCTATTCGGTTGAGTTCATTAATGGAAATTCCAGCTATTTATATTTTATCGCATGATTCAATTGCTGTTGGTGAAGATGGTCCAACACATCAGCCAATTGAACAATTAGCCATGTTACGTAGTCAACCAAACTTAAATGTTTTTCGCCCAGCTGATTTTAATGAAACATTAGGAGCTTATCATATGGCTTTACAATCAAAACATACTCCAAGTGTTATTTTAATTACACGTCAAGATTTACCAGAATTAGAACATTCAAATGTTGAGCTGGTTAAAAAAGGAGCTTATCAAGTTTATGGACAAGAAGATAATAATCATGTTGTGTTGTTAGCAACAGGTAGTGAAGTAAGTATGGCAATTGCTGTTGCAAAAAAATTAGAGCATGATAAAAAAATTAAAGTAAAAGTAGTATCAATGCCTTGTTGAGAATTATTTGAGCAACAAGATGCTGAATATAAACAAAGATTGTTAGAACCGTTGGCTTTAATTGCTTCAATTGAATTAGGGACAACCTTTGGCTGAGAACGTTATACTTCAAATAGTGGGTTAAACTTTGGAACTGATACCTTCGGTCAATCAGGACCATTTCAAGATGTTTTAGAATATTTTAGTTTTAATGTTGAAAAAATTGTTAATGTTATTAATAAAAAAATGCAAGTGTTGTAAAAATAATAATTGCATTTTTTTTCTTATAAAATTATGCAAAACATGTGTTATATCAAATTGCCCCTTAATTTTTTCTTGTTATTAATTATCATATTTTAAATAACGTTGTCAAAACAATGGAGCTAAACCGCGCAAGGCAAGGGGGATTACAATTTGCATGATTGGATAGGTAAAAAGAAAACTATGAATAAAATTATAAACAATTGCATATAATCAATTAGAATACCCTGGTCAAACAGAAGCAGGAAATAATGTGGTTCAAATGATAACACCACCTAATATTTGTGATAAAGCAATTAAACCAATGATGCTAAAACAAATAATAATATAATTAACATATGTAATATATTTTTTATCATTGTTAACTTTAAACCGCATAAAGCCAGCAATCATTGGAATAATCATTGGAATAAAATAATCCAACAAATATGATCAAGGTGAAACAATAAAACCAGAGGGAATAAATAACAGGGACATTAAGGCACTAATGCTTCCAGCAAAAAAACCAGCTAAAGCGGAATGTAAAAAAGCAATTATTGTAAGAGGAAGATATTTTAGAGCAATCCCACCCCCATGGGGTAAATTTGGCAGCAGGGTTTCTAAATATGCTAATGCTAAGGTTACTGCTGCAAACATTCCAATAATAACAATATCAAATGTTTTTCATTTTCAAATTCCTAAATTAATTAAAAATCGTTTTCGCTTTATAACATTAGTAAATAATAAATCACTAACTTTTGTTTCATAACTATAAATAATAAGATTACTAATTAAATTAAGAAAATTTAAACTAATAATATTTAAAATAATAAACTGAAACTTATAATTAATATATTCTTCATAATTTGTTAATCAAACACTTATTGCGGATATGATACTAAATATTAAACCAAATCCACAAACCGCTAAACAAAAAACTCATATATTTTTAAAATTTTGGTCATTATTTAAATGGAATAATTTACTTAATGTTGATAATGGTAAAATACTAAGAGTTATTATAATACCAAGATATAAACTAATGATCATAAAAATAGTTACTTTATTATATCATAAAATAATTTTTTGTTGGTTTAACTTAAACTTAAAAATTGCGGTTGTGGTCATATCAAAAATCTCCTTACACAAATAATTTTGTAATTAACTTCTGTGAAAGTGAGCATCAAATTAAATTTATTAAATTAAATAAATAACGAATTTGAACTCCCTACGCTAGTATTAACTAGATCAGGTTCTAAGAGTATTTCTCAAACTTATGTTTTGTAAGTTACCTCTGTCAATTACAATATTATCTTAACATTGTTGTAAAAAACTGCAAGAAATTTTAATAATTTATTATATAATAATGTATATGGAATTAGAGGCAAAGATATGTTTAAATGATGAAGACGAAAAAAAACTGAACAAAAAATAGTAAATTTAGAAACAGCGAGTGCTTTTGATGATGAAATTGAAGGGTTTAGTGGAGCTAATTTTAGTGATGAAACAATTGACTTTGAATTGTCACAATCAAAAAGGGTTATAATAAATAATTTAGAAAATTCTGAGATTAAAACAACTCAAGAGGATACTAATAGTATTCATAGTCTTGTTCAAAATGCACGTCATCAAATTAATAAATATAAAGAAGAACATAATGTTAATGAACATGAAAATTTATTAGAACGCTTAGAGCAATTAAAAAAATTACGTGATAGTTCTCAAGTTCAACCAAATGATATTCAACAAATGCTAAATCGAATTAAAGAACGGAATTTTAATGACCGAATGGCATATATTATGGATCGAATTAAGATTTCTCATCGTGATGATGATAAATTAGAATTAGCGCATAATGGTGAACCATTAGCAGAAAATGCGTCAAAAGGAGTAAAAAAAAATAAAATTACAATTGCTGGGGATAAAAGTGAAATTAATCCTTTAAAACAAAACTTACCAAAAAAGACTTCTAATAATTTAAGTGAAAAAGAGAATGTTACAATTACATTATCTGTAAAACAATTTCAACAAGTTGTGCGTGATACTGTGGAGGATGTTTTAGTTGAATTAGGAATTAAAAATAAAGATGAATAATTTTTGTTTTGTTTTTATGTGCTGTATTTTTTAGATTGGGAGGAAAAATAAATGAAGATAGCATTATTTGGTGGTAGTTTTGACCCATTTCATACTGACCATTTAACAATGATTAATCTTGTTAAAACAAAAACAGATATTGATGAAATCTGAATTATTCCAACAAATCAGAATCCTTTTAAAACACGAAAATTATCTTCTTCCACTGATCGTGTTGCAATGATTACTTTAGCAGTTGCTGGTTTATCGTATGTTAAGATTAATTTAATTGAATTAGAAAATACAAAACCTAGTACAACATATGATACTGTTTTAAAATTGCAAGGCCAATTTCCACATTATCAATTTTATTTTATGATTGGTTCTGACCAACTAGCATCGTTAAATAAATGAAACAATATTATTGAATTAACAAGAATGCAAACTTTTATTGTTTTTCAACGAAATGAACCAATTAAACAAGCAATTTTAAAACAATATCAAGCAATAGTAATTCCATTTCATAATAATTTACATTTATCATCAACAATGTTACGAGAAGGAAAAAACATTTCATTGCAATTGCCAAGTATTACTAAGTATATTAATAATAATTTATTATATTTACCAGAACGATTGGGACAAAATATGGATAAGGAACGATATCAACATTGTTTAAATGTTGGGCAAAAAGCCCAAGAATTAGCATTGATTCATAAATTAAACCCACAAAAAGCTTTAATTGCTGGAACGTATCATGATATTACGAAACAATGGTCAAAACAAAAACAAAAAGCATATCTAACAAAATACTTACCAACTTTTTTATCAGAGCCAATTCCTACTTGGCATGCTTATACAGCTTATTGTCATTTAAAATATGATTTATTATTTACTGATGAAGATATTTTAACAGCAGTTAAATGACATACTGTTGGCCATCCACAAATGACATTGTTTGAAATGCTAATTTTTGTTGCGGATAAAATTAGTAGTGAACGAAATTATCCGAAAGTTGATTATTATCGAACATTAGCACAAAAAGATTTAATAAAAGCGTTTCAAGAATTATTAATAATCCAATTTGAACGAGCAGTAGATAAGCAAGGTCTTGAACATTTAGGTAAAAACATACAATTAACTTATCAACAATGAAAAGAGGATAAATAACGTAATGAATTTAATTATTAGTGCAATGAAAGAAGAGTTAATAACAACTTTAAATGCTTTAAAACCAACAGCAATTGGTAAATACTCACAGATTGAATTATATCAAAAAGGTAATTGATTATTTGCAATTAGCAAGATTGGTTTAGTAAATGCTGCAATGACTTTAACAATCTTACTTAAAGATTATGCAATTAAAACAGTTTATAATATTGGCACAGTTGGGACTTTAAAGGCAACTTTTAAACCATTATCAGTTTTAGTGATTACTGAAGCTTACTATACTTTTGCTGATGCACAAGAATTTGGTTATACAATGGGGCAAATTCCAGGTGAATTACCTAGTTATTATAGTGATAAAAAATTAGTAACTACAATTACATCAAAAATACCTAACATTCAACCAGCAGTTTTAGGGAGCAGTGATATTTTTATTGATAAACTAGAATATTTTAATCATATTAATACTAAATTTAAGAATAAAATTGATGTGGTGGATATGGAAGGTTGTGCTTTTTTTCAAGTTTCATTAAAGTATCAAATTCCAATTGTTAGTATTAAAATTATTACAGATTATTTACAAGCAACTAAAAAAAGTTCAACAACACAATTTAAACAAAATTTATCACAAGCAGGAATTTTAATTTCTGATTTAATTTTGACAAAATTATTTAATAATAAAGAATAAAAAATTTAAAATTAAGATATAATTAAACTACGATAAATAGAAAGAGGGATTAAATGCAAAACTTTATCAAATATTATTGTCGTGATTGACGGTTTTGATTCAAAATAATTATTGCATTGGTTGCTTTATTTGGGTTACTAACTAATTATTTAACTAATTTACTGCATTTAGACAAAATGTTTGTTACGGATAGTAATAACCAAGTGACATATTTATGAGCTGTTTATGATCAAACAGGAGCAATTAGTCATTGAAATTATGCTGGCTATACAATATGATGAATTTCATTTTTTACTACGCAATCAAATTTTTTAGTCCTAATTTGATTTGTAATTGCAATTATTTGTCATCGTCAAGAAGGAATCATTAAACCATTAAAAACATATTTTTCATTATCAGTTGCTGTGTATATTACAGTTACTTGTTTAATTTACAATTTTGTATTATTACCAGGAATCTTAAAAAATAAAGATTTAATGTGAGGTCCACTACAATGAACGGAGCAAATTATTTTGCATGTTATTGTACCAATATTAACAATTATTTATATTGTTATCTTTGCTAAACAATCACCGTTAGTTTCAACAAAACAATTTTATCAACAAAAATTAGGATGATATTTTATTTATCCAATTTTATATGGTGTTTATGGAGTTATCAAAGGAATATTATGTGAATATAGTGGAATGCATTTAAAGATTGCCTATCAATATTTCTTCTTACAAATTACAAATCCAAAAGTACAAGGTTTACCTGGTATTGTTTGATTTATAATTGCTATTGTCTTAATTTCAGGGATTATTACTGCTTTTGGTGGTTTATATCATTTTAGTATATTAAAAGTTTCCAAACATCATCAACAAGCAAAAAATTCTTAATAAATATTTTAACAAACAATTAAATTGCTAAAAGCACAAGGGTGCTTTTTTTTTTTTTTTTAATAAGTATAATTATAAGTATCACACAAAAGGAAGGTGACAATTAGATGAAACGGTTATTAACACTTTTTAGTGTTTTTGTTTTAGGTTTCGGTAGTAGCTTAGGTGTTGTTAGTTGTACAGTGCGAGCAAAACATGAGCCTGATGACAACGATGAGTTGGAGCACAATCAAGATCTTGAAATTTTAAATCAAATAAAAAAGGAAGCAAAGCAAACTTTGTCAACATGATGGCAAACAAAAACAATGATTGATATTATTAAGGAATATCCAGACCAAATATCATCATTTAAAGAACTAGTCGCACAAGTAAAAACAAAAAATGATGGCTTATTAACTTTAACGAGCACAGCAATTAGTAAATATCGTTTTTTACATCAGTTGCTTGTTGGTTTTAAAGCAGAGTTTAATAATTTGAATCAACATTTACGAGATCGATATTCAAATTATTATGTTGATACAATGCCATTATTCTTAGGAGAAAATAACATTTCATTTGATTTATATAATATTAATTTTGATAAGATAGCAAAGTTAGTACAAGATACTCCCCAAGCAGTATTAGGCATTACAGTCCAGGTTAATATTCCTTATGAAGTGCGCTTTAAAGAATTATTACCAGTGCCGGATAACATTAATAATGTAATAGTGATTAATAATAATTTAGATGTTTTAAGTAAAATACAAGATGACCTTATAAAGTATTTTACTATTTTTCTTAATAATATTTTTAAAAAACAAGATTTTAAAATTATTGTACCAATAAATAAGGATGCTAATAGTTATGTCAATTATAATAAAACAATAACATTATTTATTGCGAAATCTTTAAGTGATGAAAATATTTAGTTTCGTAATATAGATTCAATAAATTTTATTAATAAAGATGCAAACATGACTATGTTGAGGTTATGAGATGAGAAGTATCAAAAGTCAATGTTTTCTGTCTTGCCATGAGCGGGTGAAGGGTATAATCCTGCTAAATTAACCCCAGAAAACTTTTTAGAATTTTATAAAAAATTGATTTATTTTGATACATTATTAATTCATAATGAGTATTATATACAAGCAACATTAAAATCCTTCAATTTCTTGGATAACTTTATTATTGAGAATCTCCCACTTAAAATTTTAAGTTTCAATATTGAATTAAAAGCACCAATAACAATATTGAGAGAAAAAAATAAATTTGATACTGAGTTAATCATATTTGCAAAAGCAATAATGGGTTTTTGACATTATTATCAATTAGAAACATATAATGAAAATAATCGTCTTGTTTTTAATATGAATCAAGTTAACTTTGATGAAATTGTTAAAAAAATTAGAACGAAGTATAAACAGAACCAAGTGTGAGACAACTTGAAGACATTTTTGGAATATGTTTTTGGTTTTTATTGGAAGTCATTAGACTCAAACGCAAAGTTTTCTTTTGAATACAATACAAGTGAATTTAAAAATAAAATTAATTGAATTGAAAATGAAAAATCTATAACTTTTCAATTATTTTATTCATGAAATAATGATACTAAGATATACCCATACACTTCAAAAAATATTTACTTATCGTATAGCAACTTTTTTTATAGTTTTATGTTTAATCCAAACAAGGGTGAAACCAATATTAATGATGGTAATTATAATTTTTTACAGATAATTGAATTTAAGGTAGTTTAAGTTTTGTTAATAAACAAAAATTTTAAAAATGAAAAATGCTTTCAGTTCTTTAGAATGAAAGCATTTTTCATTTAACTTATTAAGTACTTAAAACTATGGGTAATTATTAGTGTTTTTTTATTTTATTGTGTTTTGAAAGATTACCATTTTCTAAATCAGATTTCCCTTTAAAATCATAAGGCTTTTCGGTTCCTTTTAATAAACGAGTAATATTTTGATGATGTTTTAAGATTAAGAAAATAGCACTTAAAGTAATAATAATATTAATTAAAGCTAAACTATCGTAGTAATTATCATAATTAACATAATGTAAGTAATTCACTCAAACAAGGTGAGAATTTTGAAGTAAATCACCATTAAAATTGATAATATCAATGCCACTTAATTGTGGGATTCAACATAATGCTCCTGTAAATAGTGCTGCTAAAATTGAAGAAACAGAAACTCGTTTTCAAATAAAAATTGTACTTCATCAAACAACTGTAGCAATTAAAAAATAATATGGATTAGTCATTCATAATAAACCTAAAAAAGACGAAACTGTTTTTCCACCTTTAAATTTATAATAAATTGGATAAGAATGACCAATTAAAACAAAAAAAGCTGGAATATAATAACTAGTTGAACCAAAATTAACACCATTAATATTAATACAACTAATACCAAAGGCAATAAACATTGTAATAGTAACTTTTAGCATATCTAAAAACATGATGGCAAAACCTCATTTTTTTCCTAAAACACGACTAGTATTTGTGGCTCCGGCATTTTTAGAATGATAATCACGCACATCAATTTTATAAATTTTTTTACTAATAAAAATTGACCAACTAAAAGAACCAATTAAGTATCCAATTATTGCTGTAATAGCTGTTCCTAAATATCCATATAATGTCATTCCGTCACCTCTCTTTTATTATTATATAGCAATTAGAAATAATTTAGTAAATAATTGTAAATAAAAGCATTATAATATAAGATAGTAATAGTGAAAATTATATTTAAAAGGAATGATAGAGGATATGAGTATTGAAGATAAAACATTAAAGTATGATGAATCATCAATTCAGATTTTAGAAGGACTAGATGCAGTTCGAAAACGTCCAGGAATGTATATTGGGTCAACTGATGTTCGTGGATTACATCATTTAGTTTGAGAAATTATTGATAATTCAATTGATGAGGCATTAGCTGGTTATTGTAATGAAATTGATATTATTATTTATAAGAATAATGCTATTATGGTGGCAGATAATGGGCGTGGTGTTCCAACTGGAATTCATTCATCTGGAAAATCAACCCCAGAAGTAATTTTTTCAGTTTTACATGCTGGTGGAAAATTTGGTGGTGATGGTTATAAAACAGCAGGCGGACTACATGGTGTTGGTTCTTCAGTTGTTAACGCTTTATCGGCCACTTTTGATGTCACAATTTATCGTGATCATAAAGTTTGAAGTATTAAATTCGCAAATGGTGGTCAAGTTAAAGAACCATTAACAAAAATTGGAACAACAACGAAAACGGGAACAACAGTTACTTTTTTACCTGATCATAAGATTTTTAAAGTAATTGATTTTTCTTTTTCAACAATTTCAGAACGAATTCGTGAATCAGCATTTTTAAATAGCGGGGTTAAGTTAACATTGACTGACCAACGAACTGATAAAAAAGTATCATATTTATTTAATAATGGTTTAGAAGAGTTCATTACTTATATGAATGAAGATAAAAAAAGTATTACTCCAATTATTATGTTAAAAGGAGTAGAAAAACAAATCGAAGTTGAAATAGCATTACAATATTCAACTGAATTTAATGAAAATTTACTTAGTTTTGCAAATAATGTTAAAACAAGCGAAGGTGGTAGCCATGTTGTTGGATTCCGAACAGGATTAACAAAAGTAATTAATGATTATGCTCGGAAAGAAGGATTGTTAAAAGAAAAAGATAAAAATCTTGATTCAGTTGATACACGTGAAGGACTAACGGCTATTGTTTCAGTGAAAATTCCTGAAAATTTAATTCAATATGAAGGACAAACCAAAGGAAAATTAGGAACTTATGAAGCTCGGGTTGCAGTTGAAACGATTGTAGCAAAACAATTTGGATTTTGATTAACAGAAAATAAAACAAATGCTTACACTATTATTGAAAAAGCATTATTAGCTCGTAATGTTTGTGAAGAAGCTCGGAAAGCACGTGAAGCAGCGCGCAATAGCAAAAAACGGGGTAATAGTGATCGTTTATTAACAGGAAAATTAACCCCTGCTCAAAATCGAAATAAATTTAATAATGAGATTTTTTTAGTTGAAGGAGATTCTGCTGGGGGAAGTGCCAAATTAGGACGTGATCGTCGTTTTCAAGCAATTTTACCATTACGAGGGAAAGTAATTAATGCTGAAAAAGCAAAACTTCAAGATTTAATGAATAATGAAGAAATTAATGTAATGATTAATGCCATTGGTGCAGGAGTGGGAAATGGTTTTGACATTAATGATGCCAACTATGGTAAAGTAATTATTATGACCGATGCAGATACTGATGGGGCACATATTCAAACTTTACTATTAACATTTTTTTATCGTTATATGCGACCATTAATTGAAAATCATCGTGTTTATCTTGCTTTGCCACCTTTATTTAAGATTACTAGCACCAAAAATAAACATATTGAATATGCATGAGATGAAACAGAATTAAAAAATAAATTAAGTCAATTTCATGGTAAATTTGAATTACAACGTTATAAAGGGTTAGGAGAAATGAATGCAGAACAATTATGAGAAACAACAATGAATCCTCAAACTCGTCAATTAATTTTAGTAACAATTGATGATGCCGTTATGGCTGAAAGACGGATTGTAACCTTAATGGGAGATGATGCTAAAAAACGAAAAGATTGAATTGATGAAAATGTTAAGTTTACTTTAGAAGATGATTTTCAAGCAATCATTAATTAAATAGGCCAACAATGTTACAAGCAATCAAAAAATTAATTAATAAACTAAATCAAACCAATCTAACTCTTAGTCAATATCAAAATTTTCAGTTGTGACTTATTAAAATAAAAGAAACAAAAACAACATTGACATTAGAAGTTTGAACAAATAGTGGCATTGAATATAGTGAAAATACAATTACAACAACTATTGAACTTGGAATAGTAGATGAAACAGCATTAAGTTGATGTTATGAAAGTTTATTATTAGCAGCACAACAGACTGCTGAAAAAGAAATTTTTTGAAAAAAAATTATGCAAGAAGCAGAACAACTTTATCAGTTAGAATCAAGTAGTAACTTATATTTGTTAACAAAACATGGTATTCACTTTTTTAACGATAAAATTATTGCTTTTGAATTAAACTACTATAATTATAATATATTAATAATTTTATTTGCTTGGCAAAAAATTAATATGGGAATTAATATGAAAAAAAGAAAATTAATTACACCTAAAAATTTACCACTAAAAATTAATCAGCAATTAAATATGTTAAATTTAACAATTTATAAATTATTATTAATTGAAGGAACCTTATTTTATCAATGTGAAATTGACTGATTATCTAAAAAGGGTAAGTATATGATTAAATCAGCAACAACAATTTACTATCAACAAGAATTTAAAATACAAACAGATATTTTATTAGAGTTACTACAGTTAATTGAAATTTGTAATAATCTTAATGACCAAATCTTAGCATACTTTCGAACATTGTTATTATTAACCCATCACCACCAATTGTTTACTTATGACAAGCATAAGGATTATTGAATACTAACAAAATTAGGGCACAAGTTATTTTATCAAATTGATTATAAAAAGTTTATAATCAAGAATGAAATGATGAAAGTTGATTTACAGAGAGGAATTTAGAAATGAGTAATAACGAAAAAGAAAATGAATTAGTTTATAGTTTAAATGATATTATGTCAGAACGCTTTGGACGTTATGCCAAATATATTATTCAAGATCGAGCCTTACCTGATGTTCGTGATGGTTTAAAACCAGTACAACGCCGTATTTTATTTGCAATGAATGAATTACGATTAACTTTTAATACGAGTTATAAAAAATCGGCACGGATTGTTGGAGAAGTAATTGGAAAATATCATCCTCATGGTGATACATCGGTTTATGATGCAATGGTAAGGTTATCTCAAAATTGAAAAGTTCGTTATCCATTAATTGATATGCATGGAAACAATGGTTCAATTGATGGTGACCCAGCGGCAGCTATGCGTTATACTGAAACTCGTTTAAGTGAAATTTCCTCATTTTTATTACAAGATCTTGATAAAAAAACAGTTGCGTTTGCTCCTAATTTTGATGATTCAGAACAAGAACCAGTTGTATTACCAGCCTTATTTCCAAATTTATTAGTTAATGGTTCAACCGGGATTGCTGCTGGATATGCCACAAATATTCCACCACATAATTTACATGAAATTATTAATGCAACAATTCATTTTATTGAAAAACCAGACAGTACGGTTAAAGATTTAGTAAAATATGTTAAAGGACCTGATTTTCCAACCGGAGGCATTATTCAGGGAAAAAGTGGAATCTTAGAGGCATATCAAACAGGAAAAGGAAAAATTATTGTTCGTAGCAAAATTGAATTTGAAAACAATGCTTTAGTAATTACTGAGATTCCCTATGAAGTTGTTAAACAAGACTTAGTTAAAAAGATTGATGATATTAAATATAATGAACCAGGATTAAATATTAAAGAAGTTCGTGATGAAACAGACCGCGAAGGGTTACGAATTGTTATTGAATTAGGTAAACAAGCTAATGTTGAAACAGTACGGAAATTTTTATTAAAAAATACTAATTTACAAATTTCATATAATTTTAATATGGTTGCTATTGCAAACAAACAACCACGACAATTAGGGCTAAAAGAAATTTTAACCCATTATGTTGAACATCAACAAGAAGTTATTACTAATCGTTCTCGCTTTGAATTAGCACGAGCACAAAAACGCTCAGAAATTGTTGCTGGATTAATCAAAACAATTAGTATTTTAGATGAAGTGATTGCTGTCATTCGCCATTCAAAAGATCGTAGTGATGCAATTCATAATTTAGTAAAAAAATTTGGTTTTACCCAAATTCAAGCAGAAGCAATAGTACAATTACGATTATATCGATTAACTTCAACGGATATTTTGCAATTAAAAGCAGAACAAAAAGAATTAATTGCAACAATTGCTGAATTAAAAGCAATTTTACGTGATATTAATAAATTAAATAGTGTTATTATTCATCAATTAGAATTAATTAAGAAAAAATTTGCTTCTCGTCGTCGTAGTGTGATTGAAAATGAAATTGAAGCAATTGAAATTCAAAAAACAGAAACAATTATTGAAAAAGATTTGAACATTTGAATTTCACGAGATGGATATTTAAAAGCCTTAGAAAATAATCAATTAGCGCGATTAGCAACCGAAGAATTTAAACGAAAACCAGGGGATTTATGAATTGCTGATTTTCAAGCTAATACTTCCGATAAAATTTTGTTAATTACTTCAAAAGGGAATTATGTTATTATTCCAGTTTATAAAATTAAAACAGTTCGACTACGTGATATTGGTGAGCATGTTAATACTATTTCTGAGTTACCAGGAGAAGAAAAAATTATTAGTGCTTTCTTATTAAATGATTTTAATAAAAAAGAACAATACATTATGTTAGCAACTAAAAATGGAATGATTAAAAAAACAGCCGTTAAAGATTTTGAAGCGACACGGATTAGTAAAGCGCTTAAAGCTATTAATTTAAAAAATGATGATGAAGTTGTTGCTAGTCAATTAGCTGGTCAT
Organism: Spiroplasma melliferum KC3; assembly: GCF_000236085.2. Lineage (NCBI taxonomy): Bacteria > Bacillati > Mycoplasmatota > Mollicutes > Entomoplasmatales > Spiroplasmataceae > Spiroplasma > Spiroplasma melliferum. The sequence continues at coordinate 37,368 of NZ_AGBZ02000002.1, read as the reverse complement.
CATCCATATGTGGTCATAACAACAGCAAATGGTTTTATTGTTAAATATCGTAAAAAACAAATTCCAACATTAGGGTTACGAACAGCAGGGGTTAAATCAATTAATCTACGTGATGATGTTGTTATTAACGCGGGTTATTGTGAAGATGATAATTTAGTATTAATTACTAATCTTCATACTGGGAAAAAAATTTCTTTAACAGAAATCCCGACATCAACGCGACCAGTAAAAGGAACACGATTATATAAATTAAATAAAGATATTAATGAACTTGTTCGCTGAACGTTTTTAACAAAAGGGAAAGATATCTTGCATATGTTAAATCAAAAAGATGAAATTGAGTTATTTAATACTGATAAAATGGCTGTTCATAAATTAGTTACTGCCAATCATACCTTAGGTTTTGAAAATATTGTTGATATTGTTATTCCACATTATTATGATTTAAAAGTAATCCCATCAAAAAAAGGATTAGAAAGTAGTAGTACTGCTGGAAAAAAGCATTCGTTTCATCATAATGAACATGATAATGCCAATAATATTAAACCCTTAATTGAAGTAACACAGGCAACAAATAATTCTGTTCTGAATAAGACCGAATCAAGTGAAAAAAGTTATAATCAAGAAACAATCACAGCAGATAATACTAACGATGAAGAAAGTGATCTCAAGGTTAAATTAGCATTAATGATTCCACCAGAAGAAATTTATCAAGTCGAGCAGGTGATTGCAACAGCAGAGCCAATAACAACGCTGGACCATCATCCTAATAGTAAGAAAAGTATTAACAAAAACATTGTGGTTAAACCACGCGGAGAAAAAATGCGCCAGAAAAATAAAAATATAAAAGAAACAAAAAAGAAATTTCGAAAAGAACAACAAAGTAAACAACAATCGGAACAACCAGTAACAAATGTGGAAACTAGCATAATTGCAGCGCCATCTGAACAAGAACCATCACCGTTGTTTGTTCGTAAAACATTTGGAAAAGTAAAAACAACAGTAGATATGCTAATTGAAAAGAAACAACGTGAACAAGCTAAAGTAGCATTAGTAAAAGCACAAGCACAACAAAATAATCACCAAAAAAATAGAAAACTGCTTGTTCCTTCTCTTCCTGAAGAAAAACCAACTTTTGGCAAAGTGGTTACGACAGTGGAGACTCTTCTTAAAAATAGACAACAAAAAATTGATTTTGAGTTTAATAATAGTGAAAAAGATAACCCAAAAGATAAGTCTACGATAAAAGTAAAATCACGAACAGAATGGTTAAAAGCAATTGAACAAGCTCCAGCCGGAACAATTAAGGTAGGGTTAAGAAATGTTACTTCAAATAATCATGAACAAACAATGCAAAGAGTTGATTTTAAAGAAATTAAAAATAAGAGTGTAACAAAAGCTAAATTTAAAAAAGATTTAGCAATTGATGAAACAAAAGAGTTACAATTAACCATCCATGATATTTTAGATAAAAGTAAAAAATAAATGAAAAATCAGTCAATTTTGACTGATTTTTCATATATAATTTTAGTAATTGCAGATAAAAACAAGAGGAGCGAATAAAAAATGGCTAATTTGGGAACAGACTTTTTAGTTAAATGTACTAATATTAATAAATTTTATCGAAAACAACATGTTTTAAAAAATGTTAGTTTAACTGTGCAAAAAGGAGAACGGATTGGGGTTGTTGGACCGAACGGAACGGGGAAAACAACTTTATGTGAAATTTTAGCCCAATTGCGTCGTGTTTCGAATGGTAGTAGTGAGAAAAAATATGGAATTCGGATTGGAATGCAATTACAAGAATCAAAATATCCTCGTGGCATTACTGGTTATGATATTTTGAATTTGTATTTAAAAGCTTATAATTTATTAATTCCACCAGAAAAGATTTATCAATTTTTACTAAATTTACAAATTGAAAAAATAATGAACAAGGATATTTCAAAATTGTCCGGAGGACAACAACAAAAAATTAATATTTTATTAGCATTAATTGTTGATCCGGATTTGATTATTCTTGATGAATTAGCAACCGGATTAGATTTAGAAATTAAAGATAAAATATATGAAATTTTAAGTATTTTTTTAGCAAATGAAAATAAAGCATTATTATTAATTTCCCATAATATGGAAGAAATTGAGAAGTTTTGTGATACTTTGATTTTTATGGTTGCAGGAGAAATTACAAAAATAACAAAAGTAGTTGATGTTGTTGCCAAATATGGTAGTGTTGAAGCTTTTGTCAAAGATCAATTCAAAGAATATCAAATTGGGGCTTATAAACAAGGCTATAGAACAGGAGCAATCGAACATGACAAATGAGCAAAAAACTGAGCAAAATACATCGATAAAAATAAAAAATAGCTGATTAATTAATGAAAAAATTAATTTATCAGCACTATATCGTTTTTTTCTAAGTTATTTACGACGTCAAAAAATGGTTTTAATTTTTTCAGTAGTGTTAATTCCAATCGCAATTCTTTGTCAAGCAATTTTTGTTAACTACCGACAAGGATCAAATGTGATGGCATTATCAATTGGTGTTACTTTTATTGCAACTGGGACAAGTGTTGCTGTATATATGTTAATGGGATTTTTAATTGATTTAAAAATGTCCGTTGTATATAAACGAATTGGATTATTGGGAATTAAACCATTAGGTTTTGTTTTAATTGTTTACGCTTATTGTTTTACCTTAGTAATAATTGCTGATTTGCTAGTTTTAATTACTAGTTTCATTATTAATGCGGTGTTAAAGATTAATTTTGCTGTTGCGTATAATTTAATTGTTCTTTTGTTTTTCATTGTTTCAATTTTTATTACTGCTTTTGCAATTGCCTTAATGATTATTGCTGTTATCTTAATTAATTCACGAACAATGCAATCAATAGTAACAACAATTTTAACAATTTTATTTGTTGGAGGTTCATTCTTATTTGTTGCTTTTATTCCGGCTTTATTTGGTACACATTATAAAGAGGCAATTTTATCAATCAAGGGCTTAAGTATTAACTGCGGTGTTATGCTGGGTTCTCTTGTTTTAACTAGTCTCTTAATATGATTAATTATTCGAATTTTTCGTTGAGATAATTAAAAAAATAAGGAAAGAGCCGAAAATAATTGGCAAATTTAAATTATTTTGTTATGATATATTTGTTGTAAAATTTGAAAAGAATAGGATTTAAGCAGAAAAGAGGAATAAACAAATGCGTGAAGGAATAATTTTACGTTGTGAACAATGTAAAGAAGAAAATTACATTGCAAAGCGTGATAAAAAGAAACAACAAGACAAATTAGAAGTGAAAAAATATTGTTCAAAATGTAACCAACACACTTTACATAAAGAAAAAAAATAACTCATTTTAATGAGTTATTTTTTAAAATTAGTTTTATCAAAGATTAGACTTAACATCTTGCTTTGATTAACGGTTTTTATGTTATGATTAAGATAAAGTAGATAACATTATTTTCATATATGTGTTTTTAATTATTTTAAAATAGCAAGTAAAAATATGAAAGGAAGGAAGAACTAATGATTCGAAAAGCTGCGATTGTTGATCAAGACCAAATTAATCAATTAAGACAAAAAACAATTAAGAAAATTAATCTTGATGATTATAATCTTTTAGAACAAGAAGCTATTTTACAATATTTTCAAAATAATAATTTTTGTAAAACATTAGAAGCCGAAATAGGATATGTAATTAGTTTTGAAAATAAAATTTTAGGTTATGGTTCTTATCATGCACAACAAAATCAAATTACTGATTTATATGTCGATCCTGAATATCAAGGATGATATTTTGGCAAAAAATTGCTTAAACAATTAGAATTAGAAGCACAGACAAATGGTTTTTTAGATATTACTGTTGATGCTTTTTTACCAGCTGTTGCTTTTTTTCAAAAGCATCATTACATTGCAGTGAAGAAAAATGTTCATATCTATTCTCAACAAGAAATTTTAACCTATTTTATGAAAAAATATTTTTAATTTAATAGAAAAAAATGTATAATATATCCATTAAAAGGAATGATGGGTAATGTTGACCAAATTAAATTTAGATCCAAAAGAGTTAAAGACTTTTAAATTTTTAAATTCACTAAAATTAAATTTTCTTTCAATTGAACGAATTTTAAAAGTAAAAACAGAATTAACTTTTACTCAAAAAGAAACAATTTTAAATTTAATGCGACAACAATATAATATTAAGATTAAAGCAAATTATAATGCTCGTCCAGTAAGTCAAACCCAGCAGAAAAAACAAGTACTTAGTTTGCAAAAAATTAATAAAAGTACAAAAAAAGAAAAGAAACAAATAATAGTAAAAAATAAAAAACCACAACAAGTAACAAATATTTATCAAAAGCGGCCTTTTTTTAGTCAAGGTAATTTATTAGAATTAACAAAGCAAAGGATTAATTTATTACGTAATGCTTCAAACAATTATAATCGGATGGGGCAAGGCGTAGTAAAGTGACGAAATCCTTATTATTCAATGTTTGGTATTAACCAAACAAATCTTGCTAAGCGACATCAAAATTTATAATTTTAAGTAAAGTTAAATCAGAAAAATTAGTTCAAGAAAGAAATAGTTTTTCTGATTTAACTTTTAATGATTGAAGTAAAAATAACTTTTCTAAAATAATATTTTTAAGGTATAATAATTAACAACACAATAAAATAGAAAGGTCATTAATGATGGAAGAATATATATCCCAGACTAATAGCAACTTAGAAACTAATTTAAAAACTAATTTTGAAACTGGCTTAACTTCAGAAGAAGTAATTATTCGGCAAAAACAATATGGCAAAAATGAATTACCAAAAAGTAAAGTAACGCCATGATATGTTATTTTTGGTAAAGCATTAATTGAACCAATTCAATTAATTTTAATTGTAGCAGCTGTAATCTCAGTAATTGCACCAATGATTGGAAATAATTGACAAATTCAGGGTGAGTATTTTATTGATTTTTCAGTAATTGCTGCAATTGTTATCCTTGATGCAATTTTAGAAACAATTCAAACAGTAAAAGCGCGAAAATCAATGGCAGCTTTAAAATCCCTATCAAAGCCAAAAGCGGTAGTAATTCGAAATGATTCACAGCAAGAAATTCCAGCTAATGAATTAACAGTTGGCGATATTGTTATTTTGGAAGCAGGAAAATATGTTCCAGCTGAACTACGGATTATTGAACAATCTGATGTATTTATTGATGAAGCAATTTTAACTGGGGAAAGTGTTCCTGTTCATAAAACAGCTTATCCAATTGAACCAACAACAATTTTGGCAGAAATGAAAAACATTGCTTTTATGTCAACTTTTATTACAGCTGGGCGAGCAGTTGGTGTAGTTATTAAGGTTGGTCAACAATCAGAAATTGGAAAAATTGCAACAACAATTAATGAAACAGAAGAAACTGCCACAAATTTAGAAAAAAAACTAACAAAGTTTTCTTATTGAATTGCTGGATTAAGTTTTATTATTGCTATTGTTATCTTTTTAGCATTATACTTTAATGGTAATAAAAATGGATGAACCAATTATTTAATGGTGGCGATTACTTTAGCAATTGGAGTTATTCCAGAATCATTAGCAGCTGTTGTTTCTATTACTTTATCATTTTCAACCAAACGTATGGCGAAACAAAATGTAATTGTTAAGAAACTTGCTAGTATGGAAACATTGGGTAGTGTCAATGTTATTTGTACTGATAAAACAGGAACTTTAACACAAAATAAAATGACAGTTAAAAAAGTAATTATGAATAATGATGTAATTAATGCTGATAAATACATTAATAGTGGTCTTGATCAGCACCAGGATTTATTTTTGAAAGCATTAGTTTTATGTAATGATAGTGTTACTGAAGACAAGGAACGGATTGGTGATCCAACAGAATTAGCATTAGTTGATTATGCTGAATTATTTGCTTATGATGAACAAGATTCACGTGATAAATGAGAACTAATTGATGAGGTTCCTTTTGATTCTGAACGGAAACTAATGTCTACCTTGAATCTTATTGAAGGGGTTAGTACAACTTTTACAAAAGGAGCATTGGATAGTTTATTAGAACGTTGTGATCGCATTATGATTCAGAATGAAATTCTAAGATTAACTAAGCAAGATAAAGCACTGTTATTAAAGTTAGCAGATAATTTATCAGCGCAAGCATTACGGGTGTTAGCGTTTGCTTATAATACTAACTTTGATGATGAGCAAGACCCAGAAGCATTAGAAAAGAATTTAATTTTTTTAGGAGCAGTTGGAATGATTGACCCTGTTCGTTTATCTGCTATTGAAGCAGTGAAAAAAGCACACGCTGCTGGAATTAAAGTTGTTATGATTACTGGTGATCATGCAACAACTGCTCTAGCAATTGCTAAGGAGTTAGACTTAGCTTATTCAGAATATGAAGTAATTTCTTCTGAACAATTAAATGAAATGACGGATGAGCAATTAATTCGAATTGTTGATAATATTAAAGTGTTTGCTCGAGTTAATCCTGAACATAAAGTTCGGATTGTTAATATTTTACAACAGAAAGATTATCTTGTTTCAATGACAGGTGATGGTGTTAATGATGCTCCAAGTTTAGTAAAAGCGGATATTGGGGTAGCAATGGGAATTACCGGAACAGATGTTGCAAAGCAAGCAGCGGATGTTATTTTAACGGATGATAATTTTGAAACAATTATTAAAGGAGTTAATGAAGGGCGCAATGTTTATCAAAAAATCCGACGGGCAATTACTTTTGTTATTGGGGTTAATTTAGCAAATGTTTTATCAATTTTTATTTTATCCTTAATTAATCATGTTTCACCAGTAGAAGCAACTGATATTTTATGAATGAATTTAGTTATTGAATCAATTTTAGCAATTTGTATTGGAATGGCGGATAATGATGATACATTAATGACAATTAAACCAGTTCAAGGGAAAAATCCCTTATTTCGAAATATTTGAGGACCAATGATTCGAATTACTATTCTAACAACAAGTGTTTGTATTGGAGCTTATTATTTTGGAATGAGTTTCGTTCCTGCTCAGGCATACGAAGTCTATGGTTATCAAACAGTTTTTGATTTTTTACGAAGTAGTGATCCAAATATTACAATTGAAATGAAATTACAAATTTCTGATTTTGGACGGACAGGGATTTTTATTGCTTTAACTTGTGCACCAAGTATGTTTGTTAATACTGTTACTTTAACAAATTGAAAAATAAAAAAACGCTTTACCCCAATTATTAATCGCCCATTAATTTATGCCGCAATAGGAGCAGTTTTATTAAATATTATTATTTTGTTTATTCCTTGAATTAATAATAAAGTATTAAATTTAAATGATTTAGAAGTTTATAATTTAAATAATTGATATTTTATCCCTGCTTGTTTAGCAATGGCAATGATTCCTGTGACAATTATTGTGATAACTGATGCTTGTCATTTTTGATGACATCATGGGTTAAAACAACACTTGCAAAAACTGGGAAAGTTAAAATAAGAAAATTATAAACCAATCGTTGTTAAAACAAATAATTTTTAGAAAATATTATATTAAGCAATTAAGTTGTTAAAAGTACTTGAGTGCTTTTTTTATTTATTTGGCATTGTGTAAGTGAAGTGCAACAAATCAACTCAGAAAGGGGTTGATTTTTTATTGAAAAGAAACATTATTTTATTTTGCGGTCCTTAGTAATTAAGTATGGAAAAGATAATGTTATTAATACTGTTAATAATATTGTAATTAATAATGTAAAAGAAGATGAATAAATTATCCGCGTAATTTATTAGCGGTAATTTATTCAATATAGAGTTTATTTTGAGCGTAGCGAACACGCGGAGCGTGTCGCGAAAATTAGATTTTAGGAGGAATTAAGTTATGCCAGTTTGATTAACGACAATATTTAGTGTTGTTATTATATTAGGTATTTTTGCTTGAATTGGTTTATCAATTTATCAAAAAATTCGCCAAATTCGAGGTAAGAAAAAAGATAAAAAAGAAATTGAAAACAAGGAGGATAAAAAATAATGTTAGGTATGTATTTAACAACAGCAATTAATTTTTTAGCAGCAGATACGCCTACTATTTCAGATGGAATGGGTTCTATTTGAACTGGATTGGGTAATGCAATGATGAAAGTTAAAGAAGCAATTTATGCTGTATTACCACAATTAATGACTTTTTTAGGTGATGCGTGAATTATTTTAATTCCATTTGGTATTTTTGTTATTGTTAAGATATTAAACTTTTTCCGTGTTATGGTTAAAGGATTTTAATATTTAGTATAACTGATCATATATTTTAGCTATGGCACACTAGCTTTTATGTGAATTGAATAAATAATTTTGTTGTTTATTTTTGCACTATATACTGCCTACAAATTTATTTTTAAATAAATTTAATTATTTTGGTTATTATTGATAATGTTAACAAGATGAAAAATCCTATTGTGGAAATAAATATGATTATATCGCCAATAGTAGTTACATTTATATTGTTTATTGTTCATAATATTGAGTTTATTAGTAGGATTTAATATAAATAATGTTGTAAAAAATATTTCTTTTTCTAAAAACTTGTAGGCAGTATATAGTGTAAAAATATCAACTTAATTATAAGAGTATAATTTTATATTTTAATAACTATTAGTTATAAATTAAATAGTATTTTTCAGTGTGCCAATTTTTACTATTTTATATATTTAACATTGTTAATAACATTGTTTATTAAACATTAAATAAACAATATATTAGCATTATGTATAACATTGTTAATAATCAATGTTTTCAAATATTTAGTTAGGAGTATTTAATTATGGAAAAAATTATAAATCTTGGGGATGATGAAATATATTTTCAACAAGAACGTGAGCAAATTTTAGAAAAAGTAAAAATTTTTTATGAAAATAAACTTACTGAAAAAAATGAATATATAAAATTTTTAGAAAATAGACCCGGGAATCACGATTGTAAGAATTGTCCTAATCGACAACAATTATTTAAAGAAGATTTTGAAATTGTTTGTTTTTGAAGTAGTGGTGAATGAATTAATGGTAGTCATTGTGAAGAACCTTATGAATGTTATAAAACTAATAAACATATAGATTATTATGAAATTGTTTTAAAAAGAAAGAATAATTCAAAATATGACAAATTACCTAGTAAGGAGTTGAAAAAAATTGAGTAATTTTTATAAGAAAAATCAGAATATAGCAAATTATTTTATTAGTAAGGAATTGATAGTTTTTGAAACAGATAAAGCAAGTTTTATAAATTTGCCTAATCATAATAAACATATTGGTTTTTGATTAAGTAATAAGTTTATTTATCCGAGTGAAAAACATTCTGATCAAGTAGCTATTGGTTTGATTTATGATAATTCTTATCCTATTGTAAAATATGATGAAAATTTAAAACGCCATATTTGAAAATATTTAACTGGAACAGAATTAATAAATTTATACAATCAATATAAACAAAATTATTTTACACAAATGAAAAAAGCATTATTCTCTGGTGAACCTCAAAAAGTAAAAACAAATAACAATAATAATTTAACAAATTGAAGTGTTGAAAAAGAGCAAGAATTAATTAATGATTTAGAAAGTTTAAATTAAATGAGTTTATATGACTATTGAGTTCAATTTGTTAGTTATATTATTGGTTCAAATGCCCCTGAATTTTTATATGTTATATCGTTTGTATTATTTATCGTTTTATTTTTTGGGATGTTTTTTAAACTTATTCAAAAAATGTGGAGTTTTTAAAAATGCAAAATGATTGAGAAAAATTAAAAGAGTTTTTTATTCATATATTTTTGTTTATAGATAAAATAAATGTTGAAAGTATTACAACTTGGACTTTGACTCAAAATGAATATTTAACTCTGATGGTTGGTGTTTGAATTGTTATTTTGTTTTTAACTTGGTTTTTGTTATGAATGATTTTTAAAATAGTTGGGTATTTTAAGTAATGAAAAAGTTTATATTTTTCTTAAAAAATTATTGTTATATTAGCGGTTCAATGATTTTGTTTAGTTTAATTGATTTATTACTTTGAATAATTTCATTAAATTATACTGGTTTAGTATTCTGATTATTGTTTGCTTTGCAATGTGTTTATTTTGTATGATGAATTTGAAAAAACATATTTTATCAGTTAAATGCTTTTCGGTTAGTAAATTTTGTTTGAGATAATCCGTTATCGGTAATTATTGGTAAATTAGGAACGGGAAAAACATTACTTTTAACTTATTTATCACAAACTATGAAACTATTAACAGATAAGATTTATAGTAATTATCCGTTAGAAGATGATAAAGTTAAAGTTTTAACATTTAAAAATTTAGATTTTACAGATCGAACAAAACCAGTTCCCCCAGATGATAGTGTTATTTTATTTGATGAAAGTTATTTATATATTGACGGAACTAGTCCGCACGATGAGAAAAAGGTTCATAGTGGTAAAATTCCGTGAATTGTTTTAGCAAGACATTTTGGCAATCGTGCTTTGTTTACAGCTCAGCGTGAGGGTATGATTTGAAACAATATTAGGCAATTAGCAAGTGGTATTATTATTCCAATTTCACTGAAAAAACCTATTGCTAAAAAAGGATTTAATTTTTTTAATCGGTTCTTTATTATGCGAATTGGTATTTTTCAAGATATTACGGATTATGAAATTTGAAAAACAAAATCAGTAGAACGAACAGCAGAAGGTAAACGAGCAAAACATAAGTCGGATGTTGGGTTAGGAATTCGGTTTTTTAAAATAATTATTCCGTTAGAATTTGCACAGAAATATGATAGTCAATGATTAAAGTTTGTTCGTGATTTAAAAAATGATGAAATAGTTAATTATAAAGAATATTACTGGTCAGAAATTACTAAATTGAGTGTTAAAGAGCGTTTAGAATTGTTTGATATTGATATTTTGAAAAAGAATTTAAAACCTAAAAAAGAAAAAGGAAGTGGTAAAAATGATTAATTTATTATCAGAAAGTAGTAATTGAGATAAGATTTTTAGTTTTATTTTTGATGTATTTTTGTTTATTTTTGATGTAATTTGAAATACTAAATTGCCAATGACAAATACGACAATTGCTTATTTTATTATCTTTTTTATGGTTGTTAAGTTATCTATTTATGCAATTCACGGTACAAGAACTCAATACAACGAATTAGGTTCAACAGTACAAACAGGTGTATCAAATATTTATTCTGCAACTGTTCGTGGAGTTTCAGATACTAAACAAGGTATGCAAAAACATATTAAAGAGCGTAAACAGTTTAAAATTAATCGTAATAAACAACAATTATCAAGTTTAGCAAAACAAGCAAAAACAAGAGAACAAGGATATCGGAGAGTGCATAAATAATGATTAGATTAGTTTTATTAGTTGCGGCAATTGCTATTTTTGGAACAGGATTTATTACAGTTATTATTAATCAGTTGACATCAGCAAAAAATATCATTATGGATTTATATAATTCTGATACTTTTTTACTTTCGTTGTTTGGTAAAATGGCAATTTTGTTTAGTCATCCGTTAATGTTAACAATATCAAGTTTATATATTGTTGGGTTTATTGTTTCAAAAACACTGTATAGTTAGGAGTTGAATTTATGAAAAGTAAAATTTTAAAATTTTTAAAAGAAAAATGATGAAAAATATTATTATATTTTTTGGTAATTAGTTTAGGAATGTTCGTACCTTTTCTTTATATTGATATTAAAGAATTTCAATTGTTTTTGAGTAAATTTGGTTCAGTTTCTTCAATTATGTGTATTGGATATATAATTTTTTGAATTTTAACTGCTGCGGGAATTATTGATTTAATATTATGAATTAAGAAAAAAATTAATAAAGATATAGTTAAAGGTAGTAAAGAATAATGCGTAAGTCATTATCTTTATTTGCAATATCTATTTTAGGTATTTTAGGTTTAATTATTCCTTTTATTACTTTAACAGCATTTAAACCCTTAAATCAGCAAAATTATACTGTTAATCAACAAACAACGGGAATTAATGAAACGGATTTTATTAATACAATGTTTTTACGCAGTAGTTTCTTTGAAAATTGGTCGGAAACAAATTATTTTATTAATCCGACTTTAAAAACATCACAATCATTAACTTATAATGATAAGTGATATTTAGACTTTTTAAAAGATAGTTATTCTACCGGAATTTCATTTGATAAACCTAGTGATGAATTTATGGATTTATATAAAAATTGAGATACTTATGCTAAACAGTATAATATTGATAAGTTCTATGATGTTGACAAAAAACAATTTTTAAAAGAATTAACTAATTTTTCTTATTCTTTTGCTAAGTATTTTAATACTGTTGAAATTATTAATAAATTAGAAAAAAGTGTTGATAATTTACAACAAGTTAATTTAAAATTTCAAAATTGAAAGTTAATCCCATTAGACAAATTGAATAGGAATCCAGATAATAAATGATATATTGGAATTGTAAAAAAGAAACAAAATGATAATTTTTCTATTATAAAATTTAATTTTTCAAATAAATCAATTTGAGATAATAGTGGTGTACCTTATCATATTATTAATGGTGTATGATATCTTTTTAAATCATATTACTGTTGAAATGGTAATGATGAACCTCAAACACCAGAAGTTAAAGATACAGGTGAAATAATTTTTTATACTGATAATGAATATCAAAATACTCGCTCTTTTTTGCTAAAGTATATTAATGCTATTGTACAAGAAAATATTAGAGTTCAGCAAGGCGGAAATCCAAACTATGATGACCTAAATTTAGGTAGTCAAAGAATAATTTTTGATTTTGAAATTATTAATAATATGGAAAAATTAGATTGAAAACCTGATATTATTTTAACTAGAAAATCAATTTATCGGATGATTTTAACGATTGATGAACATAAAAATATTGTTGCTGGTAGTTTAGAATTAACACATTTTAAACAATATTGGGGTGGTAATAATGCAAATAGTTATCGATATACTGATGATTTAGGTTTTTTGTTTACTTTTATGAAAGAAAAAGATAATATCTTTAATTTTAGTGCTGAAACATATAATTATAATCAAGATAGTACTCCCAATACTGGTAAGCGGGTTTTTGAGCAGATGAAAGGACAAATTGATATTAATAAGTTTTTAAAAGCATTTTTTGTACACGCTTTGGTGCCTGTATTTCAAAATCGTAGTAATTTTATTGAAAGTGGTTATATTGATAATTTACAATATGATACTGTTTTAATTAACTTTTTTGGTTTGAAATTAGTTAATTTTAGAGATGTTTTAATTGATGAAAATAATATTAATAAAAATCAATTTGAAAAATTATTAAATAGTATATTTACAGTTTCGCAAAACTTTTATAAAGATTATTTACGAACAATTTTTGACTTGGAAAATAATACTTATGTGCAAGGATATAATAAAAAATATGGTTTATTAGCAAATAATGGTTTTAAAATTTATCCTCGTTATTTTTATTTTTCAGATAAATATAATCAATTAGATATTAAATTGTATTCAGCATTTAAAAATCGGTTTTATAACACAAATTATGGTAATGTATTTAATTATGATTTTTCAGTTGCAAATGATTATAATATTAATCAAAATGAGGGTTATATTTTTGAAGGTGCTTTAAAAGATAAATATGGTTTAAAATATAAGAAAATTGAAGAACAAAAAATCGGTTATAATGTTTTTGAATTACAAGCACAAAAAGAAAATGATATGTATCGTTATTATGATTTTAATTTTGGAATTTATAATTGACAAGGAATAAATAATGGTGGATTATTCCCTGATGGGCAATGATGACAAGCACAATATGAAAGTTGTAGTTGATATAATTTAGCGTGTCATATTCGAAATGCTGCAATTTGAATTGTCAATAATATTCCTGGGGTAAAACAAGTGAATGAATTAGCAAGTGGTGTTGGTAAGATTTTTCAAACAATATACAGTTTTTTTAGTCAAACATTTGAAGTTTGAAAATTTAGTCCAGCATTATATAATACAATAACAAATATATTTTTATTAATTATATTTATGAAATTTGTACGATTAATTTAAAAAGGACTTGTTAGTCCTTTTATTCTTTTCAATCTGTAATTTTTCCTGTTTTATTATCAATTGTTGGTATTTCCGGTTCATTATTGCCATCTCAACAGTAATATGATTTAAAAAGATATCATACATCATTAATAATATGATAAGGTACACCACTATTATCTCAAATTGATTTATTTGAAAAATTAAATTTTATAATAGAAAAATTATCATTTTGTTTCTTTTTTACAATTCCAATATATCATTTATTATCTGGATTCCTATTCAATTTGTCTAATGGGATTAACTTTCAATTACTTCCAATTGGCGGTTGTTGTGGATTTCAAGGTTCTGGTTTATTACCCCCCCGTTTTCATTGTTATTTGGTTTTTTACAACTAATTAATGATGTTGTACTTATTGCTGTTAATCCGATTGCTCCTAAAATGCTAAGTCATTTTTTCGTATTTTACTTCTCCTTTATTAAAATTACTTGAATGCTATAATTGATTTTATCATATATCAATAATGTATTAAATAATTTTAATATTAAATTTATAAATTAATGAAAGGTATATAAAAAATTAATGAAAGGTATATAAATGTTATGTATAGTCATTTAAGTTTTATTGATAAGGTTAAATTGGAAAAATTATTATTATCAAAATTATTTTTAAAAAAGAATGGTGAAATAAATATTTCACAAATTGCTAAATGTTTGAACAGAAATCGTAGTACTATTTTGCGAGAAATTAAGCGTTTTAAAACTATTGATGAATATAGTGCTTATAAGTCAGATAAAATGTATTATGAGAAAAGAAAAAAGAATAATAAAAGATATAAGTTTACAGAAGAACAATTAAAATTTATTAATATAAGATTTAATGTTTATCGTGATTCTCCATCACAACTTATTCATCGTTATTTTATAAAGTTTGGTATTAAATTTCCTGTTTGTGTTAAAACATTGTATAAATGAATTTATTTGGGTTTTTATGGTTTTTTAAAACAGAATTTACGTCATCGTGGTAAAAAATATAAAATAAAAGGGAAATTTGATAATCGTGGTAAATTAACTAATTTTAAATCAATATGAGATATTGAAAATAAAAAATCTGATGCTGGTTGATTTGAAATGGACACCGTAGTTGGAAAAGACCATCAATCTAGTAATTTAGTTTTAGTTGAAAAATTAAGTAAAAATTACTTTGTAATGAAATTGAAAAATCATACCGCTAATGAAGTTGTAAAAAAGTTTAAGGATATTGTTATAAGAAATAATTTAATTGGTAAAATTAAAGGAATAATAACTGATAGAGGAAAAGAATTTAGTAAATGAAGAGAATTAGAAATATTTGCTGAAACACAAGTTTATTTTTGTGATCCTGCTTCACCACAACAAAAACCATTAATTGAATATATGAATTCTGAACTTAGAGAATGATATCCTAAGGGAACTGATTTTAATAATATTAGTCAACAAAAAATAGATTGAGTAGTTGAAGTTATAAATGAAAAATTAAGGCCTATTTTAAATTGAAGAACAGCAAAAGAGGTATTTTTAGAGAATTTTAGATAAGTTTATTTGAACAATTTAATAAATTATTTTTCAGTGTGCTTAATTTTCCTTAAAATGAAATAAAAATTATAAATATTTTAATTTTTAAAAATTTATAATTGATTTTTTATGATTTTTATTATATTATTTGACTAATAATAGAATTTAAATTGTTTTTCTAATTAATGTAAAATTTGATATAATAAGAAAGATTATAAGGAGAAAATATGGCTAGTGAAAAAACAAAAGATAGAAACTTAAATCAAAAAGAAAATAAGTTATTAAGTAAAAAAATAAATTCTTACACATTAGATAAACTAATTCGTCATAGTAGTAAAGGCAAGGTTGAGCCAGCAAATAAAATGATTGCTGAATATTATGCTCGTCGTGATAAAGAAATGCAAGCAGCAAAAGTTCGCCGTGAACAAGCTAACCGTGGTGGGATTTATAATTTTAGTATGGCAAAATATGATAATATTTTTAAAACAGTTAATACAACAAGCAATGGATTACCAAAACAATATAATTTAAATACTGCTAACCTTAGAAGTGAAAAAGTGTTACCAATTGATCGTTTTTCACCCCAATATTTAGCAAAACGAAATGGAATAAGCATTAAGAAAGAAAACGATAATCGTCCAGTAATTGATTTGTTTGATGAGAATAATAATGAAAAGCAACCAGCAATTATTGTTTATGATCCAGCAAAAGGGATATATGTGATGCAAGAACCAAAATTAGGGCGAAAAGAAACCCCAAACTTTGCAACAAATCTGATTGAGAAACCAAATCAGCAAACTGTTGTTCGTAAGAATGGTAATGCTAGCAAAAAGAAATTAACTGAAGAAAATGTTTTGAATGTTGTAACAAAAGACCATACTTTAATTGCTAATCGTAGACGAGGGATTTCTGATACAAATAGTATTGATCCAAGTAAAAAACCAAGTTTTTTAAGTCAAATACAAGAACAAACGGATGAAACTGCAATCTTTAAGCAGAAGCAAGAAGATGCTAAAACTTTAAGTAAAAACCCACAAAAAGAAAAATCTGCACCAAAGTTTAGTAAAAAACAATTCTTATATGACTTAGAAGTAAATCAAAAAAAAGAAAATATTAACTTACCAAATTATTATCAAACAAATTATTCAAGTAAAAAAGGCTTTTGTTTTTTTTGCAGTAAAGTTTTAGGGTTTTTTAAAATCACAAAATGAATTAATAAATCAAAACGCTGAAATAAGTAGTATTTATAGTTTACTACTTATTTTTTAATTAAAGTAAAAAAATTATTTAACACTTAAATCATTATTAATGGTTATTTTTGAAAATATTTGAAAATTTTTAGCAAATTATTGAGAAGCTTTTATTGCTATTTCATCGCTTATTGCAATGATTACTTTAGGAACGATATCTTTTCGAGTTCAAATGAAGAATTATCAGAAAAATTTAACACGATTAATTAAACGTGATAATCGGCGTTTTAAGAAAAATGTTCTTAGAACAGGAATAAAAAGTGATAGTATTATTTTTAAAAGTTATATTCGTGCTAAAATGATTTTTATTTTAAATGATGAAGGAGAAAATACTAAAAGTCAAAATTATTATGTTTCTTTTCGAAATTATAAATTAATTAAATTAATTTTTCGGAGTATTAATCATCATTTAAGAAAATTTAATTATATTTTAAAATTAATAAGAAAATATCATATTACTTTAAAAAATATTGAAATTAATAAAAAATCAAAATTACCAGAAAGTTTTGATTTATATCCTGATTTACCAGAAAATAAAAATTTAGTAACAACCGGCAATAAAGAATATTATCTTAATAGTATTTATGATGCTGAAGGAAACCTAATGGTTCAAAATCAAGTGACAGAAGAAACCATTTGAGGTCAATATAAATTCTTTTTGAACCATGATCGTGATGATATGATTATTACTGTGGTAATTAAAACTAATAAAATTAAAGATGTTAGTTATCCTGCTACAAAAGAGCAAAAAATTTTTTTCTCAATCAATACTGCCGAGAAAAAACGAACAATTAAAGCAACTTTTAAGAATATGAAAAAATATAATTATTTATAACAACGTTAGAAGATGCAAAAGAGTATGCTAATTTCTATCTTTTTGATAAATATGAGAAAATAAGTCGTATTACCGGTATTGAAATTAAACAAAAAATTGGTTTTACATATTATATGGGCCAAGACAGTGAATGATATTTACAATTATTATTATATCAATTTGGTCGTAGTTTTGGAACTTGAATTGGGAGAGCAATGTGGTTATACTGGCTGGAAATCAGATAATCTTATCTTATGATTGATAATAAATATTAATTTTTATTAAATTACAATTTACATTATTTTAAAAATAATCCTTGCTAAATTTAATTAAATATGTTAATTTTAATATCGTATATGATTTTAAAAATATTACTAATATTTTTAAAATAAATTACTTTAATTGTTTATTGTTTATAAAACATAGCCAATTAAAAACTAAAAAAGGAAGTAAATAAGATGGGAATTACTTCAAAAGCAAAAAATACGTTAAAAACAGCTTATAAATCACTTAAAAAGTCATTTAATTCATTTTTGAAAAAACTTGGTTTTAGTAATAAAGAAGCTTCAAAAGTTTCGTCGGAATTTATGAGTGCAATGAGTCAAACAATTGGAGAACATCTTAAAGATGACCAATATCGTGAAGTTTTAAAAGAAATTATTACAAATGATAATGAGCCAATTTATGAAAATTTGAAACCATTAAAACCACATCGTCCAGCACCGCCAATCCCAGGAAGCACAGAAAGCTATCGTGTGGAACCACGAGTAAAAAGTGATACGATGCAAAATAAAATTCAAAGACCAAAAGAAGCACCACCAGCACCACCAAGTATTTTGCAACAAGAAATTATGAAAATGAAAAATAATTTACGAAAAGTAGAAACAAAAGAACCACAATTAAATGGCATTAATGGGCAAGGAAAACCACCAATTGCACCAAAACCAAATTTAACAGATTTAAGTAAAGCACAAATAAAATCAATTAATGAGCAATTAAAAAATTTAGATCAACAACAAACAAATCAACATGAACAAGAAGCTGAATTAGATAAATAAGGCTCAATAATAAATTGTTTAAAAACATAACTAAAAATGATATTAGTATTAATTCTAATATCATTTTATTTCGTTTTATTAATATGTTGTGAAAAACTTCAAATTTGTTCATTTCCACCATTAGTTTTAATTGCTTCAATATTTTTTATTGTAATTTTTTCAACAATTTCTAATGGGACTAGAGCAGTAATAAAAGTTCGAATAATATGTTCTGAAGCATAATCATTAATTAGTTCAGATACGGTTAATGGTTTTACTAACGGTAAGGGAATTACGACTTGACTACTAGTTATTGCATCTTTATCATTTTTGAATGATAAATATCTTTCTTTCGGAATTGTTTCAATAATTTCCTTGTTATTTTTCATAATTTTTAAGTTTTGATCATTATCATATTCATAATTTCATCAAGGTAATATTTTAGCATTAGCAAAAAAGAAATATTCATTTGAATTTTGTTTTTTTTGAACTAAATAACAATTATCTTTAATGGTATAATTTTTTTGTAAGGTTTGGATTTTGACAATATTAGTTCCCGTAATACTGCCGTAATTTTCTAATGTATTTAATAATTGATTAATAGCGTTCATACTATTATCCTCATCAACGTAATGCTATTTACTAAATAAATTAGTCATACACTATGCTAATAATATACTATTTTTAAAAATTATTGTAGTATTTAACTAAATTTATTTCATAAAATTTTATTTTTAAGACATTTGTCTTTCTACAATAATTTACAACTTTTAACAAATATGCTAATATAAGTAATATTAATAGGAAGAGAAAGACTATGAAAAAAAATATTCTAACGATTTTAAGTGAGTACAAAAAACGACTGTTAAATGATAAATCAGTGGGAGACATTTTTTTAACCAAAATTAACACAAAAAGTAAAAATATTATTAATTTCTTAGACTTATTATTTTTATCAAACCAAAGCCCAGAAAAAGTTTGAAAAGATATTAATAAGAAAGAAAATCTTATTATTACTAAATTATCTGGAGAAACAATTAGGGAAATTTGTGGTTACGTTGGAGGAATTATTAATAAAAGTAAAAATGATGCAGAATTTGCTTCACACTTAAAGCAGCATGCATTCAATAAGTATCCCATTTTACATTATTCAAAAATTCTTGAATTTATTTTTACGTTGTTTGTTAAAAAAGATGGAAAAAAAGTTAGTGAAGAAAGCTTATTAAAATTAGAAAAAATCATTAGTGAAGAAACAACAAAAATTTTTAATAAATTTATTCGAATTTTACAAGATGCCAAATTATATTCCTTTGAAAGAAATATTAATCCATTATATATTGGTTGGCCATACATTGAAGGATTAACACAATCACAAAAAGTTTTTCGTGCGCCATTATTATTATGACCACTAAATGAACTTAGTCGTACAAAAACTAAAATTGTTTTAGCAACGAAACATGATGAAATTTTATTAAATTCAGCAATTCGTTTAAGTCAAATTAAAGATAGTAATTATAATGTGGCTGAATTTAGTTTTGATTCCTTAACTTTAACGGATGATATTTTTCAAAAAGCAATTACAGATTTAAAAACATTAGGATTTAAGGTTAAAAATGAAGATAAAATAAATAATTTATATAATTTAAATTACTATAAACAAAATGAACAATTATCTTCTAATATTGCTGATAACTTTGAGAAATATTTAGCCAATAATTATCAAGTTAATAATTTAGGGTTAGTATTTGATTGCTATCTTGGAATGTATAATATTTCATCAACAACGTTATATCGAGATTATTGTGATTTAGAGAAAGTTACTGATAATTCTGTTAGTCAAATTTTTCAAAATGAATATAGTATTGAAGAGGATTGAGCGGAAAACCAACTACGGTATCAAGAAGAATTAAATGAAAGAACAGTAATGGCAATTAACAATTATGATATTTCCCAAAAAGTGGCCATTAAGAAATCGTTAGAAAAAAATACGATTATTCAAGGTCCACCTGGAACTGGAAAATCACAAACAATTAGCAATTTAATTGTTAATAATTTATGCCGTGGGGAACGAGTTTTGTTTTGTGCGGAAAAACAAGATGCAATTAAAGTAGTTTATAATAATATGAAAAAAATTCAAAATTATTGTTTAATGATTACTAACTTAGAAGAAAAGGAGAGTTTTTATCAAAAAATTTTAGATAGTATTAATAATATTAATCAATTATATCCAGAAGTCGAAAGCGCAATGTATTTAAGCAAAATGGATCAGTTATTTGATAATATTAAGAAATATAAAATATTTGCACGTCAAGATGCTTATCAAGATTATTTACAATTTTTAAATAATGTTAAAAATCAGCCATTAACATTAGATTTTGAATTATTAAGTCAGTTTTATTATTTTGAATTAGAATATGATGATTATTCTCGTCATTGTCATCGAATTTATCAAAATACGATGATCGTTCAAAAATTTTTAGCCTTGTTTAATGATTTTCCCCATTTTGCAGAAATTTATCATCGTTTTCGTGTCAAAGAATTTAAAAAAATGTTAAAAAAAGCTGAAGGATTAAAACCACATAAATTTTTAGCATTAATATTTAATGTCTTAAAAAATAATATTGTTAGTTATACGATTAATAGTGTTGATGAGAATAAATTTAATTTATTTAAAATTGAAGAAACAACTTTAATTGAGGCATTAACAACGGAATTTAAAAATATTGATTATTTTGTTAATCGTTTAGAATTGATTGACCAAAATGATCGCTTGCGTCGTGAAGATAAAAATTATGAACTATATGCTTACTTAGGAACTGTTGTTAAAGTTGAAGCAGATTTGCCATTAATTTATCAACATTATTTTGTTCATTGCTATCAAACAGAACATGCTGAGTTATTAAAAGTTGGAACTTTAAATTGACGTGAAGAACTAACTAAATTAAGCAATCAATCAATGCTTAATACAACAGAATATTTAACTTATTTATACCATCAACAAATTCGGGATGTTATTAAAGCAAATTTTATTGAAACGTTACCTAAACTTATCGAAGAATGTCGAAAAAAAACAAAACGATCAATTACTTATTTTTTTAAAAATAACTATGAATTAATTAAAGTTTTATTTCCCGTTATTATGGTAACTCCGGATATTGCATCCCAATTATTACCATTAAATCATCAAGAGTTTGACCAATTAATTTTTGATGAAGCATCACAAATTTTTGTGGAACGAGCAATTCCAATTATTTATCGTGCAGAACGAATTTTAGTTGCTGGGGATAAAAAACAATTAGGACCAACAAATTTCTTTTCATCACGGTTTGATTATGATGGGTGAGAACAAAACGAAGAATTGTTAGCCCTTGAAACAACCTTAACTGATAAGAGTTTACTTGACTTTGCTAGTAAACAATATAATTCTAGTATGTTACGATTTCATTACCGGTCAAAATATAGTGAGTTAATTAATTTTTCAAATGCTGCCTTTTATGATAATAATTTAATTATGATTTCAAATAAAACAAAAAAGGATTTTCCGTTAAAATTAATTGATGTTCCTGATGGGGTATGAAAAAACCGGGGTAATATTCCTGAAGCGAAACGAATTGTTGCTTTATTAAAAGAAATTATTACAACTCGAAAACAACAAGAAACAATTGGGGTTGTTACTTTTAACGAAGTACAAAAAAACTTAATTTGACAATATTTAACGGAAGAATTTGAAAAAACACCAGCGTTAGAACAAGAATTACATCGAGTGCATAATGGGCGGAATGAAGGTTTATTTGTGAAAAATCTTGAAAATATTCAAGGTGATGAACGCGATATTATTATTTTTTCAATTGGTTTTGCGCGGGACGAGAATAATAAATTTACGCAATTCTTTGGTCCTTTATCGCAAGCTGGTGGTGAAAACCGTTTAAATGTGGCAATTACTCGGGCAAAAGAAAAAATTTATATTGTTAAGTCATTTCCATCATCATTAATTTCAGAAGATTCAAAACATCCTGGCCCACGATACTTTAAATATTATTTAGAATATGTTGAGCAATTAAACCGCGGAAAAGATCAAGAAGACAAAGTATTAGCAAAGTTAACAACAGCAAAAAGTTATGCTCAAGAACAACAAGTTTCTAAAATTAATCGACAATTTACAGCAGAAGTTGCAGCAGCTTTAACAGCAGCCTTAAGTGGCCATGAGCGTTATCAAATTGCAACATATACAGTGCAAGGAACTTATCAAATTGATGTTACGGTATATGATCAGAAAAAGGACCATTATGTATTAGGAATTATTTGTGATGATTTAACATATCCAATTGGAGTTGAACAAAAAGAATATGATTTTTATCGTCAAAAGTATTTAGTTGACCGCGGATGAAAAATTGAAGCAATTTTACATAGTAATTGATTATTTAAAAATTACCAAGTAGATATTATTAATAGGATTGTACAAAAAATTATTGGTAAATAGGAGGCCTTATGAAATTTGATTTAACTAAAATTAAAAAAATGAAAAATCTTAAGGATTTAGAAATATATTTATTTAAAACATATTTACCAAAAAATGGTAATCGGATTATTAAAGCAGAGTTATTAAATTTAATTCATATGTATTTCTCAACTGTAACTTCTGAGCAAGCAAATCAATTTATTACGTTATTAAAAGATAATCGGGTTGTTTTTCTGCGCGGATATCATTATGTTGGTAATGAAACATTAGAATCATTTAGTCGTCAAGATCAAGAAAAAGAAGAACCAGGAGAAATTGAGCCTGCCATATTACCGTCAACAAAACCAATTGAAAAATTAAGTTCTATTTCTGAACAAAAAGAAAAACCGCAACCAAAAGCAAAAGTAGTAACACCACGCAAAATAATTGATTTTAGTAGTTTATCTTTTCCAGACCGGTATCTTAATTTTATTCAGTTATTATATCCAATTAAAAATGAAAAAGAAAAACCAGTAATTGCTTTATATGATATTCCCGATTTAATCGTTAATAATCCTTCGAACGAAGAAAAATATTTTAAGTTTAACAAACAACATAGTATGTCAAACGATGACGATAATTATATTGATCCAACTAAACGAAATATCATTTTAAAAGATGAATTTGAACCAACTGTAGAAGAACCTTCGGAATGAACAACTGTTAAACCAGAAAAGTTGACCTTTGATTTTTCTAATCCAACTAGTTCAGAAGCCATTTGACGAAAAATGAGTGTTAGTCAATATCGAAAATATTTTTTATCATATCATCAAATTATGCAATTTCAGTACCAAGGATTAAATAAGTTTTTTATTGATTATTTATTAGCTTTACCAATTAATGATAAATTAATTATGAATTATTATAGTAATGTAATTGTGAATAAAAAAATTTATCAAGCTTTATATGATAATTATTTACGAAACCGAATTAAGTATGCTTTTTTAATTGATTATAATTTATTTTATGATGTTCCTTTAATTCAAAAAAACCTTGATAAATATCATAAAGAAGTTAAAACAGCTGCTGAAAACATTATAATTAATTTATTTATGCAATTTTTAAGTTCAACTTTTAATGTTAATGAAAAAAAATTACAAATTAGTCCAGAAGTTATTAATCAAATTAAAGCTTTTTACTGATCATTTAATCAAAAAATGCATTTATTTGAATTTAAAGATTATATTTTTTCAACAAACCCAAAATGAAAAGAAGAATATGCAATGAATTTTATTAATTTTTTTGAAGGCTATAAATTTACTTCAAATCAACAAGCAATTAATTTAATTATTGATCATTTGGAAAGTGATAAACTATTAGAATTATTAAAAGAAAATATTAATAAAATTAACTTTAAAAAGACAACAATTAATGATCATGTCTTATGATATGATGTTAAAACTAGTTGTCATTTATTAGACAATGAATTAACATATATTAAAGGAAACTTACTAAATAATATTCAAACTATTTTTGAAGAGACAATTAGTTAAAAAATGCTATTAAGATAATCTTAATAGCATTTTTTTTAATCAAAATATTATCTAAACTTGTTATGTTTTTTTATTACGAAAATATTCTTCTAAAATATCTTTAAATCCATTAATTTTTTGCATTTCAGTTTCAGCAAATTTTTTATGACTTGGGTTTGCATCAGGATGATATTTTGTTGAAAATCAACGATATTTTTTCTTAAATGAATGATAAGTATCATCTTTTGTTAAACTAAAATAGTTTAAAGCTTCTTCAACATTATTTTGTTCAAAAGTATAATCTTCATCATCATCAAAATTTAATCCTAATTCATGAATTAAAGTAATCATTTCCTCAAATCAGTCATTAATAAAATTGCTACCAAAATCTAAGAGATCTTCAATTTGGTTATGATTATTATAACTATCTAATTGTTCGGTAAGATCAATTTCTTCTAAGATACCAGTAGTAATGTAGCCAAGATAATCTGATACTAATTTATTTGTTTTATTTATAAAATTTTCAAAACTAGAATCAACCTTTATATCTTCCTCAAAAAGAAAGTATAAGAGATTATTTGTTGATAATGCAGCATAATAATTAAATTTTAATAAGGCTACAATTATAATTTGTGTAAGAATAGCATCATATTTTTTATTAAGTTCTTTTTCCAGTTTTAATAATTGTGAATTAAAAATATATTTTTTATAGTCATCATAATAATTTAAAACTTGAAATGTTTTTTTTATGTTATATTCATTTGAACCAGAATAATCAAAATCTATTGCTTCAGAATTATTAGTTCTTAATTCATTTGTATAATCAGTTAATTGATTAATCGTTCAATATCCTCAGTCTGCTTCTTCAATTTCTCATTCAGTAAAATAATCACTATAATCATCTTCATAATCATCTTCAATATATGTTTCTTCTTCATTTTTATTTTTATAAAATGATTTAGTTGAAAATCATCTTTCTAGAAAAAAAGAAACAAGCATAGTTCCTAAAATTATTATTAAATATATTCATCAGCTCATTTTATAGCTCTCCTAAAAGGCCTTAACATATAATAATTTTATCATAATATTTTTTCATAATAACTTAGAACATCCTTTAAAAAATAAATAATTGTTTTATTTTTGTTATATAATTTAAAATAGGTATCTAACCATTGAAATTAACTATTTGAAAAAACTATTATAATAAAAATATGAGATAAACAAATATAAAAACACTCCGAAGTTTTTATCTTAATTTATCAAGTTAATTTCATATTTCAATTAATTGATGGATAGCAAAGAATTATTTCGTTTTTTTATTATAATAAACAATATTTTTACAAATGATTCATTAATTACCAATAACTATTAATATCTTAGTTTATTAAAATAAATATTTTAAAAAATAACAACATAGAGAAAGGAACTAAACATAAAATATGAAAAAAATTTGTGGATGATTAGGAATAATTTTTGTTATGAGTAATATAATTTCACATGTAACGGTTACTAGTATTTATTATAAATCATTCCAACCAACCTTTACCAATTTTAGAAGTAATAATATGATTTACCCATGAACAAAGAAGTTATGAGAAAAAAACATTTGAAAAAGACAAACAACTAGCAATTATGATTTGTTAAAAGAGGACCAAGATGAAAATAATAATGATGTTTCTGATGACGAAATATCATTAATTTCATCGGAACAATTCTCTCCATCACAGTTTTATCAACTTTGTAATAATTTGGTTGATAATTCAGATCAAGCAGATACAACAAATGAGAGAGAGCAAATGCTTGATGAAAGTAATAATATTGATGAACCACAACAACAAATGAGTTCACTTTTGCAAACACAAACTGATAGTTCATCTCGACCAGAACTAACTAATTGTTCGCATCTTGAACCACGAATTCCACTAGACAAGGTAATTATAAAACGAAATTTAGGAATATTACCAAATGATAAAGAAAATACTGTTTTTAAAGCAATTAAAAAATGGAATCCTAATTTTAATCAAGAACAAGTAACACTAAGAAATTTAGGAAGAACTAAAACGGGTAGTATCTTATATCAAATTAGAGCGAAAAAAAATTGCGCTGCCATTTATTCGGGAATATTGCATATTCGGTTTAATTTAATGGATGATTCTTCTGTAAAAAAACAAATGCTTTTGTCAAATATTATTGTTGTTCGTGATTTAGGATTATTGGCGGATAGTAGTCCGGAAACAATTTTAGCGGCAGTGGCAAGGTTAAATCCTGGCTTTCAACAAAAACAAGTACGAATTAGGACTTATGGAATTTACAAAGAAGGATTATTTTGATGTGATATTATTGCAAAATCTCTTTGTTCGCCATACTACGGTTCAATAAGAGTTCGCTTTAATTTAATAGCGGGAGTCACTCTTAAATATAAGAAAAAAGCATTAGCAGATGTAATCAAAGTTCGTGATTTAGGGTTATTGGCGGATAGTAGTCCGGAAACAATTTTAACGGCAGTGGCAAGGTTAAATCCTGAATTTGACCCAGCATATGCAACAGTAACTTTTTATAGAAAAAATATTAATGGTAATATTACAATAATTGTTAGAGCAAGTCGAAGTAAGAATTCAATTTATTCAGGAACACTAAATATCAGTTTTAAAATTCAAGCAACAGATAGCATTGATGACAAAAGAATATCATTAGCAGATGTAATCAAAGTTCGTGATTTAGGGTTATTGGCGGATAGTAGTCCGGAAACAATTTTAACGGCAGTTACAAGGTTAAATCCTGATTTTGATCCAAGCCAAATAACTTTACACTTTAAATTTTTTCATAGAAGGAATGGGACTTATTCAATACGAGTCCGAGCAAAATTAGGTGTTGGAACGTCTTATTGTGGTTCAGTTTATGTTTTTTTTACTTTAGAAAAAGATGCCAGTTCAAAGAATTCCCTTCATTCTCCATCTTTACTTATTCCTGATGAAAATCAACCAGGTCCTAGTGGGTTACAAACTAACCAATTTGTTATTTGTGATCAAGAAGAAAAACAACTAAGTAATGAAGAAGAAACTAATCAGCAAGATTTAACAAATATTATTCCTGTAACTAATTTAGGTTTTTTACCAAATAATGATAGAATAACTATTTTCCAGCAACTTCAAACATTATATCCTAGTTTAAATATTAATGAAATTTATGGACACTGAGCAACAACGGATAGGGAAGGTAATATTTTTTGATTAATTTATCCAGCTACAAATTCCAATTATACATCAGTAGTGTTAATACATTTTCAAGTTATATCATCGCAATTTCAACAACATGTAGTGGTAAATCCAGTTCAAGTACCACCAATAAATTTACCCCGGACCTTAACAAATTATGAGTATCATTTTTTAAATCAAAAGATAGAAAAAATTAGTTTAGAAAACAATAAAAATTTAGGAATTAATTTAATGCTAAAAAATAATCCAATCATAGAACAGTATAATTCTCTACCCTCTGCTGAAAAACAAAAATGATTTAATGCAATAAATAATCATTTCCAAACTTTATCTAAACCTAAACAAAAAATATTTAAAGAACAATTAAAAACAATTGGTACAACTGCTCTTGCTCAGGGAATTAATGCTAGTAAGACAAAAATAACTGCCAATCCTTCACCAGTTACCAACAATCATCACATTGATAACACATCATCAGTTCTTGCATCAAGCTCAATTTCTGCTCTTGGATTAGGGGGAATGACAAAAATGACTGGTATTTCACCAACCGAAGGTTTAAAAACAACTGCTAATTATCTTAAAAATATGATATTTTCTCCTCGTTCTACGGCAGCAATTGAAAGTGAAGAAACAATGGAACTAACGCCATTATTAACAACGACTGCTCCAGAAGAATTAACTATGGCAGAAACATTAACAGCAGAAACAACAGCAACTGTCATCAGTGAAGGCACAATCATTGGCACTGAAGCGACGGTTAGTACCGCATTAGCTCCTGAGACGTTAGGATTATCATTAGTCATTGGTGGGTTAATCCTAGCTGGAACAGGTTTGTTGTATTGAATTTTTAATGATAATAGTGTTGTTAAACACGAATCGAATAATCAATATAATGAAATTGAAAAATATTACCAATTTTTGGCACATGACAAATTAAAAATTAGTATTTCTACTAAATAATGAACAATAATTAAAATTATTTATCAAACATATTATTATGATTTTAATGCTTTTAAAAAAAAGATAAAAACCCAAGTTCTTGCTTTTCATCAAGAAGATCATAGTGGTTGAGGAGGAACAATTTTATCAACTGATATTGATATTTTAATTAAAACTATTTTTAATCATTTTTTAACAATAGATCACCATTTTGGAACAACGCAACAACATGGCTGAAAAATTATAACAAATACAATTGGGAGTTATTTGCAAGTTGAACCAGAATAATGAAATAGTAGGGATTTTTATTTTCAAAAAGGAATGGAGTTTATTTATTATAATTAAATAGTATGGAAAAATTTTTATTAGATAAAGGTTAAACAAAAATTATCGTTTTCTATTTTTTATGCTATTATTTTAATATATTTGAACTGCCAGGGTAACTAATGAAAAGTATGAACAAGTATAGAGTTAATAGTTAAGGCATATATTAAGAATGTTCATAATAGGTAATATGCTGGCTTATAAAAAAATTAATATCCTTTTAAAGAATAAAGAATTTTAAATAAATGTAGTGAATTTAATTAAGATAAATTATATAATGATAGAGTTGTAATTAAAGGTGGGGATTAATATTTATGGAAAAAATAAAATTTGTAGATTTGTTTGCTGGTATAGGAGGCTTTCATTTAGCTTTGAATAAAATCTCAAACTCAGAATTAATATTTGCATGTGATATAGATCAGTATTGTAGAGAAGTTTATTTAAATAATTTTAATAATAAGATTTTAGGCGATATTAAAGAAATAGATGAAAATACAATCCCTGATTTTGATTTATTATGTGCTGGTTTTCCATGTCAACCGTTTTCAAAAGGGGGCTTTCAAAAAGGATTTAATGATACAAGAGGAGCCTTATTTTTTGAAATAGTTAGAATTTTGCAAGCAAAAAAACCAATTTTTCTTTTACTTGAAAATGTTAGTAATTTAGTTAGTCATGATAATGGTAATACATATAGAGTTATAACAGAAGAATTAACAAGATTAGGCTATATTTTTCCTTCCAAACCATTAGTATTGACTCCTACGGATATTGGAATACCAATGCATAGAAAAAGAATTTATATTCCAGGGATTAGAAAAGATTTAAGCAATTCAAATGGAATTGAAATGTTTAATAGTATTATGAAAGAGGTTAAAGAAACAAAAGTTTCACAAGATATCTGATCATTTTTATCAAGTAAAGATTTAAATAATAAATATTATTTAAATGATTATGAAATAAACTTATTAAATTTATGAAATGAATTTTATAATAATATTGATATTAAAATTATTGGATTTCCAATTTGAGCAGATATTTTTATAAATAATAGAAATTATGAAAGTAATAAGGAATATTTTCCAGATTGAAAATGAAGAATAATATCAAAAAATTTGGATTTATATAAAAGAAATAAAAATTTTATTGATAAATGACTTAAAGAAAATGATAATTTAAATTGAGTAACTAACATAGCACATAAAAAATTTGAATGACAAGCTGGGGAATCCATTAATTCAATTTGAAATGGTATGATTCAGTTTAGACCATCTGGGATAAGAGTTAAAAAAGCAGATATTTTATCTACTTTAGTAGCTATGAATCATGCGCAAATAATAGGAAAATATAAAAGATATATTACTCCAGAAGAAGTTAAACTAATTCAGGGATTTCCCAAAGAATTTAAATTAGCAAAAAATGATAATATTTCAATGAAACAATTAGGAAATACAATAACTATTAATATAGCAGAAGTGGTTTTGAAAGGATTATTAAGTTTTTATGAAAAAAGTGTTAGTGGAGCAAGTTAATTTAGACAGCGTAATTGTAAATGATTATGATAGTAATATCCAGGGTATAAAAAGCATTTATACATTATTATATAAAAATTTTAATCAACCTAATTTAAAATTTGATATATTAGATAAATATATTAATTTTAATTATAAAAATAAAAACTTAAAGTTATATTTTAAAAAATTAACTTATTCTGGAAATCCTCATCCAATCCATGAAAAAAGAATGCAAGTAGGTTTAAATGAAGTTGAATTACAAGAATTTATTAATCAAAAACTATTTATTATCGGAATATATAATTACAAAGATAATATTATATTTATTTTACCTAAACTTTTTAAAAAAATTCAAGAACGCCGATGAAACAATTCATCAATTGCGTATGTTCATACTATTGATTTAATTAATTGTACTATTAATGGAAAATTTAAAAAAACAGATTCTAAGAAAAATGATATTTATTTATTTAAAAAATTAACTGACTTACTTGATTTTTTAATTACTAATACATATGAAGAACCTAATGAGTCATTAAAAGTTTTAGAAAAATTTGTTAATGAAAATTTAAATACAAACCAAATTTGATATGGGAAGTCATGTTATCAAGAAATGATTAATGCTGATTTTAAAGATAAATTTCAATCAGAATGGCCTGGCTTTTATTTAGAATTTCTTTTTCATAACTTTTTAAAAATTAATAATATATCTAGTGATATATTAAAGTATTTAAATATTAAAGGTAATGTTAAAGAACTTGATTTTGATTTATGAATATCAAATTCATATTATGGAGATTTAAAAGCACATTCGTTAACTTCTTTATCGGTATTAGGAAATGACAAAAATAGTGTAATGGATGCAGTTACTAATTATGGAAAAATTTGGTATTTAGTTTTAGAATATAGTGCAGTTTTAGATAAATATTATGATTTTGAAGTTACTAAATTTTGAAATACTAAATTAGGGAAGACTGATGATTTATATAGTTATGGCAAGAAAATGAAAAATAGATTATTATTATCTAAATTTTTAGTATTAGAAATTAATAAAGAGAATTTAAAATATGTAGAAGATTTTAAGCAAGGTGTTAACTCAAATAATAGTGAACGTAATTTAAAGATAAAAATTAGTTCAAAGCATCAAGAAAATTTTATTATATATAGAAAAACTATAGAAGCGAAATAATTAAAAATATAGAAATGTGTCAAATTAAATATGGCAAAAAATATTATTGTGTAGAAATGGAATAAATATTCAATTTAACCCAAAGATGAAGAAAAATAAAGTAATGAATCTGAATGTAAAAATGTTTTTAAAAATTTTAATACACATTTGGATTCTATAATATACATTAATATACATTTGTACATGGATAGACAATACCTACTTAAAAATTTACAAAAATCAAAAATAGAGGTCTAGTTTTTTTAAAATATAAATTATTTATTTACTACAGATAGAACAAAACTGAAACAAATTAAAATAACAAAAAATTTAATTGAAAATATAATTTATAAAATATCAAATATAGCAGAATTAAAAGAATTAAATAAACTTGATTGCTGAAAAGTTATATCAACATCAGTTTCTTCAAAAGACTTAGAAAAAATAGTATTAATTCAAAAATATTACATATATTTAATATAATTGCAAAATATTTATAATTTTTGAGAAAATATCATCAATTTGATGAGTATATAAAAATATGTAGTTGTTGTATAAAAAAATCTTAGATGATATAAGACAATAAAATATATTTAATGTATTATTAACGAATATAAAAGTATTGTTGTAATTTAAATTTAGTAGATATAAAGAAAATTTATGAATAAGTAAGCAAAAAAAATATTGAATACTATTAATTTTAATAAATTCATATGAAATTAAACTTGAAAATATGATAACATCTAAGATATATGACCATGTTTAGACACTACTTGGTAAATGAAGATTAGTTATAAAAATTTAAATTAATAACATTTATATTAAGTAAATTAAAATAATAATTATTTATAATGTTTTTTAATTTAGATTTTGGAAAGGAAAAATGAAAGCAATTATTTTATTCTTGCTGGCAAGTACATTATTTCCAAATTCAATGACATATTATTATTTGCAAAACCAAACTAACAAGTTACAGCAAGACAATTATTCAATAAATAATTTAAAACTAATGCAGACACAGTCTGTTGCCCCAATTTATCCAACTTTTACGAAAACTTTTAATAATGGTGTTTATAGCTATCAAGTTCGCCAACAACAATCAGCTGTTAAACGATATGAATATGCGGTTGATATTTCACAGTATGCCAACAATAATAACCAATTTTTTAATTATTATAATTCAATTAATATAAACTTTAGTTTAAGTTTTTTTCACCATAATAATTATAATGATACGTTAA
The DNA here is from genome assembly GCF_000236085.2 of Spiroplasma melliferum KC3. Taxonomy (NCBI): domain Bacteria; kingdom Bacillati; phylum Mycoplasmatota; class Mollicutes; order Entomoplasmatales; family Spiroplasmataceae; genus Spiroplasma; species Spiroplasma melliferum. The sequence goes on along the minus strand of NZ_AGBZ02000002.1, from coordinate 4,265 downwards.
CAAAAAGAATTCAAAATAAAAGTAGTGCTTATCCCGATAACTATAGTTATTTTATTTCACAAGTTAATTCTCGTGGAGCAAATGGAGGTTGAAGTACTAATTGAAATGATTTTTTAGCGGTTTATAGTAGAAGTTTTGATGATGATACCAATACCCATGAAGGAATTGCTTGAGATTATCGTGTTAGTGGGAATATGTTTTATTTTTATGTTTATATTGTCGTTGTTGCCGGAGGAAATGATAAGGTAACTAGTGCTGGCGCCGGAGTAAACATTAAATCGTTAACCTTTAATTCTAGCCATGATGTTAATAAATTAAAAAATAAGTTAAATTCTGCATTAAGTAAAACATTAGATTTTACATCGAATTATTCTGGTAGTTTAACAGATCATCGTAATATTAAAGATCCAACTGGCCAGGGAAATGATTTACCAACAAAATTAAATGAAATCATAAGAAAACAACTAGGTAATGAATATGACAGTTGAGCAAGTTTTATTCAACCACCGTCCTTTTCTGATAAAACACGGAAAGCAACAACTTTAATTAAATTTCGGAACCCAGAAACTGGCCAACAAGAAGTATGAACATTTGTTACTCCCATTAATCTTCGCTTAAGTAGTGGTTATTGAGCAAATATAATTTCAAAACGATTACATATTATTCCAGGAAAAATTGTTGATAAAAATGATTCAACAAAAGGGATGGTTACTGATGAACCAGAAACATTAGCACCACCAAATATCGCCGAGAGTTATGGTGGAAAATATCGTTATCATACTTCGGTTGGAATGGAATTTGATGCTTTAAAACGAGCTGATGATGGAACAATTAATCCTGAATATGTCGAAATTAATGGTCAACCAGTTTCAGTGCTAGACAATAAATTTAGTGCAACGTTAGAAGATAACCGAATTACTGGAACAAATAAGCAACATAGTTATCGAATTGATATTTATTATAAGGACAGAACTTATCAAGAACAATATACCATTGAAATTGTAATTGAAACGCTTGTTCCTAATTTGCAATTAAAATGATATGCTTGAGATCCAAATAATAATCCCGATCAAGCTGAACTTGTGAAAAAAACCTTACCAGATGGTAAACCTAATCCAAAATATGATTCAGAAATTAATCCAAGTACAGGAACTAAAACTCAAATTTTGTGAGTTAAACATAAGTCAGAAGTGCCAACGCCACTTGATCCGTTAAATAAAAACGGAGAAGTAATTAATCCAAAGAAAAATCCACAAGATTATGACTTAGGTTTTATTGCAGAAGGTTCAATTTCGGGAATGGGTGTGAACCAAGTTTTTAATGATCAAAATATTACTTCAGTTTATCGGCGTGCTGTTAATGCCAGCAATTTATTAGGTGTTGCTAGTCCCACGGACCGACAAAAGAACCAACAAATTCAATCTGATCAAACAGGAAACTATTGAGCAGATACTGGAATTTGACATTATACTGTTACAATGGCTGATGGAACAACTGCCCAAAAGTATGCGATTATTGGAGCAGAATATCAAAATAAATATCCACGCTTTTTAGATACTATTGACAATAATCAAGCTGTTGAATTTTGATCAACTATTCATGGAATGCATTTAAAAAATTATTTAGTTGATGTTAAAAAATTAAATACTGAACAAATGTTAGCTTTAAACTACGAACAAGTTGCTAGTTATTGAAAAGAATATGCAAGTGATATTATTGCTCAAAAAGTTCCACCAGATCCAAATCCAGCAAATTATTATGATATTTCAGGTAATTTCCCAGCAATTAAAATGAACGAAATTGATACAAATAAAATCCGTACTTTAGTTTTAAGTTATGCCCAAAATTATATTAATCAAAAAGTAAGTGGCGCTGTTTTAGGAAATGACTATATGGTTGTTACCAAAGAAGGCGTTGATATTAATAGTAATCCTGATGCTTTACAATCACTATTAGATAATGCAACAAGTCCAAAATATCTTGATATCAAAATTAAAGCAAAACCATTATCATCATTACTAATTGGTGAAGCAAAGGGAAACATTAAAAATTCAAAAAATTACGACCCAGAGAAAGTCGTAGATTTATCAAAAATTAAGTTTAAAAGTGGGAAATATAATTTTGAAGGTTATACGATTGAAAAATTAAAACAATGAATTATTGATAATATTAATAAAGGTTTATACCCAAAATATTCTCAATTAGTTTTTAACCAAGATTATGGAATTTCAATTAATAACATTCCGCCTGAGGATGATAGTCATAATAATGTTCCCGGATATTTTGATGATATCATTTTTAAAGACTTTTTAGATAATACAACACAAACAAAGAAAATAACTGTTTTTTTATATGCAAATAATGCTAGTGATTTAACAACCGGAATGACATCTTTTAGTCTTGAAAATGATGTTAATGCCATAGTTCCACCAGATATTCCACCAGGTCCAATTGATCCAATTGACCCTAATAAACCAATTATTCCGGGAGATAATTCAAATGATGGTTCGGATAAAAGATATTTACGATGATTGCTGCCCGTTATTATTATTCCAATTATTGGAATAATGATTGGTGGAATATGATTTTACTTTCGATTTAAGAAAAGAATTCGATAGGGCAACAGTAGAACAAACGAACAAATATCGTTATAGTATTTCTTTAAAAGGAACTATTTAAAAATATTTTTTCTATTAAAAATAAAATAATTCAAAATAAGGTTTGAACATTTTTAAAAATGAATTAACAATTTATATTAATATTTTGTTTACAAAAATTATTAAAATCTTGCTTTTCTTACTGAAAACCAGTAAAATGATAAATATTGTATTAGAAGGGCCTAAAAATGGAAAATATAACAAACAACGAAACAATATTAAAACTAAATAATAATAAAACTTGAATATTAAAAAATAATATTAAGACTTTAACTAAAAGCTGACGATTTTGATTTAAGTTAATAATTGGTCTTTTACCAATTATTTCAATTATTATTTTTACTAGTGTTAGTTTATCACTAACATTATGGTGTAAACATCAGGGAATATTTCCAAAAAGTTGAGTACCAAAATATGAAACAAAATTATCAGAGTTACAAAGTTGATCAGATATTAGTATTAGTTTTATGGTTATTTTTCGGAATTTAACCTTATATACCTCATATTCAACTTTTATTTTTTCTGCCTTCTTCCTTAATTCTGCTTTTAATACCTTAAAAGAAGGGCAAGGACGATATGATAATAGTAAAGTTGGACTATTAGCAATGGTAGTTATTTGCTTTACCTTATTCTTTTATAATCTTTCTTTACCGATTACAGGTGATTTTAAAACCTGATTACCAATTCAATGAATGAGTATGTTTTTACAACATTCTTTAATTCCACTATTAGGTGTGATTTATTATTTTACTTGTTATCAACATCATAATTTAAGTTATAATAAAATAACTATGTTACGTTGATGAGGTTATAGTTTAGCAACAATTCTAGGATATTTCTTAGTATTTACTATCCTTGGTTATATTTTAAAAGCAACGCATAGTTGAAAACCAATGCCAGATATGTCATTCTCAGGTTATTTCCCATATGATTTTATGGAATTTACAAATCCAAAAGCTAGTTATACAAATGGTAAAGTTTTAATGGCGGTCCAAACAATTGTTGTTTACACTACCTTTGCCTTAATTATTAGTGGCTGTTACTTTGGATTCTATTTTGCACAAAATAAAATTAGTAGTAAAAAAACAAAGCGATTACAAAACCAATTAAATTTAGCAAAATAAAAAGTAGTTTCAAACTACTTTTTACCTTTTTTATACTTTTTACTAGTTTATTTATTTTGATAATAAATCATGCTTATTAGGTAATGATTCTGAATTTGGCAGTGTTTCTTCCACTGAATTATTGTCCTTTTTCAATAATTCTGGACGGCAATTTTTGTAACTTAATTTGACATGTTTTTTAACAGGGTCAAAATCAAGAACTTCTACTTCAACACTGTCACCAACATTAACAAATTCTCGAATATCTCGGACAAAGAAATCGGAAAATTCACTAATATGAATTAAACCGGCTGCATCTTTTAATTCACAAAAAGCACCAAACGGCGTTATATTTGTTATTTTAACAATAACTTTGCTTTTTTTATCATACATAATATTTTTTTCTCCTTTTCATAACATTATTATATTATGCAGATTGTAATAGCAATTAGGACTTCCGACCCTTATAAAATAATAACATTTTAAAATAAGATGCAACTCTTTT
>NZ_AGBZ02000003.1:0-78912 GCF_000236085.2 Spiroplasma melliferum KC3 | reverse complement strand
CTTTAAACCAAAAAAGTTAATTAAAATCGTATCATATTGTAAATTATCAATATAACCACTTTCAATAAAATTACTACGATTTTGAAATACTGGCACCAATGCATGCGCAAAAAATGCTTTTAAAAATTTATTAATATCAATTTGTCCTTTCATCTGTTCAAAAATATATTTACCAGTATTAGGAGTATTACCTTGATAATAATTATATGTTTCAGCACTAAAATTAAATGTATTTTCTTTATCTTTCATAAAAGAAAATAAAAACCCTAAATCATCAGTATACCGATAACTATTATAATCATATCCATTCCAATATTGCTTAAGGTGTGTTAACTCTAAACTACCAGCAATAATATTTTTTCGTTCATCAATCGTTAAAATCATTCGATAAATTGACTTTTTAGTTAAAATTATACCAGTACTAGTTTTATCTAAATTATTAATAATTTCAAAATCAAAAATAATTCTTTGACTACTTAAATTTGGATCATCATAGTTTGGATTTCCGCCTTGCTGAACTCTAATATTTTCTTGCACAATAACATCAATATATTTTAATAAAAAAGAACGAACATTTTGATATTGATTATCATTATAAAAAATTATTTTACCTGTATTTGTATCAATTTTAGGTGTTTGAGGTTCATTTAAACCATCTCAACGATAAATATTTGTATTTTCACTTCCAATAGTTTCAAATCGTACTTTAATGTTTCCTAAACTATCATATTTTATATTAATACCATCATTTTTTCCTTGTAAAATAGAATAGTATTTTCCTCTTTTAGCAATGAAAATATATCAGTTATTATTTTTTGAGTTAAATTCTTTTTCTAAATTTTCCTTAGAATTATTAACTATTTTTCAATTTTGAAAATTTAAATTAACTTGTTGTAAACTATCAACACTTTTTTCTAATTTATTAATAACTTCAACAGTATTAAAATATTTTGCAAAAGAATAAGAAAAATTAGTTAATTCTTTTAAAAATTGTTTTTTATCAACGTCATAAAATTTATCAATGTTATATTGTTTAGTATAAGTATCTCAATTTTTATATAAGTCTATAAAATCATTACTAGGTTTATCAAATGAAATACCTGTTGAATAACTATCCTTTAAAAAATCTAAATATCACTTATCATTATAAGTTAATGATTGTGATGTTTTTAAAGTAGGGTTAATAAAGTAATTTGTTTCAGACCAATTTTCAAAGAAACTACTGCGTAAAAACATCGTATTAATAAAATCAGTTTCATTGATACCGATTGCTTGTTGCTTAACATTATAATTTTGCTGATTTAAAGGTTTGAATGCTGTTAAAGTAATAAAAGGAATAATTAACCCTAAAATCCCTAAAATAGATATGGCAAATAAAGATAATGACTTACGCATTATTCTTTACCACCTTTAACTATATCTTTATTAATTTTTTTCTTAATTCATAATATTAAATCAATAATTCCCGCAGCAGTTAAAATTCAAAAAATTATATATCCGATACACATAATTGAAGAAACTGAACCAAATTTACTCAAAAATAATTGAAATTCTTTAATATCAATATAAAGAAAAGGTACAAACATTCCCAAACTAATTACCAAAAAATATAATAATATTTTTCATCATTTTTCTTTTAAAAACTTTAAAATTTTACTTTTCATAAATTCAACTCCTAACTATACAATGTTTTTGAAACAATAAACCCAACAATATATAAACTTGATATTGTTAACATTAATGGATGACTAAACAAAATTGCCATTTTGCCAAACAAAGAAAGTAACCAGGTATCTGAGTTATATAAATCCATAATAATATTTTTTGCTGATGTAAGTTGATTTATAATAACTGTTATAAAACCTGTCCCAAAAATAGCNATTGCNGCAACTAATAAAACTAATCTAATCATTATTTATGTATCCTTCTATATGCTTGTTCTCTTGTTTTTGCTTGTTTAGCTAAACTTGATAATTGTTGTTTATTACGATTAATTTTAAATTGTTTACGTTCTTTAAAATGTGCTTTTACACCTTTGCCAGTGTTAACAGCGCCACGAGCACCACGAGCTGTTGCAGAATATAATTTTGATGTACTATTTTGAACAGTTGAACCTAATTCATTATATTGTGTTGATGTACCATGAATAGCATAAATTGATAATTTAATAACCATAAAAAAGATTATAAAATAAGCAATCGTTGTATTTGTCATTGGCAATTTAGTATTTCAAATCACATCAAAAATAAACAAAAATACATCAAAAATAAAACTAAAAATTTTGTCTCAATTACTATTATTCTCAGCAAATAAATTAATCATCTTTACCACTTCCTTTTTCTTTTTTAGGTTTTAAATTTTTCTTTAAAATATCAATGTCTAACAATTCTAAACGTTCTTTTATTGTTAAATCTTTAAGTTGTGTTCAATAGTACTCTTTAGTAACAGGAACATCATCATTTTTTAGTTCACGAACAAATGACAATCATTTACTTTCATACTTTTGGGCGATTTCTAATGGGATAATTATTTTAAAAAACCGAATTCCTAATCCAACATCAGATCTATGTTTTGCATGTTTACCTTCGGCTGTACGTTTGACAGACTCGGTTTTTCAAATTTCATAATCAGTAATATCTTGAAAAATACCAATTCGCATAATAAAGAATCTATTAAAAAAGTTAAATCCTTTTTTAACAATTGGTTTTTTCAAAGAAATAGGAATAATAATACCACTAGCTAATTGGCGAATATTATTTCAAAGCATACCTTCGCGTTGTGCAGTAAATAAAGCACGATGTCCAAAATGTCTTGCCAACACAATTCAAGGAATTTTGCCACGGTGAGTTACTTTTTCATCGTGCGGGCTTGTCCCATCGATATATAAAAAACTTTCATCAAACAAAATTAAACTATCATCTGGGGGAACTGGTTTTGTTCTATCTGTAAAGTCTAAATTTTTAAATGTTAAAACTTTAACTTTGTCATCTTCTAATGGATAATTACTATAAATTTTATCTGTTAATAATTTCATTGTTTCTGACAAATAAGTTAAAAGTAATGTTTTCCCTGTTCCTAATTTACCGATAATAACTGATAAAGGATTATCTCAAACAAAATTAACTAACCTAAACGCATTTAACTGATAAAAAATATTTTTTCATAATCACCAAAGAAAATAAATACATTGCAAAGCAAATAATAATCAAAAAACTAAGCCGGTATAATTTAAAGAAATAATTCAAAATAATAAATCAACTAAACTAAACAAAAGCATTGAACCGCTAATATAACAATAATTTTTTAGAAAAAATATAAACTTTTTCATTTTACCTCCAATAGTTATTTATAATTAAACTAGTATTATTATGGTTTTCTCTCCCCACAAATCAAAAAGGAGAGTGATAAAAATACTTAGTATTTTTTTATCAATACTACGGACATTCACACCAATAATGCCCTATATATTATTATTTTTAGGTTTTAATCCTTTTGGAAAAGAATTATTCATATTAGATAAAATAATATGATTATTCAATACAATAGAAATTAATAACCNATCATTTATTTGATTTATCATTATTTCAGTTTTAATAGGAGCAGGAATAATAATAATCAAAAGAATAATATCAATATTTATATAAAAATTTGTGGGGAGAGAAAACCATAATAATAACAAAATTTAATTATTTAAAACAACTAACTATTTTAAAAACCATTCACAACAAAAACCAAGTTAAAAATAAAATAACAATTCAAATACCAATCATAAAAGTTAAATATTCATTTTGAGTTAAATTTCATGTTGTAATACTTTCAACATTAGATTTATCTATAAATAAAAATACATGAATAAAAAACTCTTTTAATTTTTCTCAATCTTTTATCATAATTTAAAAGCTTCACATTTTTTGAATGATTTTAAAAAACATTCCAAAAAATAAGACTATAAATAATACAAAAGATAATATATATAGAAATTCGGGGGCATTTGAACCAATAATATAACTAACAAATTGAACTCAGTAATCATATAAACTCATTTAATTTAAATCTTTCAAATCATTAATTAATTCTTGTTCTTTTTCAACACTTCAACTTGTTAAATTATTATGGTTATTTGTTTTTACTTTTTGAGGTTCACCCGGAAATAATGCTTTTTTCATTTGTGTAAAATAATTTTGTTTATATTGATTATACAAATTGATTAGTTCTGTTCCAGTTAAATATTTTCACACATGACGTTTTAAATTTTCATTATATTTTACAATAGGGTAAGAATTATCATAAATTAAACCAATAGCAACTTGATCAGAATGTTTTTCACTAAAATAAATAAATCTATTGCTTAATCAAAAACCAATATGTTTATTGTGATTAGGCAAATTTATAAATGAAGCTTTATCTGTTCTAAAAACTATAAATTCTCTTCGAATAAAGTAATTTTCTACGTTAATATTCTTCTTATAACTTGGTTTCTGATACATTATTCAAATCAACTCGCTTTCTATTGCACTGCATTGAACAAACATTTAACTTAAAATACAAACTACCAACAAATTTTTTATTCAAAATAGAATGACAAATTTGACATTTACGTTTAATAAAAAATATTCAAATTCCTAACATAATTTTTTCCTTTCTCTTAATTTTTGATGAAAAATTCAATGACAATTATCACAATATTCCTTTTATAATTTGCCATTTTTATTCATTTCACTTTCTAAATGTTCTGCGATATGTTGATAAAAACTCATTTCTTTTCGAATAATATTAACGGATTCATGATGAATTTCATATTCATTTAATTGAATTAAAGTAGCTTGCATAGTTTTAATTTTCATTTTAATTTCATCTAATAAATCTTGCATATTTTACTCCTCTAAACTTTCTATTTTTTCTTTGAATTCAGATTTTATAACATAAGCACCTTCTGTTCCAATAATTAATGATTTCCCTTGAATATATACAAAATCACTTTTCTTTAATTGATTTTGTTTTAATTTTTCAATTAATTCATCTCTTAATACAATTTCACTTGATATAGTATTTTCTAAAAAAGTTATATGATTATCTTTTTCAACAAGTTTATTTTCATAAAAACTTTTTACTTTTTCTAAAATTTGTTCACGATCACTTTCAGAAAATATTTCATCCACTTCATGATGATTTAATCGTTCTTGATATTCTTTTAACATTTCATAAGTTGCTTTTAAAACATCTGGTGCCATTTTATTAGGCCACTTTGCAAAATCTTGACCACAAATCGAAATTACTTGTTCGATACTATCTATAATTTTTTTCATATAAATACTCCTTAACATTTACTGTAACAAACATTGTTATATCTAATGCTTAAATAATGTATATGTATTGTAATAAACACTGTTAATAACATTGTTAAATATATAAAATCAAAAATTAAGGCACACTGAAAATAACTACTTAGTTTTAACTAATAGCTATTAAAATATAAAATTATACGTTTATAATTAAGTTGATATTTTTACACTATATACTGCCTACAAGTTTTTGAAAAAAGAAATACTTTTTACAACATTATTTCTATTAAATACTACTAAAAAAATATTTCATAATAGACTCAATATTATGAACAATAAACAATATAAATGTAACTACTATTGGCGATATAGTCATATTTATTTCCACAACAGGATTTTTCATCTTGTTAACATTATCAATAATAACCAAAATAATTAAATTTATTTAAAAATAAATTTGTAGACAGTGTATAGTGCAAAAATAAACAACAAAATTATTTATTCAATTCACATAAAAGCTAGTGTGCCATAGCTAAGATATATGATCGATTATAATAAATATTAAAATCCTTTAACCATAACACGGAAAAAGTTTAATATTTTAATAATTACTCAAATTCCAAATGGAATTAAAATAATTCAAGCATCACCTAAAAAAGTCATTAATTGTGGTAACACAGCATAAACAGCATCTTTAACTTTCATCATCGCATTACCCAATCCAGTTCAAATAGAATCCATTCCTCCTGAAATAGTAGGAGTATCTGCAGCTAGAAAATTAACAGCTGTTGTTAAATACATACCTAACATTATTCTTTATCCTCCTTATTTTTAATTTCTTTTTTATCTTTTTTCTTTCCTTGAATTTGACGAATTTTTTGATAAATCGATAAACCAATTCAAGCAAGAATTCCTAAAATAATAACAATACTAAATATTCATGTTAACCATACTGGCATAACTTAATTCCTCCTAGAAATTTAGCTTGCGCGGCACGCTTCGCGTGTTCGCTACGCTCAAAATAAACAATATTGAATAAATCACCGCTAATAAATTACGCGGATAATTTATTCATTTTCTTTTACATTATTAGTTACTATCTTATTAACAGTATTAATAACATTATCTTTTCCATACTTAGTTACTAAGGACCGCAAAATAAAATAATGTTTTCTTTCCATTAAAAAAATCAACTCCTTTCAAAGTTGATTTTTTTCTGCTTCATATTACAATTTACATAGAGAGGAACAAAATTAATGAATGTTTTAGCAATTGACTTAGGTGGAACTAGTTCTAAGTGTGCTGTTTTTTCAGAAAAAAAAGTTATTCGTTGTGAATTTAAAGTTACAACAAATAAAGCAGCAATTTTACAAACCATAAAAGAAGAAATTGATCAACAATTAGAAAAACATCAAATTGATTGATCAACAATTAGTCAAATTGGTTTTGCAATTCCTGGTTTCTTAGATGAAAAAAATGGAATTGTTGCTTTAGCTGGCAATTTAAATTGACGTAATTTTAATATTAAAGGAGAAGCTGAGAAAATTTTTCAAAAACCAGTTCATATTATTAATGATGCTAATGCAGCTGCATTAGCAGAATATTGAGATCGTATCTATGATAAAAAAGAATCATTAGTTTTATATACATTAGGAACTGGAATTGGTGGCGGAATTGTTTTAAATGGTCAATTGTGAACAGGTGCAAATGGCTTTGCTGGTGAACTTGGTCATGGTGGTTGTTTTCAAACTTTATTTGCCTGTACTTGTGGATTAGAAAACTGCATTGAACCAGTTTCTTCAGCGACAGGTTTAACAAAATTAATTAACCAAACTGCTGATGAAAATCCGGGTAGTTTATTAAACCAATTAAAAGAAAAAGAAAAACATGATTTAAAATTAGTTGATATTAAACCATTATTTGATAAAAATGATGAATTAACAATTGCAACAATTACTAGAGGATTAATTCCATTAGCATATCATATTGTAACAATGTTATATATTCTAAATCCACAAATAATTATTTTAGCTGGTGGTGTTACTAATTTAGGGGTAAAATTGAAAAATATATTACAAGAGTTAGTAAAAGCACGAATTGGTGATTTTATGTTAAAAACTTTTACAATTGAGATTTCAAATTTACAAGATAAGGCAGGAATGTATGGGACAGGGTATTATGCTCTTTCTAAAATGGATGAAACAAAATAAGAAATGGAGAACATAAAAATGAAAGAAATAAATTTTGAAGAAATATCATTTGGAATTATTACTTATGCTGGTATGGCAAAATCAAATGCATTAATTGCAATTAAGTCTGCAAAAGAAGGAAAAACTACTGATGCTAATAATTTAATTGCAGAAGCAGAACAAAATATTATTGAAGCAGAAAAGCAACATATGACGATTATTCAAGAAGAGGCACAAGGGACTAAACATCAAATTCCCGTGTTATTTATGAATGCCGAAGATCAAATGATGACAGCACAAATGGTTATTGAATTAGCAAAAGAATTTATTGAATTATATGATAAATTACTTGCAAAAAAAGTTTTGGATTAATTGTTATGCGTCTTGGTGTTAGTTTATATCCACATTTGATTGCAGAAAACTATGATTTAGAGACATATTTAACAAAATGTGCAAAAGCTAAAATTAAGGTTATTTTTACTACCTTGATTAATGTTAAAAAAAGTGATCAAAAGTTATTTAATCGCTTTTTACAATTAACAAAAACAGCAAATAAACTAGGAATTGATGTTTATGGTGATGTGAATGGTGCTGTTTATGAGGAATTTGAATTAGATAAAAATAATCGTGAACAAGTTATGGATTTTTTTATGACTGAATTAGGATTAAAAGGAATTCGTTTTGATGAAGGAATTAGTGGTGAAGATGTTGCAAAATTAACACATAATAAAGAAGATATTAAAATAATTTTAAATGCATCAAGTCCAACCCAAGAATTAGCATTTTTATTATCATTAAATGCAAATAAAAATAATTTGGTTGGATGTTGAAATTTTTATCCGCAACGTTATACAGCTAGTTCGTTAATGTATTTTATTGAAAAAAAATCTATTTATAAAAAGTTAGGAATTCCATTACAAGTTTTTGTTGCTTTACAACGAAATGATGCACAAGGACCTTGACAATATAATGATAAATTACCAAGCATTGAAATGCATCGTGATTTAACATTAGATTTTCAAGTTCGTCATTTTGTGGCCTTAGGTGTAGAAGACATTATTGTATCAACGCAGTTTTTAAATGATGATGAGTTTACAACTTTGCAAAACATTAATTTACATTTAATTACATTAAACTTAAAAACAGATAGGGGAGTATCCCCTACTGAAAAGGGGATACTCCTTGATCAAACAATTCATTTTGTTCGCCCAGATTTAGCAGAGTACATGATTCGTAGTACGCTTGCTCGGATTAAATATCAAGATTGTGATTTGCCTGCTCGGCCTTTTAATGGTAAATATTTTGAAAAAGGTGATGTTGTGATTTTAAATAATAAGGCACAAAATTATAAAGGTGAAGTTCAAATTATCACAAAGCGGATTATAAACGATGGTATTCGTAATCTCGTTGGTCAATTAGATGAAAATGAACAAAAAATTGTTGATTGTTTATTACCAAATCGAGAATTTAGATTTAATTTAAGTTAAAAAAGCTGTAGTTAAAACCTATGGCTTTTTTATTTTAAAATAACTTTTATAATCAAGTGTTATGAAATAATGCATTAAGAGGAACAAAAATTGACTATCAAACAGAAAAAAATAATTTAACAGCATTAGGAATTAATAATTTAAATGACTTAAAAACATTCTCGGTAGTTAGTTTGTCTGACCTTGAAATGACAGTTTCTTTGATAATATCTTGTGTTTTTGAATGGATATTAACCCTGGGTTTTTATATTTAAAATTATTTTATAGTTTTGAGATTATAAAAAAAATATGCTCATCTTCTTATATTAATCTAAGATTAAAATTAGGTTCAATATTAGGAGCGGTAAAAAAATCATTAAAGATTAAAAAAGAAAATAAGTTTGAAATATTTATTGAATTATTTTTAAAAATCTAAGTAATTCCAAATTAAATCTTGGTATTATCTTTATAATTATGTTAAAATCTAATAAATTAAGGAGGAAACGTAATTAATGTCATTTACTGTAATAAAACACCCGTTAATTTTGGATAAATTAACAAGAATGCGCAAAAAGGAAAGTAATTCAAAGGTCTTTAAAGAAAATTTAGATGAAATTGCGCAATTAATGGCGTATGAAATATTTCGAAATATTGAATTAAATGAATTTGAAATTGAAACACCAGTAGCAAAAACAAAGGGATATAAAATTGCAAATGATATTGTTTTATTTCCAATTTTAAGAGCAGGATTGGGGATGGTTGATGGAATTATTAATTTAGTCCCAAATGCTAAAATTGGACATATTGGATTATACCGAGATGAAAAAACCTTAGAACCACATGAATATTTTGCCAAAAAACCAGAAAATATTAATAAAGCAAATGTTTTAGTTTTAGATCCAATGTTAGCAACAGGGGGCAGTGCTAATCTTGCAATTCAAAAAGTTAAAGAATGAGGAGCAACTAATATTAAATTAGTATGTTTGGTAGCTGCACCTGAAGGAAAAAAATGCGTTGAAGAACATCATCCAGATGTTGATATTTATGTTGCTGCATTAGACGAACGCTTGGATGAACATGGTTATATTATTCCTGGCCTAGGTGATGCAGGAGACCGTATTTTTGGAACTAAATAAAAAAAATAAATTAAATTGAAAAAACCATTTTAAAGGTGTAGAATATAAACTGTCAATAATAAGTTTAATAATGTTTTTGGGAATACTAATAGTATTGACGATGATATATTTGACATTAAAACGAGATTGAACTTTATACACAGGATTAGTCTTGGGGTATTTGTTTTCTCTTATAGGTTTCTTAATCATTTGTTTTTCTGGATGATTGTTAAGTATAAGTTTAAATAAGTACTTTTTTATCTTATTGTACCTAGTTCGCTTAGTTATTTATGCTATACCTATAGTTATTTATGCTGAGAATACTAGTTTTTTTAGTATCTACACAATAATTGTTGGAATTAGTTTATGCCCATTTTCATCGTTATTTGCAAATGTTAAATTTCCCATTCATCAACGCAGAAAGGAAGGAAAAAATGGCAATGAATAGTAGCTTTGGTCAATTTCTTGCAATGGATTTAATCCCTGATCCAAATAAAAGTGGAATGGATGCATGAAGTTATACAATTTTATTACCGCAATTAATAACGATAGTTATTACTACCTTTATTATTATGCTTTTATCAATTGGTTATTATAAACGCTTAAAAAAACTTGGTCCAACCGATGTTCCAACTGGTTTAGTACTTTTTGCTGAAATTACAATTAAGTGAGTTGAAAAACAAGTTGTTGATTTGATGGGACCAAAATATAAATTTTTAACAGTTTATGTTATGTACTTATTATTGTATATTGGGATTGGAAATTTAATGAGTGTTGTTGGGTTTGAATCACTTGCAACAGCTTATACTGTCCCATTATCAATGGGATTGGTTACTTTTCTTGGAATATATTATTTTGGGATTAAATATCAAAAACTAGTATATTTTAAAAAGTTTTTTATCAATCCGTTAGAATTATTAACCCAATTTGTTCCTTTGATTTCAATTTCATTCCGTTTATTTGGAAATATTTTGGGAGGAACAGTTATTATTACCTTGTTCACAGCTTTAATGAGCTTTATTTGAGGACATATTCCTTATATTGGGCCTGTTGATTTATTAGCTGGTGTATTTTTACCTTTTTTAAGTATTTATTTTGATGTTTTTGATGGTTTAATTCAAGCATATATTTTTGCAATTTTAACAATTGCTTATTGGGCAATGGAAATGAAAACAGAAACGAAAGAAAAAAAAGAAAAGATAATTAAGGTGAAAAAAGAACAAAAAGTTAAAAATGTTAATTTAAATGGCTAAAAAAGGATTAAAATAAAATTATATATTTGTTAAGGAAGAGGAGAATTATAATATGATAAATTTTATGACAATAGATTTGCTATCAAATATGATGACAATATGATTCATGGCTGGAATTAATGATGGATTTACAAAGGGAATGTCATTATTGGGAGCAGGATTAGCTGCCATTGGTTGTTGTGGTTCAGGAATTGGACAAGGGTATACTGGTGGAAAAGCTGTTGAAGCAATTGCTCGAAATCCAGAAGTTGAAAGTAAAGTTCGAACACAATATATTATTGCTGCTGCCATTACTGAATCAGGGTCAATTTATGCATTAGTTATTGCAATTATTTTAGCATTTGTTACTGGTTAATAAAAAGTAAAAATTGGAAAGAAAGAAGGCTTAGATGTCTATGACAATGTGATTAATGTCAAAACCAATTGAACCAGCAGAAATTATTAATCAATTATTTCCTAATTTATGGGTTTTTATTGCTCATGTTATTGCGACAGTTATTTTATTAATTTTGTTATCAAAATGAGTTTATAATCCATTTCGAAAAGCAATGCGTGCTCGTCGCAATAAAATTCGAGAATTAATTCAAGATGCTGCTGAAAAGCAAGCAAAAGCAACAATTGATCAAAAAGAAGCATCAAAATTATTAACAACGGCAAAAGTAGAAGCAAATAGTATTATTGTTGCAGCTCGAACTGAAGCAGAGGCAAAACGTCATCAAGTTTTGGAAACAGCAAAAGCTGAAGTTATGCAGTTAAACGAACAAGCCCATAAAGAAATTCAAAAAGAAAAAGAGCAATATTATGATGATATTCGAAAATCAATTATTAATGTTGCTTTTAATGCAGCTGAGCAATTATTAGGTAAAGAAATTAATAAAGAAAAAAATGAGAAATTAGTAGAAGAGTTCATTAAAGAATTAGAGTAGTAGGATTATGTTAATTAGTGAAAAATTTATTGATAATTATGCTGCTGCTTTAATGGACTTGGCGCTTGAAACCAAAAAAATTGATCATTTCTTAGAAGTTAGCAATATAATCGTGGAATTATTTAAACAGGAACCAGATTATATTAAATTAATGATGAATGCTGACATTCCAAAAGAAGAACGAAAGAATATTTTAGCAAAACCATTTCAAAAAGTTATTGATCCATTAATTTTAAATGCCCTTTTTTTATTAATTGATCGCGAAGCTTTTTGCTATGTTAGAAGAATTTTTAAACGGTTAAGAAAACTAATTAATATTAGTTATGATGTTCAATATGGAAATATTTATTCAACACAACCATTAACAAAAAAACAAATTACAACAATTGAAACAAAATTAAGTAAAAAATTTGGTTATCATATTGAGTTAGTTAACAAAATTGATTCATCTTTATTAGGCGGAGTTCGAATTAAAATTAAGCACGAAATTATTGATGGTTCAATTGCAGGACAATTAGAAACAATGCGACAAAAAGCAATACATAATAAATAGAAGATGGGGTGAAAAAGTGGCTTTAAATGTAAATGAGATTTCCGAAATAATTAAAAAGCAAATTAAAGAATATGGTAAAAAAATTGAAATTCATGAAGAAGGAACTGTTGTTACGGTTGGAGATGGAATTGCTTTAATTGATGGTCTTGACAATGCAATGATGAGTGAATTGCTAATTTTTCCGAATGAAATTTATGGTATGGTATTAAACTTAGAAGAAGGAACTGTTGGAGCCGTTTTAATGGGGGATGATACAACTGTTCGTGAAGGTGATCAAGTTCGCCGATCAGGAAAAATTGTTGAAACTCCAGTTGGTGATGCGTTGTTAGGGCGTGTTGTTAATGCATTAGGGCAACCAATTGATGGGAAAGGACCATTAAAAGCAAAAAAAACACGCCCTGTTGAGCGAATTGCGCCGGGAGTTATGACTAGAAAATCAGTTGATGAACCAATGGAAACAGGAATTATGACAATTGATGCAATGATTCCAATTGGAAAAGGACAACGAGAATTAATTATCGGTGATCGTCAGACAGGAAAAACAGCAATCGGAATTGATACCATCTTAAATCAAAAAGGGAAAAATGTAAAATGTATTTATGTTGCAATTGGGCAAAAAGCATCGACTGTTGCACAAATTGTGGAAAAATTACGTGCTGCTGGTGCATTAGAATATACGACAGTTGTTTCAGCCACAGCAAGTGAATTAGCACCATTACAATACTTAGCACCATATACAGGTGTTACTATTGGTGAAGAATGAATGGAATCTGGTGAAAATGTCATTATTATTTATGATGATCTTTCAAAACATGCTGTTGCTTATCGAACAATGGCACTATTATTACATCGCCCACCTGGCCGTGAAGCATATCCTGGTGATGTTTTCTATTTACATAGTCGTTTATTAGAACGCGCAGCACGAGTAACAAAAGAATATGGAGGCGGAAGTATTACTGCTTTGCCAATTATTGAAACACAAGCGGGTGATATTTCAGCATATATTCCAACTAATGTTATTTCAATTACTGATGGGCAAATTTTCTTAAATAATGATCAGTTTAATGCTGGGATTCGCCCAGCGGTTGATGCGGGATTATCAGTGTCACGGGTAGGTTCAACAGCACAAATTAAAGCAATGAAACAAGTTGCTGGTTCTTTAAAATTAGAATTAGCACAATATCGTGAACTACAAGCCTTTGCTCAATTTGGCTCTGATTTGGATGATGCGACAAAAGAAGTCTTAGAACATGGGAAACGAGTGATTGAAATTTTAAAACAAAAACAATATTCACCCCTTTCACAAATTGACCAAGCAATAATTTTACTAGCAGTTAAGAAAAAAAGAATTCGTTGAATTCCAGTTGGTAAAATTCAAGAATTTAAAGAAGAAATAATTGAACATTTTAATACAAAGGCCAAAAAATATTATACTGAATTAGCAAAAGTGAAAGCCTATAGCGAAACATTAATGACTAATATTGATAATGAAATTATTAGTGTTGTTAAAAAAATTACCAATAAAATTGCTGATTATAAACCAGAAATGTTTGGGCAAATTGAAGAGTGAAACCAATTAGGACAATAAGGTAAAAAGAACCAAATGGCAGTCGGAACAGGTTTAAAAAAACAAATTACTTCAATTACTTCAACATCTAAAATAACACAAGCAATGAAATTGGTAGCAACAGCAAAATTAAAAAAAGTTGGTAAACGAATTTCTAATTCAAAACCATATTTTGCTGAAGTTTATACTGTTTTTAATGACATTATTAGTAAAGCAGATGATTCAATTTATCAAAAAAAAGATGGTACAAAAGTTAGTGAACGTACTTGTTGAATCATTGTTAATTCAAATTTAGGTTTATGCGGTGGTTATAATATTAATATTAATAAGTTAGTGTTACAACAATTAAGAAAAAATGATTGTATTATTGCGATTGGTTCTAAAGCAGAAACATTTTATGCCCATAAAGGCTATGAAATTATGCAGACAAGAAAAGATATTGATATTAATTTTTCTTATGATGATGCTCGTGAGTTTGCACAAGAAATTTTATCTGGTTTTAATGGGAATACTTATGATGAAATTAAAATTGCTTATACAAAATTTATTAATAATGTAACTTTTGACCCAACAATTTTACAATTATTGCCAATCATTAAGGCAACGCAGCATGAAGAACCAAAACACATTAATGTCATTACTGAATTTGAACCAGATCCAACAACAATTTTAGAAAATGCGGTACCAATGTATTTAAATACAATTTTATTTTCATCAATTGTTGAATCACAGGTTTCAGAACAAGCATCACGGCGAGTAGCAATGGAAAATGCAACAGATAATGCAAATGCGATGTTAGAAAAATTATCGTTATTATATAACCGTAAGCGACAAGCAGCAATTACACAGGAAATTACCGAAATTGTTGCCGGAGCTGGCGCACAAGAAAATTAAGAGGTGGTTAAAAAAATGGAGAAAAATGGAAAAGTAGTACAAGTGTTAGGACCTGTTGTTGATGTACGGTTTACCGAAGAGTATTTGCCTGAATTATATAATGCTATTACGGTTAATAATAATGGAACAAAGTTAGTTTTAGAAGTTGTTCAACATATTGGTGATGACACCGTACGGGCAATTGCCCTAGGGCCAACAGAGGGAATGGTTCGGGGGATGGATGTTATTGATACGAAAGCTCCAATTACAGTCCCTGTTGGTGAAGAGGTTTTAGGACGAATGTTTAATGTTCTTGGAGAAGCAATTGATGAAAAACCACAACCAAAAACAAAGTTAATGCGTCCAATTCACCGCGAAGCACCATCATATGAAGAACAACAAACAACAGCGGCGATTTTAGAAACAGGAATTAAAGTTGTTGATTTATTAGTTCCCTTTGCAAAAGGAGGGAAAATTGGTTTGTTTGGTGGTGCTGGAGTTGGAAAAACAGTACTAGTGCAAGAACTAATTAATAATGTGGCAAAAGCACACGGAGGAATTTCTGTTTTTGCTGGTGTCGGTGAACGAACACGAGAAGGTAATGATTTATATTATGAAATGATTGAAGCTGGTGTTATTGATAA
Source organism: Spiroplasma melliferum KC3 (assembly GCF_000236085.2). Classification (NCBI taxonomy): domain Bacteria; kingdom Bacillati; phylum Mycoplasmatota; class Mollicutes; order Entomoplasmatales; family Spiroplasmataceae; genus Spiroplasma; species Spiroplasma melliferum. The sequence goes on along the minus strand of NZ_AGBZ02000003.1, from coordinate 63,044 downwards.
AACAGCCTTAGTTTTTGGCCAAATGAATGAAACACCAGGAGCTCGTATGCGAGTTGCCTTAACTGGATTAACAATTGCTGAATATTTCCGTGATGATAAGAACCAAGATGTTTTATTGTTTATTGATAACATTTTCCGTTTTACCCAAGCTGGTTCTGAAGTATCAGCCTTATTAGGGCGAATGCCATCAGCAGTTGGTTATCAACCAACTTTAGCAACTGAAATGGGAGCTTTGCAAGAACGAATTACATCAACTAAAAAAGGAAGTATTACTTCTGTACAAGCAGTATATGTCCCAGCGGATGATTTAACCGACCCAGCGCCAGCAACAACATTTGCTCATTTAGATGCTAAGGTTGTTTTAGACCGGGAAATTGCAGCATTAGGAATTTATCCGGCGGTAGATCCACTAGGAAGTTCATCACGGTTATTAGACCCCTTAGTGGTTGGTGAAGAACATTATGAAGTAGCGCGAGGAGTACAAGAAATTTTACAAAAATTTAAAGAATTGCAATCAATTATTGCAATTTTAGGAATGGATGAATTATCAGATGAAGATAAATTAGCTGTTGCAAGAGCACGAAAAATTCGTAACTTTTTATCACAACCATTTTTTGTAGCTGAAAAGTTTTCTGGAAAAACAGGAAAATATGTCCCTGTGGTAGAAACAATTCGTGCTTTTAAAGAAATCTTAACAGGAAAGTATGATGATTTACCAGAACAAGCATTCTTATATGTTGGAACAATTGATGAGGTTGTTAAAGCGGCTGAAGCTTTAAAACATAATTAAAATGGCAAATCAAATTAGTTTAAAAATTATTACACCACAAGGTGTGATTGTTAATCGCTTAGTTGATATTATAACAGTGAAAACAATTACGGGATATATGGGCATCTTATATGGACATATTCCTCTTGTTTCAACAATTGTTCCATCTGAAATGACATATAAAGTTAATAATAAAGAATATAAATTAAGTATTGCTGGTGGAATTTTACAAGTTGAGCAAGAATTTGTTAAAATTCTTGCTGACGAGGTTGAACCAATTAGTTAGATACGAAAATAGAAATCTCTTTTTGAGATTTTTTTGTTTTAATTTTCTTAATTATAAATACAAAATAAAACATGATAAAATAATAATATGTGAGACTACTTATATGATAAACTAAGTAATATTAAAAGAAAGTAGGCAATGCAATGATAGTAAAAATGATTGTGTGTGATATTGATGGAACATTAGTAACTGATAAAGAAAAAAAGATTCCGACTGCAAACATTGAGGTTTTAAAAAAGGCCCAAGCAATGGGTATTTTAGTAACTATTGCTTCAGGACGGGTTCCTAGTAGTTTATCTGATTATGCAACAACATTAGGAATCCTTGAACATTGTCCATATGTTATTGGCGCTAATGGCGGGGCAGTTTTAAATTTAAAAACAAAAGAATATGTATATGATGAAATAATTTCATATCAAGATACATTATGGGCAATGAATATTGTACGAGAATTTGGTCATGACTTTTATTTAGCACCACTTAATGAACAAGAGGCTTATGTTTCACAAGCAAGTATTATTAAAGATGATCTTTTTTTATTTCGTAATACTGACATTAAAGCAATTGTTTTAGATTGAAATGAAATTCCTCAAATGCGTAAGGTTGTAATTTCTTGCCATGATGAGCAAAAACAAAATTGATTACGACAACAAATTGCGGTTAGCAAAACATTAAGAACAGAAGTTACTGGGTATGGGTTTATTGAGATCATTCCTAAAAATGTTAATAAATGACAGGGAATTTTAAAATTAATTGAAGTGCTTAAGCATAAAGAAAATTGCCATCTTGATTCAGATGAAATTATGTGTTTTGGTGATTAAATGAATGACTATGAAATGATTAAAAATTCAAAATATGGAATTGCATTAGCTAATGCTACGCCGCAATTAAAAGAAGTTGCTTTTGCAGTTACGGCAAAAGATAATAATGCTGCAGGAATTGCTGATTATCTTTATAAAACAATATTAAAATAGAAGATGAGGTTGCAATGTTAAAAATTAATGGTAATCAAATTAAATTAATTGTTACTGATGTTGATGGTACATTGATTACTGATAATCAAGAGTTACCAGCCCTTGTTCAAAATAAATTACTTGCATTGCAAGAAAAAGGAATTGCTGTTTCAATTGCATCAGGACGAATGCCCCTTGGTTTTGATAATTACACAAGAGAATTAAAAATTAAGGATTATTGCCAGTATGTTATTGGTGCTAATGGTGCTTTAGTGTATGATGCTAAAAATAATGAGCCAGTTTATAGTAATTTAATACCAATTTCGGATTTAGTTGTTGTAATTGAAATTTTATTAAAATATCAATGTGATTTTACAATTTCGTATCAAGATGATGATAATTTATATTGTGCTGGTGAAAAATTATTAGAAATTAAATCAAAACCAGGCGCATTTTTAGATGGAATGAAACAAGCAAAACCATTTTGTCGTGATGACATTAGAATAGCCAATAAAATTGTTGCAAAGCATTCATCTAAGATGATGTTTCAAGAAATGTATACTGTATTAAAACAAGTTTCAAATATTAATGTTGAGCCATTATCTGACTATGGGTGCGATATTGTCCATGTTAATTCAAATAAAGGACAAGCAATTTTACATTTAATTGATATTTTAAATCAAAGACAAGGCCGAGAAATTAAATTAGAAAATGTTTTATATTTTGGTGATAATTATAATGATCGTTCTGTGTTTGAAATTTTACCTTATGCAATTGCAATGGAACATAGTCCAACTACAATTTTAGATTTAGCATACGATATAGCTAGCAGTAATAATGCAGCAGGAATTTATCATTATTTAAATAGCCTTGAAAAAAATAATTAAAATTAATTTAAAATGCAATAATTTTGGTAATTTTATAGTATTATTAATAAGAACATAATTTAATTTAGAGAGGGATGTTTTAATGAACTTATCAAGTATGATGTTTTTAGCAATTGAACCACAAGTAGCCAATACAATTATTTATGTTTTTGAAATAATTGCTTTAATTGTATCAATTATTATGATTATTGTTGGTTTATTACAAAACAAAAAAGCACAAACGGGATTAAGTGCTTTAAATGGTGGTAATGATGAATTATTTGCTAATAGTAAAGAACGTGGGTTAGATCGAACATTGTCAATTTTTATGTTAGCATTTGGTTCAACATTATTAATTATTACATTATTGATAAATTTATTAACGAAAGTTCTATTGTAATAATTAAGTTTTTAAAAATATCATTAATTGAAAAGAGATTTAAAAATGTCTCTTTTTTCATTTAGGGGGAAAGGTATATGCACGAGCAAATTGTAGCCATTTTAAAAAAACAAACGAAACTAATTGATACGATTGAATTAGCACAGTTATTAAATATTAATAAAATTGATGATAATAAAATGTTGTTAAAGGCTTTAGTTGAATTAGAAAATGATAATATTATTGGAGTAACACAACAACATCGTTTTTACTATTTTGATCCAAAAATTTATTTACGAGGAGTTATTAGTATTAATAAAAAAGGTTTTGGTTTTATAAAAATTAATGAAAACCAAGAAGAATATTATGTTAAACAAGATGATTTAAATAATGCCTTAGACCAAGATCAAGTTTTGTTTATTTTAAAAAAACAAAAAAATGATAATAATTCTAAAAAAGCAGAAGCACAAGTAATTAAAGTTTTGAAACGAAATAATGAATATGTCGTTGGGGTTATTAAAAAGAATCGTCATCAACAGAAATATTTAGAAATTTTAAATAATAAATTAACCCAATATCGTGCTGAAATCATTAATTTGGCTGAGGCAATTGAAAATACAATTGTCAAGGGAATTATTACAAGTATTAATAGTAAAAACAATTTAATGCAAGTTAAAATCATTGAGATTATTGGTAATACTAATCAAGTCGGTGTTGATGTTTTAGCTATTTTACATGAATTTAATATTCGTACTAAATTTAATGAAGAGGCATTAACTGAGGCGAACCAAATTAACCAAAATGTTGATGTTGCAACGATGTTGGCAAATAAATCACGCCGTGATTTACAAACAGAAATGTTTGTTACAATTGATGGTAATGATTCAAAAGATTTTGATGATGCTATTTTAGTTAAAAAAAATCAAAATGGTAATTATTTATTATTAGTTTCAATTGCTGATGTTGCGCATTATGTTCCACATAATAGTTATCTTGATAAAGAAGCTTTTGAACGAGGGTGTTCAGTTTATTTAATTGATCGGGTTGTCCCAATGTTACCAGAAAAATTAAGTAATGGGATTTGTTCCTTAAATCCTTTTGAGCCACGATTAACATTAATTTGTGAAATGGAAATTGATCAGCAGGGACATGTTGTTAATTCTAGTATTTATGAAGCCGTGATTATTTCAAAAGCGCGATTAACTTATGATGAGGTTAATAAATTATTTTGCCAGGAAAAAAATCATATTTCAGCCGAAATTGCTCAGATGTTGTTTTTAGCGCAACAGTTATATCAAATTTTAGTTTGAAAAAAAGAACATGATGGGGTTGTTGATTTTGATTTAGATGAACCAAAGTTTATTGTTGATAAAAATGGTAAGATTAAAGACATTGTTGTACGAGAACGTGCTGACGCGGAAAAATTAATTGAGAGTTTTATGATTCGTGCTAATGAAACAGTAGCAGAAACAATTTATTGAATGGATTTACCATTTGTTTATCGAGTCCATGATAAGCCAAAGCCAAAAAAATTGTTTGACTTGTATACCCAATTATCTTATTTAGGTTTAAATATTAAAGGTAAGTTAGAAAATATTCATTCTAAAGATTTACAGCAAATTTTAAATAAGTTAAAGGATAAGGAAAATTTTAAAGTTATTTCAGCGTTAGTGTTACGAAGTATGGAAAAAGCTAAGTATAGTGCTATTAATGATGGTCATTTTGGTTTGGCATCTTGATGTTATACGCACTTTACTTCGCCAATTCGGCGCTATCCCGATTTAGTTGTTCATCGTTTATTAAAAGAGTATTTATTTCAAGGAAAAGTTAAAATTACTGATTTAGAACAAACGCGAGCTTTTGTTAGTCATGCTAGTCAACAGTCATCCCTTGCAGAATTACGGGCAATGGAATGTGAACGAGAAGTTGATAAAATGAAAGAAGCCGAATATATGGAAGATAAAATTGGATATGAATATAATGGTATTATTGCAGGGGTTACTTCGTTTGGAATTTTTGTTGAATTACCAAATACAATTGAAGGATTGGTTCATATTACTGATTTAAAAAATGACTATTACGTTTTTGATGAAAAAAGTTTAAAATTAATTGGAGAACGAAAACGGAAAGAATATTTTTTAGGAAAAAAAGTACGAATTAGAGTAAAGAAAGCAAGTAAAAAACTACGACAAATTGATTTTGAACTAGTTGATTAAGGAGTTGATATTAATGTTGACAATTACAGTTAATAAAAAAGCACGGTATAATTATGAAATTATTGAAACCTATGAAGCTGGCATTGTTTTGACAGGCAGTGAGATTAAGTCAATTCGGAATAATGATGTATCAATTAATGAGGCGTTTGTTATTATTCGTAAAAATGAGGCGTTTGTTATTAATATGATAATTGCTCAATATAAATTTTCAACAGCATACGTGCCAGATGCTGACCGTACTAGAAAATTGCTTTTACATAAAAAAGAAATTAAGAAAATTTTGCAACGAATTAAATTAGAACGTTTAACGTTAGTACCGTTAAAGTTATATCTTAAAAATAATTATGCTAAATTAGAAATTGCTTTAGTTCGTGGGAAAAAGAATTATGATAAACGTGAAACAATTAAACAACGGGATAATGAGCGTTTACGCCGGAAGTATTAATTCTTAAAATATGATATAAATTTTAAATTAATAAGGTTCAACATCATAATCGCCTTTATTTTAAGGCTTTTTATGATATAATTAACTTAATTAATTGATAATAAGGGGTAAACAAATATGAAGTGAGAACCGCAACAAACGATTGAAATATTAAAAGAATATGTTTATAGTAAAAATAGACTTGATGAATATCGTAATCGTGTGGCGTTATCAAATTTACAATTACCACCTTTTTATTTAAAAGAAGATAAAAATCAATCTGTTTCTTCCGTTGTTGTTCGTTTTATTAATGAAAAAGAAATTAAAAAAGCATATGATAAGAATACTTATCAATGAATTATAAATAGTTTAGAAGAAACTATTTTAAGTTCGTTAAAAATGGGTGAAAATGTTATTGGAATTCATCGCCATGAAAATATTTATTTAGCATTATATGAAGATGATGGGGATTTAAATTATTTAATTGAAATTGCTAATTATATTAATACAACTGTTAAAATTATTAATTATACATTATATGAAAAATACCAAGTTGTTCGTGAAGTTAGAATTGGAATTGGAATTGCTAATGATCCATCAATTGAAAAAATTAATGATTTAGAGGATAGTTTTATTGTTCCATTTGATGAAGAAATTAAAGATAGTGTGCAATTAGCAGAAACATATGCGGCAGAAGTTATTATGTTTAATAATTTACCAGTTTGTACTGATGCCTGGGTTTTTATGAATTTAACTGATGAAAATCAAGAACTAATTCGAAAAAATTCACGTCAATATTTTAATTTAAGAACACCTCGTCAACGTTTATTTACAGATTTAGTTGAACCTAATGTTGCGGTGGAACTTGAACGAGGTACATTGCAAGTTGAAGAATAGGATAAAAATAATTAGTTTAAAGTTATTTGGTCTTGTTCTTTTTTTGTTTAACATCATTATTATTTCGGTATAATCATAAGTAGAAAGTGAAGTGGAAGAAAATGCAAGCATTAATTTTTCAAGGAAAAAAGAAGATTGAATGAACCGAAACTAACGAGCCAATTATTAAAAAAGCAACAGATATTATTGTAAAAATTGAGGGGTTTACTTTTTCACATGCGGATTATCGCCCATATTTAGGGTATGATAATAGTGTTGTTCCTAACACAATTATGGGACACGAAGGAGTTGGAATTGTGACAGCAATTGGAGATGATGTTACAAAACTTAAAATCGGCGACCGTGTTGCGATTGGATGTGTTACTCACTGTAATATTTGCCAATGATGTGAACAAAAAGCATTTGCTAATTGTACAAATGGTGGTTTTATTTTGGGAACTAAAATCAATGGAACGCATGCTGAATATGTTCGTGTCCCTTATGGGGAGAATAGTGTTATTAAAATTCCAAAAACAATGAATTTAACTGATGCATTAATGTTAAGCGATGTGTTACCAACAGGATATGAAAATGTTATTAAAAAAATTGATTTAAAACAAATTAATAATGTTGCAATTATTGGTGATGGGCCAATTGGTTTAGGCATTTTATTGTTGTTAAATAAATATAATAAAAAAATTGATATTTATGGTCATCATAATCAAAAATTAAATTATTTTAAAAAAATGGGGGCACATAAAATTTATGATAGTACTTTAACTACTTTTGATATTAAATATGATTTAGTAATTGAATGTGTAGGTAATGACCGAGGTACTTTTGAGCAGGCACAACAAATGATTAATTTTAATGGTACAATTATTACAATTGGTGTTTTCAAAAAACCAGTTGTATTTAACTTACAACAATTATGAAATCAAAATATTACTATTCATACCGGAATTTTAAATTGTTATACTTTAAAAGAACTTGTATTAAAAATTGAAAATAAAGAAATTATTCCAAAGTATTTAGTATCAAAAACTTTTAATAAAAATGAAGTGTTAAAAGCATATGAAACTTTTATGGAAACAGATATTTTTAAAGTTGTTGTCAAATTATAACAAGGAATAGAATAGGGTGAAGGAAAGAAATGGGTTTTTTTCAAAAATTAAAAGCAAAACGTGAAGAAAAGAAACAAATTAAATTAGAAAAGGCGCTACGCAAAACGCGCTTAACTTTTTCTAATGATATTAAAAAATTAGCACATAAGTATAAAGAATATGATGATCAATACTTAGAAGAATTAGAAGAAATTTTAATTGCAAGTGATATGGGAATGAATATGGTTTTACAAATTACTAATCAAATTCGAAAAAAAGTGCGAAAAGGTTGAAGTATTGAAGATACAAATGATTATTTAGTTGAAGTAATTATGGATTTATATAATGATCCAAAAAGTAAACAAAATAAATTAAATATCAAAGACCAACGATTAAATGTTATTTTAATGGTTGGTGTTAACGGTGCAGGTAAGACAACAACTATTGCTAAATTAGCAAAACAATTTCTTGACCAAAAGAAAAGTGTCCTATTAGTTGCTGGTGATACTTTTCGGGCAGGGGCTGTTGAACAGTTAAACCAATGAGCAGAACGTTTGCATGTCAATATTGTTAAACCATTAAAAGAAGGCCAAGATCCAGCTAGTGTTATTTATGATGGATTAGTTAAAGGAAAAAAAGAACAAGTTGATATTATTATCATTGATACAGCTGGGCGTTTACAAAATAAAGTTAATTTAATGAATGAATTAAATAAAATTAATCGTATTATTAAGCGAGAAATTCCTGATGCTCCACATGAAACATTATTAGTAATTGACGGGGTTACTGGTCAAAATGGTATTTCACAAGCAAAGAACTTTTCAGAGGTAACCGATGTTAGCGGTATTGTTTTAACAAAAATGGATGGTACGGCTAAAGGGGGCGTTGTTTTAGCAATTAAAGACCAATTAAATATTCCTGTTAAATTAATTGGTTTAGGTGAGCAACCAGCTGATTTACAAGAATTTGATATTGAACAATATATTTATAATTTGATGAAAGATTTATTTAACAAGAATGAAGTGGAAACAGAATAATGAAAGATTTGGAAAAATCAAATGAGTTAATTCTTTTATATGAATTATATCGGGAATTATTAACAACAAAGCAAAAAGAATATTTTGAGTTATATTTTTTTGATGATTATTCCTTAAGTGAAATTGCTGGTTTAAAAAATGTTTCTCGTAATGCTGTATATGATTCATTGATAAAAATTACAAATGCTTTGCATAAATTTGAAAATAACTTACAATTAGGATATAAGCAGCATCAGCGAGATATTCTTTATCAAGAATTTGAAAATATTAAGGAATGTGCTGGATTAATAAAAAAATTAAAAAAAATTGATAGTGATTAAGGAGAAACTAAAATGAATATTGTAATGATTGGTGATATTTATGCACAAGCCGGACGAATAGCTATTAATAAATATTTGCCACAAATAATAAAAAAATATAAGATTGATTTAATTATTGCAAATGGTGAAAATACTACCCATGGGAAATCGTTATCCAAGCATCATTATAATGAATTAAAAGAATTGGGGATTAATATTATTACTTCCGGGAATCATATTTTTCGTAATCCAGAAGTTTTAAATTATATTGAAGAAGTAAATGATTTATTAAAACCAGCAAATATGAACTCGTTTACGCCAGGAAAAGGAACAGTTGTTGTTAAGATTAATAATAAAAAAATTCGTGTTACTAATTTAATGGGGCGTAGTTTTATGGACCCAGTTGATAATCCTTATACAATTTTTGAAGAGATTATTAATAATGATAATAGTGATCTTCATTTTGTTGATTTTCATGCGGAAGCTAGTGCAGAAAAATTAGCTTTTGCTTGGAACTATGATGGTATTATTACTGGTTTTTTTGGAACACACACCCATGTTCAAACGGCAGATAATCGAATATTGCCAAAAGGAACAGCATATATCACTGATGTTGGGATGTGTGGTAGTTATAATTCAATTATTGGAGCAAATCCAGAGGAAATTATTATTAAAGAAAAAACTGGTTTACCAGTGCGTTTTGAACCAGCAACTGAAAATGATAAATTAATTTTTTCAGCAGTATGATTACAAGTAGATGATAAAACCAATCAAGCAGTGAAAATTGAACGAATTTTAATTCGTCCAGAAAATGAAACTGATTTTTTAGCATAGATAAAGGAGCAACTTAAATGACTAGTTTAATTAAAACGAATGTAATCATTATTGTTATTTGTATTATTCTAGGAATTTTTTTGTGTTGTTATTTTTTTTCTACGTTGTTATCGTCTTTTAAATAAGAAAACAAAACGAGGAGAAATTCAATTGCCCGAATATATTGAAAATAGACACTTTATTACTTCTGATCAATATGAATTATCAACATTAGGAACAATTGATAAAACTGGTCAGGATATTATTTTAGCAGTTCATGATTTATATGGTAGTAAGGAAAATTTTGCTGGTTTAATTAATAATGCGATATGAGCTAAGCATAAAGTTTCAGTAATTGCTTTTAATCAACGAAATATTGGGGATAATGTACCAACTAGGATTAAAAATGTTGGAATTTTAGTTAATGATATTATTGATGTAATTACAGCTTTAAAAAATAAATATGAACAACAAAGAATTGTTTTATTATTAGAAGGATTTTCATGTGGTTTAATTAATTTATTATTAGAACAAAAACCATTAATTGAAAAGGTTATTTTTGTTAATCCAATTACAAATTCAAATGGAATAAGATTTTCAATACTTAGTAAAATTGGGATTGGATTTGGATTTTTATTTAATTTAAACAAAATTCTTAAAATTCATATTGATTATCAACTTTTAAGTCAAAATTAAGCCTATAGTACTTTAAAGATGGAAAAAGAACAAACTTATTTTTTAAATCAAATTTTACAATTCAATTATCTTAATAAAAAGATAGTAAAACAAATTAATAATCTCAAAGTAAAGACTTTAATATTGCAAGCAGAGGCTGACAAATTTTATAATGCAAAACAAGTAGTTTTAATTACTAATCCACTGGTTAAAATAAAAAAAATTGAGACAGCAAAACATTATTTATTTACTAATCAAACTATTAGTGCTGAAATTTTTACTGAAATAATTAATTTAAATTAAAATTAACTAATTTTTAAGTTATAATATATTTGTTGTCAAGTAACAACATAAAACTTATTCAGAAGTGGTTAGTACGCTAAACAATGATCCACTAGCAACCCTATATTTAACTAGAAGGTGCTTTTAGCAGGGCAAAATGATATGCTACCAATAAGATTTATTAGTTATTGAATAGAACTTAACTATTAATTTATATGTAAACATATTGTTATTAATGCCACATTATTCTGATGTGGTTTTATTTATGATTAAGGAGAAGAAAAGATGGGAAAAGAACGAATTTTATTTACATCAGAATCAGTATCAGAAGGACATCCGGATAAGATTTGTGATCAAATTTCAGATGCTGTTTTAGATGCATGTTTAAAAGAAGACCCCTTATCACGAGTGGCATGTGAATGTTTTATTACAACTAATCGGGTTATTATTGGTGGTGAAATTACGACAAAAGCAAAGGTTGATTATGCCAATGTAGCACGGAAAGTGTTAAAAGAAATTGGGTATAATAATGCAGAATGAGGAATTGATTGACAAAATTGTGAAGTTGAAATACTAGTTAAAACACAATCACCAGATATTTCTATTGGTGTTGATAAAGCCGGAGCTGGTGATCAAGGAATTATGTTTGGTTATGCAACAAATGAATCAGATAATTATATGCCGTTAGCAATTTCAATTGCTCATGCCTTAGTAAAGAGAGCAAGTATGCTACGCAAAAAAGGAATGTTTATTGGGGCACGACCAGATATGAAATCACAAGTAACATTAGATTTAACTAATGTTAAACATATTTATATTGATACAATCTTAATGTCAATTCAACATGATGAAGATATTGATGAAGCTAAATTTAAGCATTTTGTTATTACAGAAATTATGGAACCAGTTGTGCAAGAATTTAAAATGAATTTAGATTTTAAAGTTTTAATTAATCCAACTGGTCGATTTGTAATTGGTGGGCCAAAAGGTGATGCTGGATTAACAGGACGAAAAATTATTGTTGATACATATGGTGGATATGCTCGTCATGGTGGTGGTGCTTTTTCGGGGAAAGATGGAACAAAAGTTGATCGTTCAGCAGCATATATGGCGCGTTATGTCGCAAAAAATATTGTTGCAGCAGGACTAACTGAACGATGTGAGATTCAATTATCTTATGCAATTGGTGTGGCTGAACCAATTTCAATTTTTGTTGAAACATTTGGAACTAATTTTGTAACAAATGATATTATTTTGCAGGCAATTAAAGAAAATTTTGATTTTCGTCCCCAAGCAATGATTGAAACATTAGATTTACAAAAACCAATTTATCAACAAACTGCAACTTATGGACATTTTGGTCGTTACCATACTGAACTACCATGAGAAAAATTAGATAAAGTTCAAAGTTTAATAAAATATTTACCAGTTGTTTAATTTTTAGATATAATTAACATAAAGAATAAGAGGAGAAAAACTAATGAAGTATAAGTTAATTGCTCTTGATTTGGATGGTACAACAGCAAGGAGAAATCGAATTTCAAAGCAAAATGTTACAGCCATTAAGTGAGCATTGGCAAATGGAATTAAAGTAATTATTGCAACTGGCCGTAGTATTGGTGCCATTAGAAAAGTAGCAAAAAAATTAGGCATTATTGAAAATAAAATGCCAGTAATTGCTTTTAATGGTGGAGTAATTTATGATTTTGCGAAAGAAAAGATTATTCAACAAAATGTTTTTTCTAATGATGAATTAATTAATGTTTTTTATCTTGCTAATGAATGTAAAATTCAATTATGAGCATATTCAGTTAAAAATGAGCATTTAGCTTATGTTAATACTAAGCATAGTTTGATGATTAAATGAATGAGTTTTCACACAAAACGAAAAAGAATATTAGTGGGTGAACCTACTGCTTTGTATGATCAAGCTTACAAGTTTGTTGTTAGTGGTAAAAAAGAGAATGTGTTAAAATTTAAAGCAAAACTTTTAGTAAAATATGAATTTAATATTTTTGATTGGTCATATTTACCAAACCAAAGTTTAAATTTAGAAATTAGTCCAAAAGGTAGTGACAAAAAAGATGCTTTAGAATATCTTGCTAAAATATATAATATTCAACCAGCAGAAATTATTGCAATGGGGGATGGTTCAAATGATTATGAAATGTTAAAATGAGCTGGTGTTGGAATTGCAATGGGGAATGCCAAAGCGGATATTAAAACTATTTCTGATGATACAACTGCCCATTATCGTCGCTCAGGAGTAGCAAAAGCAATTAATAAATATTTTAAAAAATAAAAAATATCATCAAAACTATTGATATTTTTTTTGTTTTTTTTATAATTAATGTGGTCGTAATTTAAAAACAAAAAGTTTAGTATAACTAAACAAAATTACTAAAGGAGGGGTGTCTATGCTACTAGGAGAAAAAATTAAACTATTACGTCAAAAAAATAATTTAACAATTGAAGAATTAGCAAATCGTTGTGAATTAACGAAAGGATTTATTAGTCAACTTGAACGCGATATTTCTTCTCCGAGTATTGAAACACTAGAAAGTATTTTAGAAGTTTTAGGCACCAACTTAGCAGATTTTTTTAAACAAGAAAAAAATAGAAAATTCGTTTATGCAGCAGAAGAACATTATAAAGTTGAACAAAATAATTATCGGATTGAATGATTAGTTCCTAATGCACAAGTAAATGAATTAGAACCAATTTTAATTCAAATTAAACCACAAGGAGAATCAGAACGCATATTACCATTTGAGGGTCAGATTTTTGGTTATGTTTTAAAAGGGACAGTGTTAGTTTATTCTGGACAAAAAGTACAAAAAGCACATACTCGTGATAGTTTTTATTTATATGGTAATAATCAACACTATTTAAAAAACGAAACAAATGAAATTGTTGAAGTATTATGAATATCAACACCACCAATATTTTAAAAGATTAGAAAAGGAGCAGGAGCATTGGAAACAAATATTTTAGAGTTACGAAACATTTCAAAACAATATGATGGGAAAGTGGTTTTGAAAGGAATTAACTTAAACATTAAAGAAGGAGAATTTGTCACATTACTAGGACCATCAGGATGTGGGAAAACAACAACATTAAGAATTATTGCTGGATTTGAACAACCTAATAGTGGGGAATTATTATTTTTAGGGAAAGACTATTTAAAAACACCCGTTCATAAACGAGAAGTTAATACTGTTTTTCAAAATTATGCCTTATTTCCGCATTTAACTGTTTTTGATAATATTGCTTATGGATTAAAAGTTAAGCGCAATAAATATGATGTTATTGAAACTGAAGTAAAGAAATTTTTACAATTAGTAGGATTAGAAGGCTTTGAAGATAAATCAGTTGAACAATTATCGGGAGGGCAACGCCAACGTGTTGCATTAGCACGAGCATTAATTAATAAGCCAAAGGTTTTATTATTAGATGAACCAATGGCTGCATTAGATGTTAAATTACGAAAAAAAATGCAAGCAGAATTAAAAGCTTTGCAAGGAGAAATTGGAATTACTTTTATTTTAGTAACACATGACCAAGAAGAAGCATTAACATTGTCTGATCGTATTATTGTAATGAATGATGGAGCAATTCAACAAGTTGGTACACCAGCGGAAATTTATAATGAACCAGAAAATTTATGAACAGCACAATTTATTGGTGACTCAAATATTATTTCAAATGCAATTTTTATTAAAGATAATTTAGTAACAATTGATGGCAAAAAAATTGTTTGTGTTGACCGTGGATTTGGTGAAAATGAAAATCAAATTGATATTATTATTCGCCCTGAAGATATTGATATTGTTCCAGTGGGAAAAGGATTCTTTACAGGAACAGTTAAAAGAGTTAATTTTAAAGGAGTTCATTGGGAAATTATTGTTAAATGTAAAGAACGAAAATATTTAATTCATTCAACAGATAGAGTTGAAGAAGGTGACCAAGTTGATATTTCGTGAAATGTTGAAGATATTCATGTTATGTGGAAAGAGATTGATGATTAAGGAGCAAGAATGATGGAAAACAAAAGTAAACCACCAAAAAAGGGTAAAGGATGATTTAAAAAACAAGGTAGTAAGGTTAAATCAATTAGTCAACATTTTGCTGCTTGATGTCGAACAAAATATTTAAACATTTCTTATCATGCGAAACAAAACAAATGGTTTAAAAGAGGATTTAATCCAATTTTATGGCCATATCTTATCATTATGATTTTGTTAATTGTTGTACCATTATTAATTATTTTATTATATTCATTTATTCAACCAACGGGAAATAGTTTAGTTTTTGAAATTAATTTTAAAAATTTTGTAACTTTTTTTTCAGAGCAAAAATTTGTGATTGCACTTTTCTTAGCTTTAGGATATTCATTAATTGCGGCCTTAATTGCAATTGTGATTGCGTATCCAGTTGCTTATGTGATGGCGTTTTGTAAATCAAAACTATTGTCAAAAAATATTTGAATTTTAGTAACCTTACCAATTTGAATTAATATGTTACTAAAAATTATTGGATTACAAACACTGTTTAATATTATTGCTCCAAGTTTACTTGGAACACCAATTTCGGTTGTTATCGGAATGGTTTATGCATTTTTACCATTTGTAATTTTACCAATTTATAATAGTTTAGATAAAATTGATACATCATTAATTGAAGCTTCAAAAGATTTGGGAGCAAACGGTTTTAAAACATTTTGAAAAGTTATTTTTCGTCAATCAATCCCAGGAATTATTGCAGGTGGAACATTATTATTAGTTCAAGCAGCAACTTCTTTAATTATTGTTAAATTTATGGGGAATGGTCGAATTAATTTAATTGTTGATGTGATTGAAGCATATTTCTTTAAAGGAGAAAACTTTGGAATTGGCGCAGCAATATCAGTTGTCTTAGCCCTTATTGTTTTTTTAATTATTGTGTTATCAAATGCATTATCAAAATATTTTGAAACAAGAAAGGGGCGTCGCAATGAAAAAGTTTTTTAAATCATCTTATATGGCATTAATTATGTTATTCATTTATATTCCGATTATGATTTTAATTTTATTTTCATTTAATAGTGGTGAAAGTATGAGCATTTTTAATGGTTTTTCCGATCGTTGGTATAAACAACTTGCTAATGAACAACCTTTTTTACAAAGTATTATTGTTTCAGTCTTTACAGCGATAATTGCAACTGTTGTTTCAGTTATTATTGGAACTTTAGCTGCAATTGGATTAAGTCGAGCACGCCGAGTTACACAAAAAATGACATTATCAATTACTAATATTCCGTTAATTAATGCTGATATTATTACGGCTGTTTCGTTAATGATGTTATTTATTGCCTTAGGAGCAAACTTTGGAATGTTAACATTAGTTTTAGCACATATTTCATTTGATGTACCATATGTAATTATTACAGTATTACCACGCTTACGGAAAGTTGATCCAAAATTAATTGAGGCTTCATTAGATTTAGGTGCAAAACCATCTCAAACTTTACGAAAAATTATTTTACCAATTTTAAAACCAGCAATTATTGCAGCTGCAGCAATTGCCTTTGCAATGAGTTTTGATGACTTTATTATTTCCTATTTTACTGGTGGTGATGATGTCAATGTTGCAACTTTTATTTATACAATGAAACGAATTAAGCCTTTTATTAATGCTTTTGGAACAATTTGTATTGCAATTATTGGAGTTGTTATTATTGGATGAAATGGGTGAAATGTTTATAAAATTAATTATAATAAATTTCGTCGAGAAATGCTAAAAGGAACTTATAAAGATAAAGATATTATGCGTTATGAAAAAAAATTAGCTTTACTTTATCATCAATTAAATAATAAAAAAATTAATAATGAAAAACAAAAAGAACAATTACGTTGAAAAATTGTTAGACTAGAAAAAAAATACGATAAAAGTGTTTTATGAATTAAGAATAAAAAACAAACTTTTATTGAGCGGCAAGAAACTAAAGAAAATATTAACAAAATATCACGGAAAAAATTCCGTTGATTGGCAAAAAGTTGAAAGCCATTGTCACTAGCAACAATTTCAGTTGGTTCAATTGTGTTACTAACAGCAGTTTATATTAAAAATAATATTTATGATTTAGCAGTGGCAAATTGAGGTGAATATATTACTTCCGATTTAATCCGTGATTTTGAAAAAAAATATAATGTAAAAATTAAATATAGTGTTTATGATAGTAATGAAACATTATATAACAAATTATATACGACACATTATGATGTAATGGTTCCAAGTGATTATATGGTGAATAAGTTAGCACAAGAAGGCCGCTTAGAAGAAATTGATTATCAAAAATTAAATGATGTTGATAAGAATTTTAACATTATTAAACCTAACCCAAATTATCATGGACAAGATGTTACAGAACGAACAATGGGAAATGAATATTTTAATGATTTAAATGTTGATATAGCAACAGTACAAAAAACAAATCCAGAATTTTATCAAAATTGTATTGTTCCTTCTACTTTGGATCCAACAACATCAAAATGTTTTGATAAAAATTATGCGGCATCATTAGTTAATGGATTATTAAATGTTTTAAATAAAAATAAATTGAAAAAAGTTATTCTTCAAAGTGGAGAGAGTGAAGTTACTCAAAAAACAATTGTCAATTATAGTTTACCTTATTTTTGAGGGGAAGTATCACTGGTGATTAATCCAACAGAAAGTAACTTAAATTTTTTAAATGATATCTTTGCTAAAGCAAATCAAAATTTACCAACAACAGCTCAAGGTAAATTTGGTTATCAACGTGAAAAGTGAGCATCTAGTGCAAATCGTGACCAAATTAAACTTAATGATGTTAAAAATAATAATGTTATATCAAACGGAATTTCATGAGATATTTTATGACAAGCAGCAGCAGCAAATAAACGAGTTTTAATTAATAATGATCCACGAAATTTATTTATGTTAACTAGTGAAAAGAATTATTTCAAACCAGTGCCAACAACGCAAATGGAGGTTGATCATGGTTACAACGAATTAGCAACATTATTAAAACATAATAATGTTGCCTTAATGAATGATGAGTTAATAAACGCCGTTGGTGATGGACATTTTGATTTTGCTTTTATGTATAATGGCGATGCAATTTATGCTGATACATTATTTGCTAAAAGTCATCAAAAAGCTAGTGGAACAAAATTAATTATTACCCGCCCACGAGCAACAAAGGCGTGAACACCAGAAACAATTGAAGGAACTAACATTTGAAGTGATAACATGGTTTTATCAAAAAATGCTAGAAATCGAGACTTAGCTTATAAATTTATGAATTTTATTATTCAAAATTCATCCGCATTAACAGAAGAAGCAAATTATACTTCACCGTATCAACAAGTAATGGACTATGAAAATAATTATAATTATTATAGTAATGGTCATGATCCAGAATCTGGTGCAATGGTTAATTATCAGCGTGATTATGTTCCTGTGGCAAAACTTAATAAGAAGGGAATGTATGTTGCTCAACCAGAAATGGCAGATGGTCCATTTGAGATAACTGATTTAGATAGTTATGTATTAAATAAATATAATATTTTAATTGCTGGAAAAAACTAATAATTATTTTGAAAATAAAAAATAGGAGGCATTAACTTCTATTTTTTTATTTTTAACATTAAATTTTAATTAACAAAAGGAAAATAAAAATAATATGATTATATAGTAATTTGAAAGTAGGGGAGAACAATTAAAAAGCAGGGGTATTTTATGTTTACAATTTTATTTGGAGTATTAGTTACTTTAATTTATTTCTTATTTTCTTTTCGTGATAATAATTATCAAAAAAATAAAACTACAACAGATTTTCATAATAATATTTATCAAATTGTTTTTACTAATAAATATAATTTGCCATTACTTAACAAAAATATTATTCCAACTCCACTTCAAATAACTGAACAAATGCTTGGCATTTCAATTGAAGAAATTTTATTAAAATTTAATTTTAAGTTCCAAAACTATATGCCAATTAATAAAAATACGTTACAAAAAAAATATCGACAAATGACAAGTATTGGCTTAATTCCAAACCCAAAATATATTAAATGATATCAGCGCCATTTAATTAACAAACAACTTTTAAATCAGGTTTTAATTCCGCAATTTTTACAGTCTCAAATCATAAATATTTTACAATTAAAAATTGCTGATGCAAAAATAATAGTAAATAAATTACAACAATATTTAACAGGAATTTATGTGAAATATTTTAATATTATAAGGTTATTTTGTGTTTTTTAATTTAAAATCTAAATTAAAATTTTTAAAACAAGAACAATTTTTATTGGTGGGTGGTATTATTGGATTTAATTATTTATTATTAATTAATAGTTATTGGTCAATTTTAGTTATTTTAGGTTTAGGTTTTATTTTGATTTGACAACAACAAAAAATTTATTTAGGATTATTAATTTTTGTAATCATTATTTCAGCGTTATGTCATTATTATTTGCAACAACCAAGTTTGCAAGAGAACAACATTGTTTATGGTAGAATTCAAAAGCACGGGAATGGTTATTATTATTTGAGTGTTGGTTGAAAACAATATTTTTTAAAAACAACTATTAATTTTAATTTACATGATCAAATTTGTTTACAAGGTTATTATTCTAACATTAAATCAGCATCTAATGTGTATGAATTAAATATGCAATCGTTTTTAAATGCTAATAACATTTTTTATCAATTTAATATAACGAAAGTAATTGCTGTTAAACCTGGAAATACGGTTCTTGCTAAAATAACAAAGTTTTTTAATAGTTATGATGACCTAACAAAAGATACGCTTGCTTTATTTTTGTTTGGTCAAAAAGCAAATACAACGCTTGTTTTATATGATTATTTTATTCAATTGGGTGTTATTCATTTATTAATTGTTTCAGGCTATCATCTTAATATTTTGTTTTATATTTTAAGCAAAATTTTTAAACGAATAATGCGAAGAAAAGGTTATTATTATATAATTTACTTATTCTTATTTTTTTATTTATATTTGTTAAATTTTTCTTTTGCTAGTGTGAAAGCAATTATCTTGTTATCGTTATCACTATTTAATGCTCATTTTTGAAATTATAAATTAACAGCAAAATCAAAATGAAATTTAAGTATTTTATTAATATTATTATTTTTTCCATACAGTTTTTTAGGAAGTGGGTTTTGATATAGTTTCACAATAACATGACTATTTTTAAACTTAAATTCAAAAACAAAACATTATTATTTTTGACAGAAATTACTATACTATAATTTAATGGCGTTTATTTTTTTACTTGGATGAATGTTATATTTTAGTTATCAATTAAATTTTTCTAGTATTTTATTTAATTTGCTATTGCTTCCAATTTTATCATTAATTTATTTGTTTTCTTTAATAATTGTTTTTATTCCACCGTGCTATTTTATTTATCAATATTTTTATTTATTTTTAATCAATTATATGGTGATTTTAAATAAAATTAATTTAATTTGGAATGTTGGTTATGTCCCTGTATGATATCTTTTGTTATATTATATTCTTTTATGAGGAATAATGAATAAGAGTGAATTTGTAAATAAGATATTTAGAATATTTTGCATTCTGTCAATAATTTGCTATGGTTTACAACCATATTTTACTAGTATTCATTATTCAATGACAATGTTAAATGTTGGTAATGGTCAAACAATTGTTTTTCACGACAAGCGAGCTTGAAAAACAGTTTTATATGATGTTGGTGTGGGATATGGTCGTTCAAAACAATTAGTTAGTAATTATTTAAAATGAGCAGGTATTAATTGAATTAATGCTATTTTTATTTCTCATCACCATGATGATCATAATAATAATTTACCAATTGTAAAAAAATATTTTAATGTTAAACAAGTGATTCAAAATAATACAAAGTTTAGAACATTTCAATTTGGAGGATTAAAATTTACTGTTTTGCATAAAACAATTAATGATGAGGATGAAAACAATAATAGTTTAGTGCTTTTGGTTAAAATAAATCAATACCAAATTTTATTAACAGGTGATATTAGTAAAAAAATTGAGATAAATTTATTAAAAGAACAATTATATCCAATCACTTTGTTACAAGTGCCACATCATGGTTCAGAGACTAGTTCAAGTTTAGTATTTTTGCAGAAAATAATGCCAAAAGTTTGTTTTATTTCTGGTGAAAAGACAAAACGCCAAAATTATCCAGCACCAATAGTTATTGAAAATTTAAAAACTATTAGATGCCAAATTTATTTTACAAATGGTAAACAGAATCTTCAATTTAATATTATGTCAGCCTCAGCAGCAATTAAATTATTTTAAATCACCAATTTATTTTTTACTTTTATGATAATATTACTTTATCATAGGTTTTAGAACATTTTAAAGGAGTTTTAAAAGATGTTTTTAATATATGGAGAAGATGCTTTTTTAATTAAAATGCAAAAAAATAAAATTTTAAAAAAAATTAATCCTGATAATGAGTATGATTTACAAGAATATAATTATTTAGAAGACTCACTACCATCTATTTTGAATGATGCTAACACGATACCAATGTTTTCAGAAAAACGAGTAATAATAGTTAATGATAGTTACTTTCTTACAGAAGAAAAAATTAAGGCAAAAATAGATAATAAAAACCATTTAACAAGTTTAATGGAATATTTAGCAGCCCCAAATCCGAGTACTTTTATTATTTTTATTTGTCCAGTAAATAAGCTTAGTAATCGTTTAAAAATAACTAAGCAAATGCTAGCATTAACTAGTGTTTTAAAGGCAACAAATTTATCATATAATGAATTAATCAAGTTTATTGATGATTATATTACAAAGAATAATGGAACTATTAACCAAAATTTAATTCCTAAGATTGTTGAATATTTGCCAAATAATTTATATATTATTAAAAATGAATTAGAAAAATTGTTATTGATAAATTCAAAAATTACGATGGATTTAATTGAAAATAATATGACAAAATATTTAGATACGGATATTTTTAAATTAGTTGATGATTTACTAAAAAATGATTTAAATAGTTTTTTAATAAATTATCATTATTTACAAGAACGAGGTTTAAATAGTATTGCTTTATTAGCATTAATTACCAATAGTGTTATTTTTACAAGAGACATTATTGTTTTATCTGCTTTAAAGAAAACACCTTCACAAATTGCGGAAATTTTACAAATTCATCCTTTTCGAGTAAAAAAGATTTCAGAACATATGCATAATTTTAGTATTAATAAAGCAAATAATATTATTCAAGAATTATTTTGAATTGATTATAATATAAAAAAAGGTATAATAAGAAGAGAAATTAGTAGTGATTTGTATTTAATTAAATTATTTGATATAAATTAAATTATCACAAAAAGAGAGATGAGGGACATAAATAAATGAAAGAAAATAAATTATATGCCCATATAGTTTATACATTATATAATATCTTTAACGATGATAATATTAAGGCACAAGTAATAGTTAACCCAGATTTTAAAAAATTAGTAATTCAACAAATTTGTAATTTATTAACATTAGAAAAAGAATTTAATGCAAATTTAAATGATAATAAATTTACTCTTTCATTTGCTCAAGTTTTGGCTGATATTACTAATGAATCAGAAACTATTGAAAAGGTTGATGGTGCTACTTTTAATATGTTAGATGAAGAATATGTTGCTTTTGTGCAATATATTGTTTCAAATTTTGCTGTTGAGAAAAATTATATTACAAGAGAAAACATTATCACTAGTGAGTTAATTGATGCCACAGCAGATTTTACTGATGAAAAAGCAATTGATAATGCTCGTGAAAAGTTAAATAAAGTTAATGAAGATGAGGCAGTTGAATCTCAGCCTGAAGTAGGACCGGCAACAGGAATCGGAGGTATAGGGGCTCCAATGGGCGGTATCGGGCCAGGAGACTTTAGTAATCCAAACAAATTTGATATGTCACAAATGATGCAACAAATGGCAAATATGCCAATTCATCCACGCTTAGACCCACGGTTTTATTTCTATACTTCAAAACCAAAGTATATGCCAATTTTAAAGAAAATTGTTGCTGGTTTTGTTATTTTAGCTTCTGCTTTGTTAGTTTTATTGTGATTTTTAAATTCCTATCTAAATATCCATTTAGAAACAAAAGTAATTATTTATACAATTCCGGGAACTGGTTTACCTGTGATTATAGGTGGTGGGGCTGATAGTGCTTTACATAATACTAACAATAATTTTAGTGAAGTATTTAGCTTTGGTTCAAGATATAAGTTTTTATTAATGCAATCCGCTGGGTTACAAACCTTCTCAGGAATTTTATCGATCTTACCGGGAATTTTCTTGGGTTATGAATTGTTAGGGAAAAAACGTTTTAAACGTGATAATTATGTCGTTAGGTTTTGACCAGTTGTATTATCAATTGTTATTCTTCTTTATTCTTCATTGTCATTAATTCAAGTATTATTACCAAATGCTGTTGAAAAATATTTTAATAGTAGATCGGTACCTAATGGTGGATTTTTAATTCAAAACGATCCACAATTAGCAATCACAGGGTACTTATTATTACCAGATTCAGATTTAGCTATGACAATTAATAGTTTAGTAAGTGAAGTTTATAATAGTACAACTTACCAAGTATTACGTATTTTTACAATTATTTCAATGATTGCTGGTATTATTGCTGGTATTATGGTGATTATTTTAGCAGTTTTAGCTCCTAAAACAGACCGTAATAAATTGATTCGTGCCAATACAGAATATCAAAAAGCCGTTACTGCAATGATGAATGGCCAAAAATATGAAATGGATCCAACATTATTTGATGATGAATTTAAGGATGATAATGTTTTTGAAAAAGATGATTCTAATAAATCAAAAGATAAATAAAAAAATCATAACTAGTTATGATTTTTTTATTCTTTTAATATTTACTGTCTTTGTTGAAAAGGATTTTAAAATTAATGTGCTTTAAGCATTAATCTGCTTTTAACACGAGCAGCTTTATTAGCATGATAAATTCCTTTAGTAACTGCTTTGTCAACTAAACTAATTGCAGTATTAACTAATTCTGATGCGTTTGCTTCTTGTGCGTTAATAGCGATTTCTGCTTTTTTGATTGCTGTTTTTACTGATGATTTAAAAGATTTATTTGCTAAGTTAGCTTTTGAATTTGTTTTAACTCTTTTAATTTGTGATTTAATATTAGCCATTTTTGCTCTCCTTTCGACTTTTAAGACACAAAGGAATTATAGCAAATAGATAAAAAAGTGTAAAGAAAAGTAGTACTTTTTTTAACATTTTATCATTATTTTTTAATATATATATGTATAATAATATAAAGTAGGTGGATAGGAATGGGATATTATTATCAACACCGTTTAGGGTTTTCTTTTCATTGTTTGCAACGAATTCGGGAACGAATTCCTGCTTTTACAAATGAAAATGATTGAATTATTAAAGAAAAAATTATTAAAATGATTGATAATTCTTCTGATCGCATTGAAACAACAAAAAATTTATATATTAAATTAGATAATTTAAAAGGGAACTTATATGTTGTGGTTGCAAAACACACAAGATTAATTGTAACAGTAACGCCAATGAGACCTGAAAAATTATTGGATATTATTACAAGGAATTAATTTTTATTTTTTATTTAAAAAAGCAATATGTTATAGTTAAATTGTAGGCAAAGGAGAATAACAAGGATGAAAATTGTGATTGGGAATGATCATACAGGGATTGATATGAAAAAAGCAATTGTTAAGCATTTAATTGAACAAAAACATGAAATTATTAATTTAGGCACAGATAGTATTGAAGCGGTTGATTATCCTGATATTGGCCAAGCTGTTGGTGAAAGGGTAATTAAAGAAAAAAATAGTGTTGGGATTATAATTTGTGGAACAGGAATTGGAATTTCAATTGCGGCAAATAAAGTAAAAGGAATTCGAGCAGCATTGTGTAATGAAACAGTGCTAGCAAAATTAGCACGCGAACATAATAATGCTAATGTTTTAGCATTGGGCGCTAGAGTTATTGCAAATCAAAATGCAATTTGAATTGTTGATATGTTTTTAAATACTACTTTTGATTCTGGACGTCATACTCTTCGTGTTGAAAAACTTAATAACCTTTAGGGATGAATTATGAATAATTGAGACAGTTTATTTTTGTATCCTTTTTTAACAATTTTATTTATGTTAGGTTATATAATTAATTTGGTTAAAAAAGGAATAAAATCTTTTTATCAATGAGTTTTTATTGTTCAGCATTTTTGTTTTTGGTTAGCATTATCATGTTCACTAACTTTAAATTATAATTTTATTATTTTTGATTTTGCCAAAAATATTAATTCAATTGCTATTTTATTAGCAGTTAGTACTTCTTTGTATGCAGCAATTTTTTTTATTCCAGCTTCATGAATTACAGGATTATTTCGAAGTCGTAAATTATGGTTTTGAATTTCTTATGGTTTAATGTTTTTAGGAATTTTATTAGTTTTTATTTTACCGCAAAATTGAAGTGCTATGATTTTTTGTACGATTGTTTTTGGATTTGGTGTTTCAACAAATTCATTATGATATTTAAGTTTTAATGAGATTTATTTATATCGAACTAATCCTTTTGCAACAGTAACTTTAAATTTACCAATTGTCATAATAGCAAATATGGTTGGTGCTAATGTATTGATGTTTGTTAAAAATTTTAATAAGGGTGAATTAACTTCACATTATATTATTTTTGGAATAATTACTATTGTACTAATATTTTCGTTTGTTTTTTGCTTTTTTATGCCGGAAATTAAAACTAATATTGGTGCTTTTGCTCCGAAAATTTTAAAGCATTTTAGTTTATTTTCATGATGAAAAATTATTGTTATTCTTAGTTTATTATTTTTTATTGCTATTTTAAGAGAATTAAGTCAAGGTGATTTTTTGAACATTATTTTAGCACAAGAAACTTGAGTACGTTATCACAATAAAATAATGGTGGAATACTATTTACATTTAGTTCAAGAAATTTGGTGGTTTGCTCAAATTATTGGAGCAATGTTTATTTATTTTTTTATTAGAAAAATTGGAATTAAGAATTCATTAATTTTAGCATTAATAATTTGATCTTTATATTTTGTTTTTGTTACTATAATTTCAATTCCGGAAGTTTTATTAATTTGTCAATTATTAAATGGCTTTGCAATGATATCTTTATTTGGAATTTTATTTTCAATGACAATGATGTGGAATTATCGGATTCAAAATCGACCTGTCACGGGTTGCTTTTCAGCATTAAATGCTTTAGTAACATTTCTTGCACAGTTTTTAATTCGTGTTTTTGCGCACTATCAAGTTGGTATTTTTAGTAATTTAAATTTAGATTGAAATTTACCATTTGTTAAAAATGATTTATTTTTAGATTCATTAAAACAAGTTATTTTATATTTATATTTAGGTTGTGCTATTAGTTGTCTTATTTTAATTGCTGTTGTTTTCTTTAGTGCTAAATTTATTAGTGGTGAATATTATAATCCAAACCAAGTTGAAAGTAAGATTACCGAATTAGTCGGAATGGTTGTTGACCAACAGCTTGACCAAAAAAATGTTTTAAAGAAATATTTACAAAACAAAAAAGAAGTTACATAATAACTTCTACTGCGATAATATCCGGCATTTCTTGTTTAACAATTTGTTCAACACCATCTTTAATTGTTGAATCAATTAATCCACAACCAACGCATGCTCCTGCTAAACGAACATAAACAATATTATTTTTAACTTCAACAAATTCAATATCTCCGCCATCTTGGTTGATATAAGGTCGTAGATTATCAATAATATCTTTTGCTTGATTTGTTTGTGTCATTTTAATCACCTTCACCATTTAATTATAGCATTTTTATAACAAAGTTAGTTTAATTAATTATGGATATGTATATAATAATAAGTAGAAATTCAATTTAGAATTTTTATTGGAGCTTAAATGTTTAAAGGAGGACTAATGGAAGAAAAAAGTTTTAGTATATATGGCCTGTCTGCTGGAATAAAATTAGCAGATGAAATTTGTAAAATTTTAGGTGTAACAAGACAAGAAATGGAAACTGTTCGTTTTGCTGATGGTGAAATTTTGGTGCGCGCAATGAATTCAGTACGGGGAAAAGATGTTTATATTATTCAGTCAACATCTTGACCAGTTAATGAAAATTTAATGGAATTATTAATTGCGATTGATGCTCTAAAACGTGGTAGTGCACAAAGCATTAATGTGATCATTCCTTATTTTGGATATGCTCGTCAAGACCGAAAAGCACGCGGTCGTCAACCAATTACATGTAAATTAGTGGCAAATATGTTAACAACAGCGGGGGCAACAAGAGTAATGACTGTTGATTTACATTCACCACAATCAATGGGATTTTTTGATGTTCCAGTTGATGATTTACGTTCAACACAAGAATTAGTAAGAACAATTGTTCGAAAAATTGAAGAAGATCATCTTAAAGAAGAAGTAACAATTGTTTCTCCAGATCATGGTGGATTAGTACGGGCACGAGATGTGGCTAATCGTTTAGGGAATTTGGCTGGGAATATTGCAGTAATTGATAAGCGCCGGCCAAAACCAAATGTTAGTGAAGTTCAATTTATTTTAGGAGATGTTAAAGACCGTATTTGTTTTATTGTTGATGATATGATTGATACGGCTGGAACAATTTGTAATGCAGCAAAAGCGTTAAAACAGCATGGGGCAAAAGCAGTTTATTTATTAGCATGTCATGGGGTATTTTCACCCCCAGCAAAAGAACGTTTAACAGAACTTATTAATGATGGGACAGTTAAAAAAGTTATTGTTACAAATACAATTGATATTAATCAAGACCGATTATTTGATGGGTTAGAAATCATTTCAATTGCTGATTTAATTTCACAAATGATTAAAGCAATGATTGAAAAACGTAGTTTATCGGATGTTTATTCAAAATGTAATGAACAAATAAAAAAAATAATTGAGAAAATAAAAAAGTAAAATAGTTGGTAAAGTTTGCACTCTTTAACTGGAAGGAATGCAAACTTTTTTATAACATTTAACTTTAAAAAATAAAAAGTAAATAAGTTTTATTATTTTCCTATTAATTATTAAGCCTACTGCCAATAATTCGTATCTTCTTGAATAAATGAAAACATAAGCAAACTTTCAAATTAAAATTATATTGTCTGAACATAAAATATAAAAAATAGTTTTTAAAATAACATTAAATTTGATTGTCATAAAAATTCATTCATAATTATAAATTTTAAAATTAATTATTTATTTTCTTGTATTTTATATTTATATCGTGTATCATTTTACCTAATTTATTTTATTGATTAATAACTTTTTTTGTGATATCATTTATAAGTCAGTGTATTTTTTATAAAGGGGTTATTTGAATATGAACAACAACGAAAAAGAAATTAGTGAAAATATGAATGGCGATGATGCAAACCAAAACAAAGTTGTTGAGTCTGAAACTGAGAAAAATATCAATAACATTAAATATGATCGTGCAACATTTGGAAGTATTTTTAAAACAGAATTGTATAATTCAATTGCCCGTGATAAAAAACATTTATTAAGATTTTTACTAATCTGTTTTATGTCATTTTTATATGGAATTATTTGTATTACTGGAGTTTGAGATCCAGTTGCTAATATTTCAAAAGTACCTATGGCAATTGTCAATCGTGATAATGCCACTTGTGTAGCCTATGTTAATACAAAAGGTGGAACAGAGTTTATTGATAATGCGGTTAAAGTTGGTTATTTACAAGCAAAAAATTCAGAAGAATGTAATGGCCAAGCTAGTAAATGATATCAAAGTGAAGCATTTGACCCTAATAAATATGAACTTAATTATCGTTATGCTTCATTAATTGATAGTGTTATTACTAATAATAATAAATATGACGAAAATTCAAGAGCATTAACAACATCAATTGGTGATATTACCCCAACAATTAAATATTTAAAAGAAGATGAAACTAACTTTACACCAAATAGTAAATATTGAGTGCAGTTAAAAATCCCAACTAATTATACTTTAAATACATATAAATTAATGCGGGGATTAGCACAAATTGGTGAGCCTAATTTTACTGATGATGATGAAAATGATTTCTTTAAAACAATGGATTATTTTAGTAGTAATAAAATGGAATTTTGAGCAACTTATGAACATAGTTTTATGATTGGAAATATGATGAGTATGTTACAAGTTGGTTTTGGAAGTTTAGCAACTAGTATTTTAACAACATTAGCACCAGAAACAATGTTCTGATTATCATCACGGCAAGACCATGGTGAGAGTTCAAATGGTGGTGGTAGTTCTCGTTTTGGTGAATATTATATTATTCCAAAAAATATTTATAATTTTATTATGGAAGTTGTAAAAAATATTAAAAATTACGATTGTGATGGAACAAAGGCTGATTGTCCTGGAGTTAAACCAGGACAACCATCAAATTTATATAAAGCATTACAACATTTAAAAGAAAAAAATCCGGTTTTATATGAATCTGTAAATAAAATGTTTAATCATATTAAAAATGATGTGCTTGTTTCAATTAATATTGGAATAACAATTAATCTTAAGATGGAACAAATTTTACCATTTGCATTTCAAATTATGTTTCCAGATTTAGGAAATCCAAATGATGATCCAAGATGAGAACAACGTGTTTATTTTTCTGAGTATAAAACAAAATTATTATCAGTAACACAATACTTTTTAAATAATATGTCACGTTCAACAAGTGTTGATAGACATATTCAAGGATATGAATTTGGAACATATGGATATGGATTAGGATTATATTTCATTTCAATTTCATTATGAATTGGAGCAATTACCCAAACTTTTATTTATCGTAAAAAAAGTTATACACCTAATGCAAAATGATATCAACATTATTTTTCAAAATGATTTACAATGCTAATTACTTCTTATGCTCAAACATTGTTATTATTTTTAGGATTATTGGCTGTTGGTTATGGCAAATTGGGTTCACCAATTGTTTATATGTTAATGTGAATGATAGTCACCGCAACCGTCTTAACAACAATAACCCAGGCTTTATGATATTCAATGCCAGATGATAATGTTGGACGGTTCTTATGTATTATTTATACGGTCTTTAATCTAACTGCCGGAGGTGGAAGTTTCCCAGTTATTTTACAAAATGGTTTTTTCCAAGCAATTAGTTACATTGTGCCATTTAAATACACAATTTTTGGAATGAGCAATATTGTCTATGGAATTGCTTCTAATGAGGGAATCATTAGTATGTACAATACCGAAATTTTAGGATGTTTTGGTGCGTTAATGATTTTCTTAGTAGTTTTCTTAGGAATTGGTTTAGGCACAGCATATATTTATCGCCGGATTGAAATGTTTGGTACATTTAGTTTAAAAGAAATTTATGAAACAATGGATAGTATTGATGCAACAAAAGATTTTGTTAGAAGTCGTCGTGTTATTAACAACTTAAGTGTTGAATATTCACTATTAATTAAACAATATATTGATGAAAAACATCGTGAACAAAAAATAAAAAATTTAGAAGATAAAATTAATTCTTTATATAAAGACCCATCCATAGTTAGAATCAAAAAATTAGAAGCAATAAGTGATGTTTATCGCAATCGTTTTGAAGTAATTAAACAAAAATATGTTGTTTTAGTTCAAAAAGCAGAAATTACTAATGATGCTAAGGATATTCGTAAATCACAAAAATTAAAAACAAAATTAGAAGCATTAGGAGAAAAAATTACAGTAGCACGGAAAGAGATTGAAATGTTAAAAAGAAATCCAAATTATGTCCGGATTGCTGCTTTAAATGAGCGATATGAGGAATTAAAAGACCAATATATGTTTATATCAAGAACAGTTAATGAACATAGTTCAAAGCTAAAATTAAAAAAAGTTTATACATTACGACAAGAACTAACATATTTACAAAAGAAAATTGACGAATTAAATAGCAATACAATGCGAACTGTTTTTGATAATCCACATGATAAAAAAATTAATAAATTAATTGTGCAATATAACTTAGAAAAAGAACAATTAAATCATTTAAAAGAAACAAAACCAGAAGCTAAATTAATTCCAATTTATCAAGAAAAATTATTATTCCTAGCTAATAATATTAAAGAATTAGAAGCAAATAAAACTCAAGTTAATCGTCATATAGAAGAACGCATTATGAAATTAAAACGACAATTGGAAGAATTGAATGCAGAAAAAAATAAAAACTATAAATTATCAAAAATTACAAAAGATGAATCATATAATATTAAAATTCGTAAAATAAATAATAAAATTATGGATATTAATCATGAAATAGGCAATTTAGAAAACGAATTACGTGTAATCGTTGAACAACAAAAAGACAAAATTACAAATAAATTTAAATTTGCAAAATATAATGCGGAATTAATAAAACTAAAAACAAATTATATTTATGACGATAATCGAGAAGGAATCGATTAGGAGGCTTTTAAATGAAAAATGATGAATACAAGGTAAATAAGAAAAATAATGTTGAAATTAAACCAAAATTTAGTCAAATTTTAAGAACTGAATTACGTGCATTTTTTGTTGAAAAACCATTTAATAAAGTAATTGCCATTGTTGGCTGCTTTATGACCTTTATTTATGGGTTTTTCTATATTTGAGCTTTCTTTAATCCATATCAAAATTTGCAAAGAATCCCAATGGCAATTGTTAATCAAGATGCTAATGTTTGTATGATTTATAAAGATGATAAAAATTTACCACCATCAACAGATGGAACTGATTCATTATTAAATGCAGAAGCAATTTCATTTGATTATACTGTTCATAATCAAACCGACTGTACTACTCAAGCAAAAATGGTTGGGAAGATTGGCTACTATACTAGTATTACTGATGAAGCAGTTACTAAATTAAATTTTTATAATCCAAATACTAATCGTTTTACTTATGATTTAAAAGTTGGAAAAGTTG
This sequence comes from Spiroplasma melliferum KC3, assembly GCF_000236085.2. NCBI lineage: Bacteria > Bacillati > Mycoplasmatota > Mollicutes > Entomoplasmatales > Spiroplasmataceae > Spiroplasma > Spiroplasma melliferum. The sequence continues at coordinate 31,005 of NZ_AGBZ02000003.1, read as the reverse complement.
AAGGTGATTATGTTCGTTATACTGGGCAAAATGTTAGCGAATTAGATAGTAAGTACTGAGTGCAAGTTCGGATTCCACAAGGATTCACACAACATTTAGCAGCATTAATTGTCAATATGAATAAAGCTAGTTATGTTTGTTTTGATGGTTTTGATAGCAATAATATTTGTAAAGATGGTGATCCAACTCATACTTTGCCAGCAACAGAATTGAATGGTCAAATTATTAAAGAATTACGTTGATTTATAAATAATCGAATTACATTTTGAGGAACATTCCGGCAAAATTTTGCTAGTGGAATGATTAGTAACTTTTACGCAAATTTAACAACGGCCTTAAGTGCTCAAATTTTACCACAATTAATGGCAACAACATTATTTACAATGTTTAGTTATTATCCTCCAACATCAACTACACCAAATGATCGAACAATTCAAGAAGCAGATATTAATCGTTTTCTTTTTGAATTTCTTGATCCATCATTAATTCCAGGAATGATGGGAATTAATTTAGTTGATATTATTCCAGTACAAAAAAGAGCAATTGCTTTAAAAAATATTTTAGATGTTGCTATTTCAGGAAATTATATTGATGCTAAAATTGCTGATGAAATTTATCGTTTTTTAACTGGAATTTTACCAATCTCTTTAATGCCAATTGTTAATGATTTATTTCATATTGGTATTGCAAGCCCACCCCCAGCATTTCAAATTGATAAAAATACAAAACAAGTTTCTTTTGCACGAAAAGAAATGAATTATCCTGAATTTTCTTCAGCAGCAAAAAGCTTTACTGAAACAGGTTCACATCTACTTGATATTTTTAAAATGCCATATACTTTAGTTGGAAAACAATATAGCCAGTATGGAATTGGGTTGGGAGAAGCATTTATTTTGATTGCTACTTTTATTGGAATTTTTGCATCAACAATTATTTATAATCGACGATCGCGAACACCTAACACCAGATTTTATCAACATTATTTATGCAAAATGTTAATTTTGCAAGTTAATATGTTTATTCAAGTTTCAATTTTATTACTAATGTTATTACCAATTGGGTTCTGACAATTAGGATCAGCATTCTGACTATTATATTTATTTGCTATATATGTTGGCTTTATCTTCACCTTTATTGTTGGGGGGATTTGGTTAGCAATTCCAGATGAAGTATCATCGCGGGTATTAAATATGGTTGTTCTAATGTTTAACTTTGCTTGTGGATGAATTTTATTTCCAGCCTTTATGTCAAACCCATTCTATAACGCATTATCAAACATTATGCCGTTTACTTATGCGATGCATAATATGGGAAATATTATTTATGGAATTGCTTCTGGAGCAGGACAATTATGATATTATCAAGCAGATATTATTAAAAACTGTTTAGTTTTACTAGCAATGGCAATTGTCATGGTTGTAATGACATTAATAACTTTGCATATTCGTTTCTTGCGAGCTCATTATGGCACTCGGCGAATGAGTGTAATTTATAAAGCAATGGCTCAAGTTAGTTCTACATCAGAATATGCACATAAAAGAAGTGTTTTATTAATTTTAACAAAAGATCAAAAAAAGGATATTAAAGAAAAAGTTCAAGAAATCTTATTTACTAACATTAGTGAAAAATATTCTTATACAAAACTAAGTAAAAGACAAATTAAAAAAATGGAACGGAATTCAATTGATTAAGGAGGTTTGGAAAATGAAAAAATTATTATCATTATTAACAACATTTTCTTTATCATCAGCAATTGGAATTAATGTTATTGGATGCCAAACTAATCCATTTGATGATTTTCCTGGTAATAATCAAGTCGCTAAAACAGCTGCCCCAGCCGTAATTAATGCAGTTAACAACTTTCTAATGTATAACGTTTTATATATGAAAGGTGATTCAGCAGCAGAAAATAAATTTTATTATAATTATCAAAACATTTCCCAAAATCAATGAATGCGTTATCCATCGTTAGAATTATGAAATCCATGAACAAATTATGACCAAGGGACAGCTGCGGTTAATTCTTTAGCAGTTGCAGTTTATAGTGTTACTTTATTGGGAAATGAAAAGGACAAGCCAACAGGTATTAATGGAGCAGTCGCGCGTATAATGCCTGCTGCTGATGGAACATTGTTTCAAACATCTCAAAATTTATTACCATCAGCAGAATTTATTGATACCGCAATGGTCAATAAAGCAAAAGCTAGTGCAGAAGCAAAAAGAACATTAAAGGGTTATTATCAAATTAATGGTAAAGCAAAGATTCATCAATATGGTTATTCAGTTTTGCCAGATTTAAGTACAGTTGATTTTGGGCCATTAAAAAAGGATTATTTTACAACGAATGAAAGTGAATCTAATATTAAAGATGTTATTGTTGCTGAGTTAGATAAAGAAAGTAATATTAAAGTAAATCCTGATGAAATTGAATTAGTTATCAAATCAAAACCAACTGGTAGTACTTCGGGTGAAAAATTAGTGGTTGGAAATTATGAACTTACCTTAACAGCAAAAGCTAATGCAAAAACAGTGCAAGGAACAGGGAACTTTAGTATTAATGTTGTTGACCAAAGTAAATTTAAATTTGATTTAACAACTATTTCAGCAAAAGGGTTTAATAGTAATTTAACGGTTAATAATACTGTCGGTGATTTGAAAAAAGCTGTTCAACAATATATTGAAGGAAAAGTAGCACCAGCAGTTAAAAAAGATGAGATTGAATATCAAGTTGAAAAAGAAACTGATGATACAAAAAAACTATTAGAACAAGCATATAATGTTACTGTTGCAGCACCAAATACAGCAACAAGTGTTACTAAAAAAATTCAAATTACAGTTAAGGTTGTTGGTGAGCCAATGATTAATTTAGATTTAACAAAGTTTACAAATAAAATTCCTGCCCCTTCATTTTTAAATAATAATTTCAAAGAAGAAGACTTAGAAAAAAGTGTTAAAGCAGCTGTTATGGAATGATTACCAAAAGAATATCGTGCTGGAATTTCTTTAAATACGGTAATTAAGCAAAAACCAACTGGAGCACCTGGTGCTGAGTTAGTAAAAGGAGAATATATTGTGACAGTTACACCTAGCGGGGGAAAAGTAACAGGTAGTTATGAAATGAAAGTTAATGTAATGCAATTCACAACCAATGAAACAATTGATCTTTATTGAGCTGGCGTTGACATTCCTGTTGCTAATATTACTAATGGATAAAAAAGTAAAAGGGATTTTACTTTTTTATTTTTAAAATAATTATAAGGAAGATTGATATAATTATTAAAGAAAAACAAAACTATAAAGGAGTAGTGAAATAATGTTTAAATTAACATCTAATTATTTACCAGCTGGTGATCAACCACGGGCAATTGAAAAATTAACTACCAATTTATTCGCAAACAAAAAGCATCAAGTTTTGTTAGGAGCAACCGGAACTGGAAAAACATTTACAATGGCAAATGTTATTGAAAATTATCAGAAGCCAACATTGGTGATGGCTCATAATAAAACATTAGCAATGCAACTATATGTTGAGTTAAAAGAAATGTTTCCAGAAAATCGTGTTGAGTATTTTGTTTCAAACTTTGATTTTTATCAACCAGAAGCTTATTTACCAGGAAAAGATTTATATATTAATAAAGATGCTCGCCAAAATATGGAATTAGACATGATGCGGTTAAGTGCTTTTAATGCTTTAACAACTCGAAAAGATGTTATTGTCGTAGCTTCTGTTGCCGCCATTTATGGGGCACAAGATCCAAATGAATATAAAAAATCTTTTTTACAAATTAATCGTAATCAAAAAATTAGTAAAAAAGATTTAGCCAATTTTTTAGTATCATCAGGATATGTTCGTAATGATATTGAATTAATTCCAGGTAGTTTTAGTGCTAAAGGTGATGTGATTAAAATTGTTCCAGGCTGAAATGTTAAAACATTTATTCGAATTGATTTGTTTGGTGATGAAATTGATGATTTAGTTTATATTGATGGAATCACTGGTGATGTTACACAGCGGTTATCAACATTAACAATTTTTCCAGCGCAAGATTATATTACTTCTCCAGAACGATTAGTTGAAGCAATTAAACGCATTGAAGCAGAGTTAAAGGTTCGCTTAGTTGAATTAGAAGTGGCTGGAAAAATTGTTGAGTTACAACGTTTAAAACAACGTACGGAATATGATTTAGATTTACTCCGTGAAAGTGGGATATGTTCTGGAATTGAAAATTATTCACGACATTTAGATTTACGAGAAGAAGGTGAGGCTCCTTATACTTTGATTGATTTTTTTGGCGAAGATTTTTTAACTATTATTGATGAATCACATATGTCATTACCGCAAATTCGAGCAATGTATAACACAGATCGAAGTCGAAAAGAAACATTAGTAAATTATGGTTTTCGTTTAAAAAGTGCATTAGATAATCGCCCCCTAAATTTTGATGAATTTAATCAAAAATTAAAAAATGTTATTTATGTTTCAGCAACGCCGGGGGATTATGAATTAGGTTTAGTGAATAACCAAGTGGTTGAACAAATTATTCGTCCAACAGGGTTATTAGATCCGACAGTAGAAGTAAAATCAACAGTAGGACAAATTGATGATATTATTGAGCAAGTAAAAATACGCCGCAAAAAAAATGAACGTGTTTTTATTACTACTTTAACAATTCGTATGTCAGAAGATTTAACAAGTTATTTACAAGAACAAAATGTTAAAGTTGCATATTTGCATAGTGAATTAAAAACTTTAGAACGTAGTCAAATCTTATTGGATTTACGAAAAGGAGTATATGATTGCATTGTTGGTGTTAATTTAATTCGTGAAGGGATTGATATTCCAGAAGTATCATTAATTTGTATTCTTGATGCTGATAAGCAAGGATTTTTACGAAATGAACGAAGTTTAATTCAAACAATTGGACGTGCTGCAAGGAATGCTGCTGGACATGTTATTTTATATGCTGATACTGTTTCTGAATCAATGGAAAAAGCAATGCAAGAAACTGCTCGTCGACGTCAAATTCAAGCGGCATATAATTTGAAATATCATATTACTCCAACGACAATTATTAAGAATATTCGTGATTATACTAATATTAAACGGCAAGATGATAAATTACATAAAATTAAAAATAAAAAATCAAAAGAATATAAAACAGCTAAAGAAGGATTACTACAAGATTTACGAAAAGAAATGTATGAAGCAAGTAAAAAACTTGATTTTGAACGAGCTGCAGAATTACGCGATATTATTATTGAAATTGAAGCAGAATAATGATTTGTGATAGTATTAATTTACAGGGAGGGACTGGAAATGACAAAATTTATTGTAAAAGATATTGTTGATAAATTTGGCTATGAGGTTTTAGCTGGAGCCGATGGTCTTAATCGACCTATTAAAATTTATGGTCTTAATCGACCAGGGTTAGAATTAGCTGGTTTTGATTTTGAAAAAAATAATAGTAATCGTCGGGTAGTTTTGTTATCAAATAAAGAGCAGTTATTTGTGAATACCTTAAGTGAAACAGTAAAAAGAGAACGCTATGAGTATATTTTAAATGAAAACATTCCGATGATTATTTTAACGGAAAAATTTACTGATAAATTATTATTAGAAATTGCGGAAAAACATAGTTGTCCAGTTGTTCGTGCAAGCAATATTACAACAAGTCGTTTATATCAAATGGTATTAGAATTTTTTGATGAGCATTTTGCACCAGTAACAGAAGAACATGCATCATTAATTAATGTTTTTGGAAAAGGAATTTTATTAAAAGGAAAATCGGGAATTGGGAAGTCAGAAATGACACTAGAATTAATTAAAAAAAATCATTTGTTTGTTGGTGATGATCGTATTATTGTTCAGCAACGAAATAATAGGTTATATGGCCAATCCCATGAAATGTTAAAAAATTTAATTGAGGTTCGCGGTTTAGGAATTTTAGATTTAAGTAAAATTTATGGTTTACAAGTGCTATTAGATGAATCAAAAATTGATTTAGTAATTGAATTAATTCATTTAGATGATGAACAATATAAATCAATTGACCGATTAGGAAGTAAATATAAGAATATTAAAATTTTAGATACAAAAGTACCAATTGTAACAATTCCAGTTACATATGGGCGTAATGTTAGTGAATTAGTTGAGACAGCAGTTTCAAAATTAAAATTAGATGAAGCGGGAATTTCTTCAATGCAAATTTTACAAGATCGTTTTAAAGAATATTCAAAATAGAATTGAGAAGGAGTTTATAGTGTGAATTTAGCAACATGAATTGCCCATGATACTTATGGAAATTGATTTCGTCCTTATTGATTTTTAATTTTTTGTGGTTTTGCAATTACCATTATTTTATCGTGGGTTAATTTTCGTAAGCGTGATATTCCGACGCAAGGATTTTACTGAGGAATTTTTGTAATTACTCCAATTGCGTTATTGGGAGCCAGTTTTTTTGGCAAATATGATGTTAAAAATCCAATTTTCTTTTTTACATTATTTGCCTTCTGAGAACCGGGAATGAGCATTCATGGGGGGCTAATTTTTGGTTTAATTACAGGTTGAATTTGATTTGGTTTTGAATCACGAAAGCATAATATTTCATTATGAGTATATGCAGATTTAATTGTTCCAAATATTTTATTAGCACAGGCAATTGGACGATGAGGTAATTTTTTTAATCATGAGTTGTTAGGAGCACCAATTGCTCGAGAACAATTAATGTGATTACCAAGTTTTATTCGTGATAATTTATTTAAATGATATGTTCCAACTCCGGTACCAAATAATTTTCATCCAACAGAGGCAATTGGTATTAATGGAAATCCCGTTAATCCAACTGATTTTAATAATGTGCAATATTTTCAACCAATTTTTCTATATGAATCATTGGCTAATATTTTATTATGATTTTTAATTGTGATTGCATTACCATTAATATTTCGTTATAGTTATTATTGACGGTTTAAAAAAGAAGAACCCGATTTTATGCAGTTATCGTGAAAAGGTGTTTGAGCAAAATGATACTATGATATCAAACCTGATCCAATGCTTGTCAATAATTTATCACAACAAGTAAATTTGAAAAAAGTTTATTTTAAAAATAAACATAAGATGACAAAAAAACAAGTGATAAAAGCACATTGGAAATATTATGGTGCACGATTAAAACAAATTTTTACAGCTGATGTCCGAGAATTAGAAAAAATAGAAAACCCTCATCGTTTAAAAATTTTACGTTGTGGAATTAAAACTGGGATGTATATTGCTGGTTATAATTTAATTCGGATTATTTTAGAAACACAACGAGATGATCATGATTTATTTTTAAAAAATATGCGAACATTGGATTATGTTATTCTTAGTTTAATGATTGTAATTGGTATTATTTTAATATTATTTGCCCAATGGATAGCTGTTATAAAATGAAGAAAAGGCGGATGATTATATGAAAAACAATACTAATGAAATATATGATATTTTAATTATTGGGGCTGGTCCTGGTGGCATGACGGCAGCAATTTATGCTGCACGAGCAATGGCAAATATTGCAATGATTGAAAAAGGAGCACCCGGGGGAAAAGTAACAAAGACAAGTGAAATTGAAAATTATCCTGGTTTTGATAGCATTCAAGGTTATGAATTAGCAATGAAAATGTTTGACCAAACGCAAAAATTAAAAATTCCATATATTGCCGATCGTGTAACAACCATTACAAAACAAGATAATTTATTTAAATTAGAGTTATTTTCAAAAAAATTTTTATTAGCAAAAGCTGTTATTGTTGCAACTGGTACAGTTGAACGAAAATTAGGAGTGCCTGGCGAATTAGAATTAGAAGGACATGGAGTTTCATACTGTGCGGTTTGTGATGGGGCATTATATAAAGGAAAAGATGTAGTTGTTGTTGGGGGAGGCTACGCTGCTCTGGAAGAAGCCCTTTATTTAGCTCGTTTTGTCAATAAAGTTTATTTAATTCATCGTCGTGCTGAATTTCGTGCTGATCATAATATTGTTAATAAAGTAAAAGCACATCCTAAAATTAATTTTATTATTGATACAATAGTAACTGAAATTAAGGATGTGACCGAAAAACGAGTGACAACAGTTGTTATTAAAAATGTGAAAACAAGCAAAATTGATAATTTAGCAGTTAGTGCTATTTTCACATATATTGGGGCGATTCCAATTAGTGATTTTGCAAAAAACTTAGGGGTTTTAGATGAAGAAGGTTATTTTGTTGTTAATAATAAATGTTTAACAGTATTGCCTGGATTATATGCCGCTGGTGATGTAACAAATACAACATTACGACAAATTGCAACTGCAATTAGTGATGGGGCAAAAGCAGCTCAATTTGCGCTAGAATATCTTGATAGTTGTCATTAAAAAGTTATTTTTGCGGTAAGATATATATTGGATAAGTATGAAAAAGAAAGTGAGAAGGATTTATGACAAACAAAAAAGAATTAAAAGATGTTCAAGTTAAAGGAAAAAAAGTTTTAGTCCGTGTTGATTTTAATGTGCCAATGAAGGATGGTCAAGTTACTGATGATAATCGTATTATTGCAGCTTTACCAACAATTAAATATTTGATAGCACAAGAAGCAAAAGTAATTTTATTTTCTCATTTAGGGAAAGTTAAAACAGCTGATGATTTAGAAAAACGTGATATGGCTCCAGTAGCAAAGGTATTAGAACAAAAATTAGGACAACCAGTTAAATTTATTAATGCCTTTGAAGGAAAACAATTGGAAGAAGCTATTAACGAAATGCACAATAAAGAGGTCATTTTATTTCAAAATACACGCTTTGCTGACATTATTAATAGTAATGGTCAAATTAGTGTTGATAGTGAGGGCAAAGCAGCGGCAAAACGAGAAAGTAAAAATGATTCTGCTTTAGGGAAATATTGAGCAAGTTTAGGAGATGTTTTTGTTAATGATGCATTTGGAACTGCACATCGTGCTCATGCTTCAAATGTTGGTATTGCAGAAAATATTGCTGAATCATGTTTAGGCTTTTTAGTGGAAAAAGAAGTAAAAATGTTATCACAAGGCGTAGACAATCCAGTTAAACCATTTGTTGCTATTATTGGTGGTGCAAAAGTTTCAGATAAAATTGGGGTAATTGAACATTTATTAACAAAAGCAGATAAGATTCTAATTGGTGGTGGAATGGCATATACTTTTTTTGTTGCACAAGGTCACAAAATTGGAAACTCATTATTAGAAGTTGATAAAGTTGAAATTGCTAAAACCTTTTTAGCAAAAGGACAAGGGAAAATTATTTTACCAATTGATGCGTTAGAAGCACCAGAATTTGCTGATGTTCCAGCAAAAGTTACAACAGGTTTTGATATTGATGATGGTTATATGGGATTAGATATTGGTCCCAAAACAATTGAATTGTTTAAAAAAGAATTAGCAGATGCAAAAACAGTTGCTTGAAATGGACCAATGGGAGTTTTTGAATTTAAAAATTATAGTATTGGAACAAAAGCTGTTTGTGAAGCAATTGCTGAACTAAAAGGAGCCTTTACTTTAATTGGAGGAGGAGATTCAGCGGCAGCAGCAATTCAATTAGGGTATAAAGATAAGTTTACGCATATATCAACTGGTGGTGGTGCTAGTTTAGAATATATGGAAGGTAAGCCGCTACCTGGAATTGAAGCTGTTCAAAGTAAATAACATAATAAAACGACAAAAATGTCGTTTTTTTTGTGGCAACATAACATAATGGAATAACTATACCAACTATTATTTTTTATGATAGAATAAATATGAATGTTTATAATTATATAGAATAGAGGAGATAATTAAATGGCAGTTAGCGATCGTAAAATTGTAAAAAAACATGGCAAAATAGCAGATAAAATTATGGCGTTAGATGAAACAATGCAAGCATTATCTGATGATGCATTAAAAGCAAAAACAAATGAATTTAAGGCTAAATTAGCAGAAGGTGTATCATTAAATGATATTTTAATTGAAGCATTTGCTGTTGCCCGTGAAGCAGCTCGTCGAATTTTAGGATTACATGCTTATCGTGTCCAACTAATTGGGGGTATTGTTCTTCATGAAGGAGATGTAGCTGAAATGAAAACAGGAGAAGGAAAAACCTTAACTGCTTTAATGCCAACATATTTGAATGCTTTAACTGGGAAGGGCGTTCATGTTGTTACTGTTAATGAATATTTATCGAGACGGGATTCAGAAATTAATGGTCAAGTTTTTAGCTTTTTAGGTTTAACAGTTGGGTTAAATTCTCGTGATATTACTAAAGATGCAAAAAGAGAAGCCTATAGTTGTGATATTACTTATACTACCAATGCTGAATTAGGATTTGATTATTTACGAGATAACATGGTAAAAGTTTACAGTGAGAAAGTCCAACGAGGATTAAATTATGCCATTATTGATGAGGCTGATTCAATTTTAATTGATGAGTCAAGAACGCCATTAATTATTTCAGGAGGACGACAAAACCGAACACCACAATACCAAGCAGTTGATCATTTTGCAAAATCATTATCTCGTGATAATGATCTTGAAATTGATTTAGAAACTAAACAAGTTTATTTAACTCCAGAAGGAATTACTAAAGCAGAAAAGATTTTTTCAATTAATTCTTTATTTGATATTAAAAATACTGAATTATACCACTTAATCTTAAATGCCTTAAAAGCTAATTTTGTTTTTAAAAATGGTGTTGAATATGTTGTTCAAAATAATGAAATTATTTTAATTGATCAGTTTACTGGTCGTTTAATGCCAGGACGTGCTTATAGTGATGGTTTGCAACAATCATTGCAAGCAAAAGAACGTGTTGAAATTGAAGAAGAAACAGTGACAATGGCAACAATTACTTACCAAAACTTTTTCCGATTGTATAATAAATTAAGTGGGATGACTGGTACTGCAAAAACAGAGGAAGAAGAATTTATTAAAATTTATAATATGCGTGTAATTCAAGTTCCAACTAATCGACCATTAATTCGCCGTGATGAAGCTGATTATATGTTTGCAAATCGTGATGCAAAAATGCAAGCAATGATGAAAGAAATTATTACCTTGCATGAAAAGGGACAACCAATTTTAATTGGAACAACTTCAGTTGATTCTTCAGAAATTGTGTCACATTATTTGCGAAATGCTAAATTGAAATTTGAAATGTTAAATGCAAAAAATCATGAACGTGAAGCAGACATTATTGCAAAAGCTGGTGAAAAAGGAGCTATTACATTAGCAACAAATATGGCTGGTCGGGGAACAGATATTAAATTAGGTGAAGGTGTTAAAGAAATTGGTGGACTAGCTGTTTTTGGTGTTGAACGAAACGAAGCACGTCGAATTGATAACCAGTTACGAGGACGAGCAGGACGACAAGGAGATCCTGGTTTTTCACGTTTTTATGTTGCAATGGATGATGAATTAATGATGCGTTTTGGTGGTGAACGTTTGCGTCGAATTTTTGCACGGTTAGGTTCAGATTTTATTCAATCACGAATGTTAACAAGAGCAATTTCTAATGCGCAAAAAAAAGTTGAGGGGATGAATTTTGATCAACGAAAACATATTTTAGATTATGATAATGTTTTAGCACAACATCGTGAAGCTATGTATGCGCGGCGTGATCAAATTTTAACAGCAACTGATTTAAAACCAATTATTAAAAAAATGCAATATTCTGCAGCTTATGATTTAACAAAAATATTTGGTAATGAATCGCATGGGGAATGATTCATTCATTATGATGACTTAATTAAAGGAGTTAATAATAAAATTGTTGCAGCTAATGTCTTAGATAAAGCAGCTATGGAAAAAATGACTCGTGAAGAAGTTGCTAAATATGTTGCAACAAAAATGTATGAATTTTATTTAGCACGAACAGAAGATGTTCCTGCTGATGTTATGAATCAAATTGAACGGAATGCAATTATTACTTCGTTTGATGATTATTGAACAAAACATATTGACCAAGCAAGTAAATTACGAAGTGGAATTTACTTACGAAGTTATGCTCAAACAAATCCATTGCACGCTTATGTTGAAGAAGCTGCAAAATTATTTGAGCATATGCAATTGTCAATTGCACATGAAGTTGTAATTAAATTAGCAAATGTTGTTATTCGCAAAGTCGATGGTGACATTGAAGCTGACCCATTTTATGATTCAGAGCAAGAAGTTCGAGAATTCAAACAAAAAGGTTAATTAATGAGCCACTATGCTAAAGTAGTGGTTTTTCTGTATTATTAAATTATTAGAATGGAGGATAAAGATGAGTTTTGCATTGGAAGTAAAAGAGGAAATTGTTAGAAAAGAATTTGACCAAATGTGCCAGAAAGCTTTTTTAAGTGGTTTTGTTAAATATAATATGACATTAAATATTAGTAATCATTTTTTTAACTTTGAAGTAACCTCAATTAGTAATTTAATTATTCGAACAATTTATACGTTTTTAAAAAATTTATATCAAGTTAAAATTGACATTATTATTATTCAAGGTACAAAATTAAAAAATAACAAAACTTTTAGTTTACGAATTAAAGAACGAGCTACTGAAATATTAAAAGATCTACAAATTTTTGATGCAAAAACTAATCAAAAAATTATTACCATCCCATCAGAATGAAATGAACGACAACAACGGGCTTATATTGCGGGAATTTTTGTTGCATGTGGTAGTGTTAATTCACCAGAAACAAGTAATTATCATTTAGAAGTTCAGTTTAATGATGAAGTTTCAGCACAATATTTTCAAAAATTATTGCATAAATTTCATTTTCCTTTCAAGATAATTGTGCGTCATGATCGCTATGTTTGTTATTTAAAAAAATCAATTTTAGTTTCAGATTTCTTGAAATTAATTGATGCAATTAATAGTGTATTAGCTTTTGAAAATACTCGTATTTCAAGGGATATGGTTAATAGTATTAATCGTTTAAATAATATTGAAATTTCAAATCAACAAAAAGCAATTAAAGCTGGAGAAGAACAAGTTACAATGATTAATTATTTACTTGAACATGATTTGTTTGATGAACTAAATGAAAATACCAAAAAAGTAGCTTTATTACGGATTGCTTATCCTGATGCATCGTTACAAGATTTGTCAGCATTATTAGAAAATGAAAGTAATATTGAGATTTCAAAATCTGGAGTAAACCACTTATTCCGTGAAATTAAGAAAAAATATTATGAAAATATAAAATAATTTATGTTATAATTCATTTATTATTTTTTATTAAAAAATAGGTCATTAAAAAATGGAGGAAAAACTAATGGGAAAGCCTAAAAAGCACCTTAAATTTTTTGAATTTTTAACTGTTTTTTCAACAGCAATTGGAATTACAATTGGAATTGGAATTTATTTAAAAAATGATACTTCAGAAGGACATCTTTTATATTTTACTCAAAATCCTTATTTATCAATTGGGTTATGAATTTTAGTTGGGATTTTAGGAATGGCAATGATTATGGTCTTTATTGAAGTTACATCAGTAAAAACTAAAAGTGGACATGGTACATTACCATCTTGGGCTAATGTTTTAATTGGTCGGCAAGTTGGTAGTTTAGTAGCATTATTTTATATCTTTTTTTATTTCCCAATTTTATTGGGTCTTTTCCCAATTTTTAGTATTAATGCAATGTTTGATGCACTAGAAGTGCAAAGCATTAGTAAGGGAACACAACATATAATTGCGATTATTGTTGGTCTTGTTATTTTAATTTTATTTTACTTAATAAATATTTTTTTACGAAATGTTGGGAAATGAGTTCAAACAATTGGAACATTTATTAAATTTATCCCGTTAATAGTTAGCTTAGTTATAGGTTTTGTTGCTCCAATTGAAAATAATGTTTTTAATAAGTATAAGGAATTAAAGTTTGGTAATTTCTTTATGGGGATTTTACCAGTACTATTTTCATTTGATGGTTTTATTTATGCTGCAGGATTGCAAAAAGAAGTTTCTAACAAAAATGTTGTTCCGAAGGCATTATTTGCTGCAATGTTATTCATTACTATTTTTTATATTTTAGAGGTTATTTCGTTATTTTTAGGAACAAATGATGGTAGCGTTTTTACCTTATTTAAAAATCTACTTGGTGGTCCAGTTGCAAAAATCTTAATGTGATTTATTATGTTAACAGCATTAATGAGCATTAATGGTCTAACCTTTGTTGCCCCTTCATTTGGACATACAGTGCAAGAAGAAAATCTTGTTTATATTGGAAAGAAAGAATTAAGTTATCAACAAATTGGTTTAATTCAAATGACAATTACTGTTTGTTTCAATTTAGTATTAATGGGACTTAGTCTTGGCGTTGTAGGCGATCCAATGTATTTATTAGATCTTTCTTCCAATGCAGTTAGTTTTACCGCTTTTCTGTGCTATATCAGTTTAATTATTGCTGTTTGTGTTAATCGTTATACAAAACGAGTCGAAGTAACAAAAGTAAAAGGAATGTATTATTATGCTGGTTTTTCTCTTTTCTTACTAATAGGATCAATTGGTTATATTATGTATAATTTCTTTGCTTATAGTAGTAATCATAAAACTTTATATAGTTTGTTAATTATTATTGGAGGAACATTAATAATATGAGGTATTAATGAATTGTTATTATGAAATAAAGCAACACCAGCTGCTGGTGAAATAAAAATAAAAACCCCATTGATTAATAATGTTAATCAATAGGATTATAAGTAAGAATTTTATCAAGTTCATCAGTTTGATGAACTTTTTTTCATCCGCCAAGAAGAATATAAACTTTAAAATTATGCTTTTTTAATAAACGGTATAAATCTAAATGAGAATGACCAGCACTTGAAACAAAAAGAATCTTTTTATTTTTAGTTACTTTTTTTGAATAAATTAAACGGAAAAGATGATGAGGAATATTAATACTATTAATAATATGACTTTCAATTCATTCTTCTTTTGGTCGAATATCAATAATTAATCATTTTTCTGAATTATTAATTTTTGGTAGTTTCTTAATTGATTTAGTATTGTATTTCATTTGGAATGCTGATAAAAACATCTTTACACCTCTTTGAAAACATTATAACATTAAGAAAGTTAATATTTTATTAAGAAATCGTTAAAATTTAAGTATATAATTAAAATGTTATATAGAAACGAGGGAGAAGAATGCGAAAACCAATTATTATTGGAAATTGAAAAATGCATAAAACAACAAATGAAACAATTGATTTTTTAAAACAAGTTGATCATGTCTGTCATGATTTAAAACTTGATGCTGGTATTGCGGTACCGTTTGTTAATTTAGCAGTGGCAAAACAACATGCACATAATTTAATTATTGCGGCGCAAAATTGTCATTATGAAGATTTTGGTGCTTTTACTGGTGAAATTTCAGTTGAAATGCTAGAAGATTTAAAGATTACTCATGTTATTATTGGCCACTCAGAACGTCGTGAAATGTTTAATGAAACTAATGAAACAGTAAACTTAAAAGCAAAAAAAATCTTAGCAAAAGGGATGGTACCAATTATTTGTTGTGGTGAAACATTGCAACAATATGAAAATAATGAAACACAGCAAATTGTTGAAACACAAATTGAAAAAGCATTACAAGGAATTGATTTTGAAGATGCAAAAACAATTGTTATTGCTTATGAACCAATTTGAGCAATTGGAACAGGGAAAACAGCAACAGCTGAAATTGCCCAAAATGTTTGTGCAATAATTAGAGCAAAAATTGCTAGTCTTTATGATGAAGTGGTAGCAAATGTGATACGAATCCAATATGGAGGTAGTGTTAAACCGGAAAATATTCAAGAATTATTAGCTCAACCAGATATTGATGGAGCCTTAGTTGGCGGGGCTAGTTTAGAACCAAAAACTTTTTTAGGTTTAGTAAAATAACTAATCAAAAAATAATGAAAACTAATTCTTAATTACTGATGAAATTATTTAGCAATTTTTATTGCTTTTTTTTTATAATGATTTCATAAAAGAAAATATAAAATCTTTTATTATGTCAAAATACATTGGAAAGGAAACATATAGAATGAAAAAATTGTTAATGCTATTAACAACAGTAGGATTAGTAACATCACCAACCTTAATGGTTAGTTGTCAAATTAAAAAATCAATAGAAGATACAAACTTAAAAACATTGTTAGAAGACTTTACCCTTGAAAAATTAGAAGAGACAGATAAAACTAATGAAGTGAAGATTAAAGATGAAATTAAAAAACAAATTGAAGGCGAATATCCTAATTTAAAAGATAAAATTGTGATTTCAATTGATGGTACAACAGCAACAATCACACCTAAAGACGACAATCAAACACACGAAGGTAAAAAACTTGTCGGAGAATTTAAAGTTACATTTAAATTATTAGTAAAAGAAGATACAAACTAGTAACATTATAAAGTAAATAATATTAAAAAATAAAATTGAAATTAAAATATAAAACAATAAAGTAACTATTCCACTTAAAGATGATGCTATCAAAAAAGGTTTTAAACTAAATTCTTAGTTATTTAAAACTACTCAGAACTAGCTTTCATCTTTTTATTTTTTTAACCAAAGAAGAGAAGATGAGGTTAAAAGCGATAAGCTATTTTAATTTTCAATAAAATAAGATATAATTATATCTTGGAATAAAGGATTGAGGTTAAAATGAGTTTAATTAATATTGAAAATTTAAGTCATGCTAACGGGGGAAAAGTTCTCTATAAAAATTCAGCAATTCGAATTAATAAAGGTGAACATTTAGCTTTAATTGGAGCAAATGGAACAGGAAAAACAACATTATTAAGTATTATTTATGGGAAACTTACTCCTGATGAAGCAAACATTGAAGTGCATCCAAGAGTAAAAATTGGCTATTTAGACCAACACCAAGAGTTAGATGGAACATTAACAGTCGAGCAATTTTTAAAATTAACATATCAACATTTATTTGAAATTGAGGAAAAAATTCATGCAATTTATGAAAAAATGAGTCTTAATTATGATGAAGATGAACTTGTTAAAGCACTGAAATTACAAGAGCACTTAGATCAAAATGGTTTTGAAACAATTGATAAGGAAATTCGTAGTTTAGTTGATGGTTTAGGAATTGACCCAGAAAAATTGAATGTTAAATTATCAGAATTATCGGGTGGTCAACGAGGAAAAGTTATTCTAGCAAAGTTATTATTATCGGAAAATGATTTTTTGTTATTAGATGAACCAACTAACTTTTTAGATTTAGAACAAGTTGAATGATTAGCTAAATTTTTGCAAAATTATGAAAAAGCTTTTCTAGTTGTTTCACATGATATTGACTTTATTAACAAAGTAGCGAAAATAATATATGCTATTGAAAATTTAAGCATTAACCGCTATGTTGGTAATTATCAACAATATTTAGCATTAAGTGAATTAAAAAATGAACAATATGATAAAGTGCAAAAAGGACAAGAACGCTTAATTAAAAAATTAGAAACTTATGTTGCAAAAAATAAGGCTCGTGCTTCAACAGCAAAAAGTGCTCAATCACGGCAAAAACAAATTGATAAAATCGAAGTAATGGATAAACGACATGAATTAACAAAACCAAAATTTATTTTTAAATATAAGAGGCCCGCTAGTACAATTATTGTTAGTGCTGAGCAATTAGCAATAGGGTATCAATTTCCTTTAATTAAACCATTAACATTTGACATTCGGGATGGTGAAAAATGTATTGTGCGAGGATATAATGGAATTGGAAAAACAACCTTTCTAAATACTTTAGCGGGGAATCTTCCTAAGTTAGGCGGAACATTAAAAATTGGTAATGGAGTATTCATTGCTTATTTTCATCAAATTGAACAATTAATGGATATTACGCCAATTGAATATTTAAAAAACTTATACCCAGACTTGGAAGAAGGCCGAATTCGAAGTATTTTAGCCAACTTTGGAGTTAAAAGTACTTTAATGCAAAATCAGATGACAAAATTATCGGGTGGTGAACAAACTAAGGTTCGGTTATCAGCATTATCTTTACAACCATGTAGTTTACTAATTTTAGATGAGCCAACAAACCATCTTGATGTTTTAGCCAAAGAAGCATTGTTAGAAGCAATTCAAGCCTTTGATGGAACAGTTCTAATTACAACTCATGATATTAATTTTAATGTTAATTGAGCTGACAAAGTTCTTGATTTTGAAATGATGGTTTAAGATATTATGCCAAAACATTATTTTTATGTCTTATTCTGTGCTGATGAGACTCTCTATGCTGGTTATACAGTTAATTTAAATCGGCGTGAACAAGAACATAATATGGGGACTGGAGCAAAATATACATCTTTAGCAAAACGACGACCGGTTAAAATAATTTATAGTGAAGAATATGCAACCCGTTCTGCAGCAATGCAACGCGAGGCGGCTTTTAAACAATTATCTCGGTTAGAAAAAATTATGTTTTTACAAGACCATAATATTAATTTACCATTTGTAATTTTGTCAGATATGGTAAAATCATAATAGGAGCATAAAGCGGGGGTAGGATGGATAGTAATATTAAAGTTTTAGTTGATGAATTAACTAAACTATATCATTGTTATCAAATAGAATCACTGCGGAATGATATTATGACTTGTTTAGATATTTTAAAATATTATGATTTTAATGATAAAAATAATCAAATTTTTATTGGCTATGTCTTACGAGTTTTGTTTATTGTAACAGTAAAGGTTGATGAAAATATTGATTTAACAACAGATTTATCAAATTTAGTTGCTAAAGGATATACAACCGGTAATCATCGTAATATTTTCCGTCGAAAAAAGTCAAAAAATACTAATGACTTTGAAAAAGAAGTTGAGTTTTATATTAAACGAAACTATTTTGATGATGAATATGATCGCTTACAACGATTGCTTTTAAAAAGTACGACCAAACTAATTGGCCCCGTAAATGATTCTTTAGCAGGCTTTAATTATGAAAAAATATTAACTAATGCTATTCAATTATTGGATAATCAAGAATTAGTATTAAGATTACAGAATGTTGTAATTCTAATTTTAAAACCATTTGAAATTGAAGAAAGTGAATTTTTAACGAAAAAAACATTAATTAGTAAGCAATTGCTTACAATTAATAAACATCGTGAGCAATATTTAAAACAATATAACAAATTATTTATCTAAACAAATAATTAATTTATATAGTACAATATAAGTAGTTTAAACAAGGGAGGAAGTTATGAAACCAGAATTAAAGGAATTATTATTAGAAATTAAAACTAAAATTAATGATGATAAACTTTTTCGTGATTTTGTTGGTGAAATTCTAAATGAAGCTAATTACAATAATTATTATGAACAATCAGTTGCTGATGAAGAAATTGCAGAGCAATTAGTTGAAATCTATTTTATTGAAAATTATAGTAGTGATGAAGAAGTTTCAGACCTAAAAGAAAAAATCATGAAAATTTTATTCTTCTTAGAAGGACAAGAAGAATTAATTAAAGAATATGCTTATTTTGTTGAAACCAAAGTAAGTCAAATTGTGACAGAACTTAACTAATTTTATTAATCTGACAGTTAATGTTAGATTTTTTAAACTTAGATTTAGTCATTTTTACATGTTAAAAATTTATAATTTTCTTTTTTAAAAATAAGATTATTTTATGATGCTAATTTATAAAAAACTAATTAAGAGGGTGAGAAAATGGGAAAAGATTGAATCGTTGTTAAAGGTGCTCGAGAAAATAATTTAAAGAATATTGATGTTAAAGTACCTAAAGAGAAATTAGTTGTTTTTACTGGTTTATCAGGAAGCGGAAAATCATCATTAGCTTTTAATACCATTTATGCGGAAGGACGACGTCGTTATATTGAAAGTCTATCAAGTTATGCTCGCCAATTTTTAGGTGGAAATGAAAAACCTGATGTTGATGCAATTGAAGGATTATCACCAGCGATTTCTATTGACCAAAAAACAACTAGTCATAATCCCCGTAGTACTGTTGGAACAGTTACAGAAATTTATGATTATCTCCGCTTATTGTATGCACGAGTTGGTACGCCATATTGTATTAATGGTCATGGGGTTATTAAATCGGTAACAGTTAAAGAAATCATAAATAATTTAAAACAACTTTTAACAGAAGGTGAAAAATTTATGATTTTATCACCAGTAGTTCGTGATAAAAAAGGTAGTTTTAAAGATTTATTTGCACGTTTGAAGCAGGAAAGTTTTATTCGGGTAAAAGTTAATGATGAAATCAAAACTTTGGATGAAGAAATTGAATTAGATAAAAATAAACGGCAAAATATTGATATTATTATTGACCGTTTGGTTTATAAAGAATCAGCAGATTTATTAAGTCGAATTCATGATGCAATTGAAGTAGCGTTAAAATATGGTAATGCATTAGTAAAAATTGATTTTGTTGATCAAAAAAAAGAAATGCTTTTTTCAACTAATTATTCATGTAGTATTTGTGGTTTTGTTATCCCAGAATTAGAACCACGGTTGTTTTCATTTAATTCACCATCAGGGGCTTGTAGTGAATGTAAAGGCTTAGGAGTAAAATTAGAAGTTGATGAAGATTTATTGATACCTAATCGATCATTATCAATTTTACAAGGGGCAATAATTTATTTAAAAAATATTGTTAATACAACAAATATTGAATGACAAAAGTTTAAAATTTTAGCTAATCATTATCATATTGTGTTAGAGCAACCAGTTAGTGATTTAACAAAAGAGCAACTAGAATATTTGATTCGTGGTAGTGATGAACCAATTGAATATAATTTAAAAACAGCTAGTGGAAACATTATGCGGGGATATGATTATATTGAGGGAATAGGGCAGTTAATTGAACGTCGTTATACGGAAACATCAAGTGAATCAGCACGTGAATATTATAAACAATTTATGACGGATAAAAAGTGTGGAACTTGTTTAGGAAAGCGGTTAAATGAAATTCCTTTGTCAGTTAAAATTAATAATATTAGTATTTCTGAATTTACTGATTTATCTGTTGAGGATGAATTAAAAGAAGTTTTAAATTTAAAATTAACAGAATCACAACAAGAAATTGCGCGGTTAATTATTAATGAATTAGTTAATCGTTTGGATTTCTTAAGTCGAGTTGGCTTAGGTTATTTAACGTTATCACGTAATGCTTCAACATTATCAGGTGGAGAAGCCCAGCGGATTCGATTAGCAACACAAATTGGCAGTCAGTTAACAGGGGTTTTGTATGTGCTAGATGAACCTTCAATCGGATTACATCAACGAGATAATGATAAATTAATTGAAACATTAAAAAGTTTACGTGATTTAGGAAATACTTTAATTGTGGTTGAACACGATGAAGATACGATTCGTGCTAGTGATTATATTGTTGATATTGGTCCACGTGCAGGGATTAATGGTGGTGAAGTTGTCGCTGCAGGAAGCATTGATGATATTAAACAAAATCCAAATTCAATTACTGGTAAATATTTAACTGGTGAATTAGCAATTAATGTGCCAAAAAAACGGCGTGGTGGTAATGGTTTAGTATTAGAAATTAAAGGAGCACGAGAAAATAATTTAAAAAATATTAATGTTACAATTCCTTTAAATAAATTTGTTTGTTTGACAGGCGTTTCAGGAAGTGGTAAATCAACTTTGATGAATGAAATTTTATGAAAGGGTATTAAGAAAAATTTAGGTTTAGCAACTGAACGTCCAGGTGCACATGATAAAATTGTTGGGATTGATAATATTGATAAAGTAATTAATATTTCCCAAGATCCAATTGGGAAAACACCACGTAGTAATCCTGCGACTTATACATCAGTTTTTGATGATATTCGTGATTTATTTGCGAATACGAATGAGGCTAAAGCACGAGGGTACTTAAAAGGTCGTTTTTCTTTTAATGTTCCAGGCGGACGTTGTGAACACTGTCAGGGTGATGGAATTATTAAGATTTCAATGCACTTTCTGCCAACAGTTTATGTTTCTTGTGAAGTTTGTGAAGGAAAACGCTATAATGATGAAACATTATTAGTTAAATTCAAAGATAAAAATATTTATGATGTTTTAGAAATGACAGTTGACCAAGCTTGTGATTTTTTTGCGGCGCAACCAAAAATTAACCAGAAGTTAGCAACAATGCAAGAGGTTGGTTTAGGTTATATTAAATTAGGACAATCAGCAACAGAATTATCTGGTGGAGAAGCGCAGCGGGTTAAGTTATCAACCTTTTTGTTAAAACGGACAACTGGTAAAACTTTATTTTTATTAGATGAACCAACAACGGGGTTGCATGTTGATGATGTTAAAAGATTGTTGGTGGTTTTGAATAAAATTGTTGATAATGGTGATACTGTTATTACAATTGAACATAACTTAGATGTTATTAAAATGGCTGATTATATTATTGATTTAGGACCCGAAGGTGGGATTGGTGGTGGGACGATTGTTGCAACAGGAACACCAGAACAACTTGTTTTAAAAAGTGATACTAGTTATACTGCACAATATCTAAAACCATTATTAAAGTAAGAGGTTACAATGGATGTTAAAAAACAACTTTTTAAGGCAACATTTTTTCAAAAAAAATATAATTTGGCAAAATTATTAACAGAAAAATATGCTGATGCACAAAATAAAATTAAAGTAATTAATGTTGTTGGCACAAATGGAAAAGGATCAGTTTCAAATTACTTACACCGTCAATTGATGTTAAATTATAAACGGGTAGGTCTTTTTACTTCACCAGCATTTTTAAAACATAATGAACGAATTAAAATTAATAATAAGATGATTAATGATAATGATTTAAAACGAATTATCAAAGAAATTAAAGGAGAAATTAAAACTTATCAGTTAACTTTTTTTGAAATTTGAGTTTTAATTTGTATTAAATATTTTTTAGAACAAAAAATTGATATTGCTATTATTGAAGCTGGGATTGGTGGTTGTTTAGATGCAACTAATGTTTTTAACAATCAATTAGCTGTTTTATTAACTTCAATTGATTATGAACATACTGAAGTGTTAGGCAATAGTTTGGATAGTATTATTCAAAATAAAGTTGGAATTGCAAAAAGCAATTGTAAACTTTTTATTAGTGCTAGTTGTAAAAAATATTTTAATTTGATTGCAAAATATCATGATTTGGATAATATTATTACAAGCGAAATTTGCCCACAAGCAATTAATTATTATCAAGAATTTAATGTTGGTTTAGTTATTAAGTTTTTAAAAGTTTTTAAGTTTAAAATTAATTATGAGCTTTTTAAAGTAAATCCAATCTTAGGGCGTTTTACCCAATTAAGTAAAAATCCATATTTTATTATTGATGGAGCACATAATCCAGAAGGAATTCGTGCCTGTATTCATACTTTTGAAATGTTACATAATTTGAATCGAAATGAAGTATTAGTATTGTATGCTTCTTCCCAAAAAAAAGATTATATGCAAAATTTAACTTTATTGAAGGAACATTTTGGTAACGATTTATATATTACGGAATTTCAACATCCAATGTCATGGGACATTAATAATATTAAGATGCAGAATAAGATTAAAAATTGGAAAAAATTATTATTGCAAAATAAAACAAAAAATATTTTAGTTTGTGGGTCGCTATACTTTATTCCATTAGTTTATCAGTTTTATTTAGAAAGGATGTAAAATATGATATATGTATTAACAAACATTGGTGCTTGGTTAGGGATTGCTATTTTATTTTATATTGGAGTATTATTAGATTATAAAAATTGAAAAAAAATTAGTATTTTAACAATTACAATTACAAGTTTATTAATTGCATTATCTGTCATTTTAACAAATGTCATTAGTTATACTATTCCATTTCCATTTATGGGAGGAGGAGTAATTAAATTAGCATTAGGTAACTTTTTAATTTTTGTGATTGGAATGTTATTTGGACCATTTTTTGGTGTATTAAGTGGTCTGGCTACTGACGCTTTAGGGGCTTTGGTAAATATTGCTGGAACATATCATAGTGGTTTTGCTTTTAATCTTGCTTTGTATGGTTTTTTAGGAAGTATGGTTTTTTTATTTAAAAGTGATAAATTTTGAATATTAAAAACAATTATCTTATATACAATTAGTTTTGCTTTAATTTCATTTGCATTTAATGTTTTATGATTATATGCGACGGGTCTGAAACAAGTACTGTTCCCAATGGCTTTTGTTGTTAGAGCAATTAAGTTTCCAATTCAATTGGCAATTTATTTGCCAATGGTTATTTCCAGCTTTACTATTTTATATAAATTAATTATTTCACGTCATAATATTGCTTTATGATGTACACAGAAAGGATTATTAGTTTTAACACCAATTAAATTTAAAAAACAGAAAACATGTAATGGTTAAAAATTGTTTATATGTGGAAAAGTTTTAAAAACTTAATAGTTATAACTATTTTTATTAAAAGAGATTGTGGATAAGTCAGCTAATAGCATTATTTTAACAAATTATATTTACTTATTAATTGTTCGTTGTAATATTATTAATGATTAAACAAAGAGGAACGGGAAAATGATGGAAAAGGAAACTACTTATTTAATTAAACAAGAGTATCAATTGTCAGATGATGAACGTATGTTACTTTTATGTTTATATCGTCCAATTATTGGCGATAAAGCACATATGTTATATATTGCTTTGACAGCACAAGATTTCATCTTAGAATTAAATACTAAATATCATTTAAATAGTCTTTTAACATTATTACAAATATCATATGACGAATTTTTAGTAGCAAAAAGTAAATTAGAAACAATTGGCTTATTAAAAATTTTAAAACGAGAAAAAGGAAAGCATTATATTTTAAAACCACAATTACCAATTTCCGCAATTGATTTTTTTGAAAATCAAATTTTAAGTAATTATTTATTAAATATTGTAGGAGAAAAATCTTTTGCAATTATTAAAGCTAAATTTATTGTTAATAATCAAGAAGACAAACAAAATCTTAATGATTTATCTGACCAATTAAGTAATAAAGTAATGACATTTGATTTTGTCTATATTGATAAATACTTAGCATCAAAAAATGCAAATCATAAATTATACTTACCATATCGTGAAAAAATTATCCAATTAGCAAATTATTATAATGTTTTAACAAATAATCTTGCTATTTTTATTTACAAAAGTATTGAGTTAACTGCCAAAGAACGAATTTTTAATTATGAGACATTTCAACATTTGCTATCTGATTTTCATCAAAAAACAGTATTAAAAAAACAACTTAATGGGGAACAATTAAATTTAATTGTTAGTGATGAAAATATTATTAAGCCAACTAACATGTTAGAAGCAAAAATTAATGAAATGGTTTCAATTGATCCAATTCAATATTTAACTTTACTACGAGAAAATAAGAAACCAACACCAATTGAGATTGAATTAATTCGTGATTTAATTATTAATTATTCATTAACACCGGGAGTAGTTAATTGTTTAATTGAATATGTTTGATTTAAAAATACTCATCGAATTGAAAGAAAGTATTGTGAAAAAATTGCAAATACTTTTCATCAACTACAAATTAATACTGTTGATAAAGCGATGGAGCATTTACGTAGTGCTTATGCAAAAACACAAAAAAGTAAAGTTACAAAGGATGCTATTAAAGCAAAAACATATCAATGGAAAGAAAAAACAGTTAAGCATAATATGGCTGAATTAGAATATAATAAAATTTATGAACAAAAACGTCAAGAACAAGGAATTAAGAAAGTTAATCTTCCACAATTATTAGATGATTTAAAAAATTTATAATAGTAAAAATGAAAGAGAGATGGAGGCAATGCCAAAACTAAATTTGTTAAAACAACTTCAAAATAACGCAGAATTAATGCTTAATTTACAAGAAATTGAGTTTAATATTAATAATTATCAACAGTTTGAGTCACTCTTTCAAGAATATTTAAATAATTATCATCAATGTGAAAAATCATTATCTTTATCTTTATGCCAACAACCATTTAAAGGTTATAAATATTATATTAAAAAAGAAAATGATAATTTGTTTTTAACACGAATTGAATGTGAGCATACAATAGCTATCAAAGAAAAAAATAAAGTTAAAAATAACTATCTTTATTATGACTTTAGTGATGAATTATTAAAATTACGATTAAATGATATTAAAAAAGATGAAAATTTTAATAATATGCATCTCATTATTGGGGAAATGGTCAAATTTGTTAAAGGCCAACGAAAAAAAGGCTTATATATTTATGGCCAACCAGGAGTTGGCAAAACTTATTTATTAATTCGCTTAGCTAATGTTTTAGCAAATAATAATCGTAAAGTTGCTTTTATTTCAATAATTAATTTAATTAATCGAGTAAAAGAATCATTTAATCTTTTTAATAGTGAATCATCCTTAGTTGAAATTCTATTAGGAGCTGATGTCTTATTTTTAGATGATATTGGGGGAGAAACTGTTTCTCCATGAGTTCGTGATGATTTATTATTTCGTATTTT
Source organism: Spiroplasma melliferum KC3 (assembly GCF_000236085.2). Lineage (NCBI taxonomy): Bacteria > Bacillati > Mycoplasmatota > Mollicutes > Entomoplasmatales > Spiroplasmataceae > Spiroplasma > Spiroplasma melliferum. Next base: position 4,511 of record NZ_AGBZ02000003.1, on the reverse strand, counting down.
AAATGACCGTATTAGTCGTCAGTTACCAACTTTTTTTTCATCAAATTTTACAACAACAGCTTTAACAACAATTTATGCAAATGTCAAAGCTGAAATTAATGATAAAGAAATTAACAAAGTAAAAGCATTAAGAATTGTTGATCGAACCCGAGGATTAGCAACAGAATTAGAATTGTTAGGAAATAGTAGAAGAACTGATGAGGACTATGTGGAAAAATTAACAATCTAAGGAGATTTTCTCTTAGCCACATTTGTTAAAAGCAGTATGATTATATGTATTGTGGTTTCTAAAAATAAGGATGTTTTAATTATTTAGAAGTAATTAAAGAATTGAAAGGGAAACAAGATATGAAAAGAATTTTTAATTTATTATTTACTACAACGACATTTTTTGGAACTATTCCAAATTTACTGGGTAATAATTCAAATGAAATTCAAGAACAAATAACTATTTGGTTAGAAATGGATGAAACGGAGCGAAATCAATTATTGAATCATAGTATTGATGATTTAGAAATTACGCAACGTACACAAATTTGTTTAGAAAAAGCAAAAATTTATAGATTATCTGATTTAGTTTCAAAAACAGAAAATGAAATTAAAAATATTAAAAATTTAGGAGAAAAATCATTAACAGAAATTAAAGAAAAAATGCATGAGTTAGGTTTACACTTTCGACATTAAATTGGGAGATAGAAAAAACGAAATATTATAAATTATAAATACAAGTGTAATATTTTTATAATTATAATGTAAGTCATAAAATTACGGATGTAAAAGTTATTAATGAAGATTAATAACTTTAGACAGTATTTGTTAGTTTAATAATAAAATATTACGTAGGATATACAAATAGTTTTAATTAGTATTGTAAGCAATTAACAAGTTCAAGTTTTTCCTTAATAAAGTATTTGAAATGAGGCGTCCTATCAATAAGATAACCTTTATTTGGATATTTTCTAATTTTCTTGCAAATTAGGCCTATAGGTTGTAAAATATATAGTAAGTATGCAATGTTTTTATTGCAGACTAAGAGTATTAAATATATGTAGAGGAGAAAAAGTAGATGACAAAAATTGCAATTAACGGATTTGGACGTATTGGCCGTTTAGCTTTTAGAAGATTATTTGACGAAAAAAATGTTGAAATTGTCGCAATTAACGATTTAACAGAGGCAAAAACTTTAGCAACATTATTAGAACTTGATTCAGCCCAAGGAGGGTGAAAACGAGGAAAAATTTCTTCAGAAGAAGGAGTTATTATTGTTGATGGGAAAAAAATAAATGTTTATGCCAAAAAAGATCCTACTGAGTTACCATGAGGTAAATTAGGAATTGATGTTGTTGTTGAATCAACAGGATTCTTTGCTGATCGTGCTGGTGCTTCAAAACATCTTACAGCCGGAGCAAAAAAAGTTTTAATCTCAGCTCCAGCAAAAGGAACAGATGTTAAAACAATTGTTTATAATGTAAACCACAAGGAAATTAAAAAGGAAGATACTATTATTTCAGGAGCAAGCTGTACAACTAACTGTTTAGCACCAATGGCAAAAGTATTAGATGAAAAATTTGGAATTGAAAAAGGATACATGACAACTGTTCACGCGGTAACAAATGATCAAAGATTGTTGGACTTAGCACATGATGATTTAAGAAGAGCACGTGCTGCTTTTTCAAATATTGTTCCAACTAAAACAGGAGCAGCAGCAGCCGTTGCGTTAGTATTACCACAATTAGAAGGTAGATTTGATGGAATGGCATTACGTGTTCCAACTATTACTGGTTCAATCGTTGACTTAGCAGTTGAATTGAAAAAAACAACAACAGTTGAAGAAATTAATAATGCAATGAAAGCAGCAGCTTCAGAAACTTTTGGTTATAATACACAACCAATTGTTTCATCAGATATTATTGGTGAAACACATGGATCAATTTTTGATGCAACATTAACAAAAATTATTGAACGTGATGGTAAACAATTAGTTAAAGTATATGCATGATATGATAATGAAATGTCATATGTATCACAAATGGTACGTACATTATTATACTTTGCTACAGTTTAATTTAAAATATACAAAACACTAAAAAATATTTTAGTGTTTTTTTATTTTTCTAAAAAAGATATTTCTTATGCTATGATATTTATATAAGAATTAATCTTATAAAAATAATCTAGAAAACTATCGTTACTATCCGCTGGTTTATTTACTATTGATAATGGAGACAATTAAAGCAATTAAGGAGAGCAAAAAAAATGAAAAATCCTATTTTAGAAAAGCATTTTAGTAATATTCGTGATCAACTAAAGTTAGTTTTAAATACAGAAAAAATTCATGATTCAACAAATCCAATTCAATTATTATATGATAATGTTCTTTTAATTCGGAATAATGGCCGTGTTATTACTGATGAAGATTTTACATATCGTTTAGAATTAGTCTTGGCTGATACTTATAAAACACTGTCATTACGAATTGATTCATTATTACAAAATGCTAAAACATTGGCTTTTAGTTAGGCATCGTGTAAGTGAAGTGCAACAAATCAACTCAGAAAGGGGTTGATTTTTTATTGAAAAGAAACATTATTTTATTTTGCGGTCCTTAGTAATTAAGTATGGAAAAGATAATGTTATTAATACGGTAAATAATATTGTAATTAATAATGAAAAAGAAGATGAATAAATTATCCGTGTAATTTATTAGCGGTAATTTATTCAATATAGTTTATTTTGAGCGTAGCGAACACGCGAAGCGTGCCGCGAAAATTAGATTTTTAGGAGGAATAAGTTATGCCAGTTTGATTAACGACAATATTTAGTGTTGTTATTATATTAGGTATTTTTGCTTGAATTGGTTTGTCAATTTATCAAAAAATTCGCCAAATTCGAGGTAAGAAAAAAGATAAAAAAGAAATTGAAAACAAGGAGGATAAAAAATAATGTTAGGGATGTATTTAACAACAGCGATTAATTTTTTAGCAGTAGATACACCTACTATTTCAGATGGGATGGGTTCGATTTGAAGTGGTTTAGGACAAGCAATGATGAAAGTTAAAGAAGCAATTTATGCTGTATTACCACAATTAATGACCTTTTTAGGTGATGCGTGAATTATTTTAATTCCATTTGGTATTTTTGTTATTGTTAAGATATTAAACTTTTTCCGTGTTATGGTTAAAGGATTTTAATAGAATATAACATTATATTCTAAGTTATTTTAAACAAAACTAAGGCACACTAGTTTATTTATTTTTTATTAATTTATTTTATATAACTATTACTTTAAAACTTAATAGTATTTTTCAGTGTGCCAATTTTTTAATATTTTATATATTTAACAATGTTTATTAAGGAGTTGATAAAATTGAGTAATTTTGTTAAGAAAAATCAAAATGTAGAAAATTATTTTATTCGTAAAGAGTTGATAGTTTTTGAAACAAATAAAGCAAGTTTTATAAATTTACCTAATCATAATCGCTATATTGGTTTTTGATTGAGTAATAAGTTTATTTATCTTAGTAAAAAACATTCTGATCAAGTAGCTATTGGTTTAATTTATGATAATTCTTATCCTATTGTAAAATATGATGAAAATTTAAAACGCCATATTTGAAAATATTTAACTGGAACAGAATTAATTAATTTGTATAATCAATATAAACAAAATTATTTTAAAAGTATGCACAAAGCATTATTTTCAAATGAGCCTAAAAAAGTAAAAACAACTAATAACAATAGTAATTTAATAAATTGAAATGATGAAAAAGTACAACAATTAATTAATGACTTAGAAAGTTTAAATTAAATGAGTTTATACGATTATTGAGTTCAATTTGTAAGTTATATTATTGGTTCAAATGCCCCTGAATTTTTATATGTGATATCGTTTGTATTATTTATCGTTTTATTTTTTGGAATTTTTTTTTAAACTTATTCAAAAAATGTGGAGTTTTTAAAGATGCAAAATGATTGAGAAAAATTAAAAGAGTTTTTTATTCATGTCTTTTTGTTTATAAATAAAACAAATGTTGAAAGTATTACAACTTGGAATTTAACGCAAAATGAATATTTAACTCTGATGGTCGGTGTTTGGATTGTTATTTTATTTTTAACTTGGTTTTTATTATGAATGGTTTTTAAAATAGTTGGGTATTTTAAGTAATGAAAAAGTTTATATTTTTGTTAAAAAATTATTGTTATATTAGTGGTTCAATGATTTTGTTTAGTTTAATTGATTTATTATTTTGGATAATTTCATTAAATTATACTGGTTTAGTATTCTGATTATTGTTTGCTTTGCAATGTGTTTATTTTGTATGATGAGTTTGAAAAAACATATTTTATCAGTTAAATGCGTTTAGGTTAGTAAATTTTGTTTGAGATAATCCATTATCAGTTATTATTGGTAAATTAGGAACTGGAAAAACTTTACTTTTAACTTATTTATCACAAACTATGAAATTATTAACAGATAAAATTTATAGTAATTATCCGTTAGAAGATGAAAA
>NZ_AGBZ02000004.1:0-377901 GCF_000236085.2 Spiroplasma melliferum KC3 | reverse complement strand
CTTCGAATATTTTCTTGCACAATAGCATTAATATATTTTAATAAAAAAGAACGAGTATTTTGATATTGATTATCAGTCCAAAAAATAGGATTACCATTATTATCAATTTCAAATGTTTTAGGCTCTCCAACACCATCCCAACGATAAACTGATTTATATTTGTATACTTTTCAATCAAATTTTTTTCAATCTGCTAAATAATAACCTTTTTCTTTACTCCCAGCAATTACAATATAAGTTTTATCTTTATCTAAAATTTCAGATTCAGGGTCATTAATTAACTTTCAATTTTGGAATTTTAAATTAATCAATTGTAAATTATCAACACTTTTTTCTAATTTATTAATAACTTCCACAGTATTAAAATACTTGGCAAAAGAATAAGAAAAATTAGTTAATTCTTTTAAAAATTGTTTTTTATCAACATCATAAAATTTATCAATGTTATATTGTTTAGCATAAGTATCTCAATTTTTATATAAATCCATAAACTCATCACTAGGCTTGTCGAATGAAATTCCAGTTGAATAACTATCTTTTAAAAAGTCTAAATATCACTTATCATTATAAATTAATGATTTTGATGTTTTTAAAGTCGGATTAATAAAATAATTCGTTTCTGATCAATTTTCAAAAAAAGTACTACGTAAAAACATTGTATTAATAAAATCTGTTTCATTGATACCTGTTGATTGTTGCTTTACATTATAACTTTGTTGATTTAAAGGTTTAAATGCTGTTAAAGTAATAAAAGGAATAACTAAGCTTAAAATACCTAAAATAAATATTGAAAATAAAGATATTGTTTTTTTCATATTTAACTACTCCTAACTATACAATGTTTTAGAAACAATAAAGGCAAGAATATATAAACTTGAAATTGTTAACATTAGTGGATGACTAAATAAAATTGCCATTTTACCAAACAACGAAAGTAAAAAAGTATCAGAATTATATAAATCCATAATGATATTTTTTGCTGATGTTAATTGATTTATAATAACTGTTATAAAACCTGTCCCAAAAATAGCGATTGCTGCAACTAATAAAACTAATCTAATCATTATTTATGTATCCTTCTATATGCTTGTTCTCTCGTTTTTGCTTGTTTAGCTAAACTTGATAATTGTTGTTTATTGCGATTAATTTTAAATTGCTTACGCTCTTTAATGTGTTTTTGTATACCTTGTTTAGTATCAGAAACTCCACGAGCTGTTGCAGAATATAATTGTGATGTGCTATTTTTAACAGTTGAACCTAATTCATTATATTGTGTTGATGTACCATGAATAGCATAAATTGATAATTTAATGATCATAAAAAAGATTATAAAATAAGCAATCGTTGTATTTGTCATTGGCAATTTAGTGTTTCAAATTACATCAAAAATAAACAAAAATACATCAAAAATAAAGCTAAATATCTTGTCTCAATTACTGTTGTTTTCAGTTAAAAAATTAATCATCTTTACCACTTCCTTTTTTAGGTTTTAAATTCTTCTTAAGAATATCAATGTCTAATAACTCTAAACGTTCTTTTATTGTTAAATCTTTAAGTTGTGTTCAATAATACTCTTTAGTATCTGAAACATCATCATTTTTTAAATCACGAACAAATGAAAGTCATTTACTTTCATACTTTTGGGCGATTTCTAATGGAATAATAATCTTAAAAAACCGAATTCCTAATCCAACATCAGATCTATGTTTTGCACGTTTACCCTCTGCTGTACGCTTGACAGATTCGGTTTTTCAAATTTCATAATCAGTAATATCTTGAAAAATACCAATTCGCATAATAAAAAATCTGTTAAAAAAATTAATTCCTTTTTTAACAATGGGTTTTTTCAAAGAAATAGGAATAATAATTCCACTAGCTAATTGGCGAATATTATTTCAAAGCATACCTTCACGTTGAGCTGTAAATAAAGCACGATGTCCAAAATGTCTAGCTAATACAATCCAAGGAATTTTACCACGATGAGTTACTTTTTCATCATGAGGACTAGTTCCGTCAATATATAAAAAACTCTCATCAAACAAAATTAAACTATCATCTGGGGGAACTGGTTTTGTTCGATCTGTAAAATCTAAATTCTTAAAAGTTAAAACTTTAACTTTATCATCTTCTAATGGATAGTTACTATAAATTTTATCTGTTAATAATTTCATTGTTTCCGACAAATAAGTTAAAAGCAGTGTTTTACCAGTACCTAATTTACCAATAATTACTGATAAAGGATTATCTCAAACAAAATTTACTAAACGAAAAGCATTCAACTGATAAAAAATATTTTTTCATAATCATCAAACAAAATAAACACATTGTAAAGCAAATAATAATCAAAACACTAAGCCGGTATAATTTAATGAAATAATTCAAATTAATAAATCAATTAAACTAAACAAAACCATTGAACCATTAATATAACAAAAATTTATTAGAAAAAATACAAACTTTTTCATTACTTAAAATACCCAACTATTTTAAAAATCATTCACAATAAGAACCAAGTTAAAAATAAAATAACAATTCAAATACCAACCATCATAGTTAAATATTCATTTTGAGTCAAAGTCCAAGTTGTAATACTTTCAACGTTAGATTTGTCAATAAATAAAAATATATGAATAAAAAACTCTTTTAATTTTTCTCAATCTTTTGCCATAATTTAAAAACTTCACATTTTTTGAATGATTTTAAAAAACATACCAAAAAATAAAACTATAAACAACACAAACGATATAACATATAAAAATTCAGGAGCATTTGAACCAATAATATAACATACAAATTGAACTCAATAATCATATAAACTCATTTAATTTAAATCTTTCAAATCATTAATTAACTTTTCTACTTTTTCATCACTTCAATTTGTTAAATTATTATTAGTTGTTTTTAGTTTTTTAGGTTCACCGGGGAATAATGCTTTTTTCATTTGTGTAAAATAATTTTGTTTATATTGATTATATAAATTGATTAATTCTGTTCCAGTTAAATGTTTTCACACATGACGTTTTAAATTTTCATCATACTTTACAATAGGATAAGAATTCTCATAAATCAAACCAATAGCTACTTGATCAGAATGTGCTTTACTAGGATAAATAAACTTATTACTCAACCAAAAACCAATATGTTTATTATGATTAGGTAAATTAATAAATGAAGCTTTATCTGTTCTAAAAACTATAAATTCTTTTCGAATAAAATAATTCTCCACATCAATATTTTTCTTATAAAAACTCACAAAAACACCTTACTTTCATACATATAACTCATTTCTATTAGTATCAATACCTGCGAACCATTTACTTTCAATTATTCTGCGAAAAGCTTGAAAACCGTTATATCCAATAAATCACTTAATATCAATAACTTTTATAATATTAAATTGACTTAATGCTGGATTAGAACCTCCTTTATAGTCTGGTTTCTGATACATTATTCAAATCAACTCGCTTTCTATTACATTGCATCGAACAAACATTTAACTTAAAATATAAATTACCAACAAATTTTTTATTCAAAATAGAATAACAAATTTGACATTTACGTTTAATAAAAAATATTCAAATTCCTAACATTATTAATCACACTCCTTAAAAAGTTTAAGTTGTCTAGAAATATTTGGTTTAAAATTCATAATTAATAATTCTTGGCCTAATTCAATTAATTTATTTTTATGTTTCATATCATAAATTTTTTCTCATTCAATTTGATAAAAATTACTAAACAAATTTTTAATATATTCACAATTATTTAAACTTAAAATAAATTTTCCTTTTATATTTTTCAAATAATACAATAATTCTTTATAATCAAATTTGTAATGCTTATACATAGCAGAAACATTTGCAATATAATAAGGCGGATCTAAATAAAAAACAGTATTCTTATCATCATAAATTTTAATAATTTCAAAATAATTTTTATTTTCTAAAATTGCATTGTATTTGTTTAGTAAATATTCACATAATTTAACACGTTCTAAACAATCATAATATTTTAATTCATAACGTGTAATTGAAAAAGTATTATTTTCACGACCACTTCAACCTAAACGATTTTGAAATAAAGTTTCTCAACCTTTTTTGCCAAATTTAGGTAATGAATTATAAATATTTTTAGCTTCTTCAACAGAATTAAATTTGGGATATTTATTAATAATATTATTGGTTTTTACATCATTTCAAAAAGTCATTAAATCAGAATTAATATCATTTAATATTATTTCATCTACTTTGTCATTAAACATTAAACGCAAACCAATCGCAGCTGAACCAGCAAATAATTCTACATATCTTTTTATTTTGTTGGGAAAAAAGGAAGATATAAATTTATCAGCTTTAGTTTTTCCACCGACTCATGATAAAGGGCTTAAAAATTGCATAAACTATTTCGCAATATTACTTTCTAACTGTTCTGCAATATGTTGATAAAAACTCATTTCTTTTCGAATAATAAAAGTAGCTTGCATTGTCTTAATTTTAATTTCATCTAATAAATCTTGCATAATTATTCCTCTAAACTTTCTATTTTTTCCTTGAATTCAGATTTTATAACATAAGCACCTTCCGCTCCAATAATTAATGATTTCCCTTGAATATATACAAAATCACTTTTCTTGAATGTTGGATATTTTCTATTTTTTTCAGCAAGTTTATTTTCATAAAAACTTTTTACTTTTTCTAAAATTTGCTCACGATCACTTTCAGAAAATATTTCATCTACTTCATATTGATTTAATTGTTCTTGATATTCTTTTAACATTTCATAAGTTGCTTTCAAAACATCTGGTGCCATATTATTAGGCCACTTTGTAAAATCTTGGCCACAAATTGAAATTACTTGTTCAATACTATCTATAATTTTTTTCATAAAAATACTCCTAACATTTACTGTAATAACCAATGTTGTATTAATGTAACTTAATTATTGTTAAATAAACAATGTTAATAAACAATGTAATAAAAAACAAAAATACAAAATTGGCACACTGAAAAGTACTATTAACAACGTTAATAGAAAATATAAAATTAAAATTAATAAACCAAATAACAAAGCTAGTGTGCCACAGCTAAGATATATGATCAGTTATAATAAATATTAAAAGCCTTTAACCATCACACGGAAAAAGTTTAAAATCTTAATAATAACTCAAATTCCAAATGGAATTAAAATAATTCAAGCATCACCAAGAAAGGTCATTAATTGGGGTAACACTGCATAAACAGCATCTTTAACTTTCATCATAGCTTGTCCTAAACCACTTCAAATAGAATCCATTCCACCTGAAATAGTAGGAGTATCTGCAGCTAGAAAATTAACAGCTGTTGTTAAATACATACCTAACATTATTCCTTATCCTCCTTACTTTTAATTTCTTTTTTATCTTTTTTCTTTCCTTGAATTTGGCGAATTTTTTGATAAATTGATAAACCAATTCAAGCAAGAATTCCTAAAATAATAACAATACTAAATATTCATGTTAACCATACTGGCATAACTTAATTCCTCCTAGAAATTTAGCTTGCGCGGCACGCTTCGCGTGTTCGCTACGCTCAAAATAAACAATATTGAATAAATTACCGCTAATAAATTACGCGGATAATTTATTCATTTTCTTTTACATTATTAGTTACTATTTTATTAACAGTATTAATAACATTATCTTTTCCATACTTAGTTACTAAGGACCGCAAAATAAAATAATGTTTTCTTTCCATTAAAAAAATCAACTCCTTTCTGAGTTGATTTGTTGCACTTCATATTACAATTTACACCTTTAAAAAGTTTCTTATGTTAAAATATTTTTAGTAATAAGCATAACTTAAGAATGACCGTGTAAAAAAGTAACTTAAAATTTATATAAATAAAGAATGAATTATTAATAATACTTTTTTCATTTTTTATTTATTTTGTTAAGTTAAAAAAAGACAGAAAGGAATAAAAAATGAAAAGAATTTTATATTTATTAAGTGCTATAACATTAGGAGGAACAACATCATTAGTAACGGCAGTTCAAACAGTAACAAAGTCTTCACCCCCATCATTAGTTGATATTTTAACAACAGTCAACATTGGAAGGATTGAACTTAATGATGAAGAACATATTCGTACTAGTTTACGTGATTTAAATAATCCAATTTTTTCTCACCCAGGTTTTAGTGAAGCTTTAGTATTTGATCGTATTACATGAAATAGAGCAACAGCACATTTAGAACAAAGCATTATCGTAGAAGGAAATAGATTAATCCCGCGTCTTATTACTTTTACTATTGATTTTACTGCAGATACTTTTACTTTAGCTACTCTAATTCCAAATCGAAATTTAGGAGTTCTTGATGATAATTATTCATATACAATTTTAACAAGATTACAAGAAGAAAATCCTGAAATAGTATCTTCAGAATTATATTTAGAAGTATCAGAAGTATATGAAAATCGTGCAATAATTCGTAACATTAATGCGACATGACATCGGATTGGACAACCAGAAATTGAAGTTAATTTTACAACAAATAATTATATTTTAAATTCTTTAATCCATAATCGTAATTTAGGAGAATTAAGAAACAATGATGAAGCAACAATTAGAACAGCAATTATTAATGCAAATTCAAATTTGCAACCAAATGATATTCAACAGATTACTGATATTACTAATAATAGTGCGCGAATTTATGGACAACTTGCCTCAACTAGCGGTTCAATTATAACTTTACCAACTAATAGATGAGGATTATCAGGTAATAGGTGACGTCCAGCCTTGAGCAATGAAGATACGAGGGCTTATGAACAAATTTTTGAAAATGCTATTATTGTTCATTTTACATTAGGAGAAGAAGCAAATTATGCAACAATTAGGCCAGATGAAAATGCGAGTTATGAAACAATTGCACCAAATGATAATCACATTTATGAAACAATTAGGCCATCTTCACATACGAATGCTCCACCACCTGCTTCAACTCAAACTACAGTTGAAAAAATAACAAAACAAAATATTCATGATAGTATGAAGTCTTATAATACTGCATTAAAAATAGAGAAAGAAAAACATTTAGTTAAAATAAATGAACATTATGCTAATTTGTCTGAACAAGAACAAGAAGAATTTAATAATAAAATACGTACAATTGGTCTAACTGCAACAAACTTAGGAATTTCAGGGACTGGATTATTAACGCTTTCAAAGGTTACAAATACTTCGCCAATTAAAGGTTTAAGAATGAGTGCTAACTATCTTAAAAATATGATGTCTTCTGCTCGTACTAGTGCAGCAATAGAAACTGAAGAAGCAGTGGAATTAACACCTTTATTATCAACAAGTGCTCCAGAAGGATTAGCAGCAGCTGAGACATTAACAACGGTAGAAGCAACGACAGTTGGAGCAACTGAAGCAACCGTTATTGGAACTGAAGCGACGATTAGTACCGCATTAGCTCCTGAGACGGTAGGATTATCATTAATCATTGGTGTGTTTATTGCTGCGGGAACAGGAATTATCTATTGATTATTTAGTTCTAGTGAAAAGCCTACTGTTGTTAAACACCAATCGGATAATCAATATAATGAAATTGAAAAATATTATCAATTTTTAGCACATGATAAATTAAAAATTAGTATTTCTACTAAGGAATGAGATTTAATTAAGAAAATTTTTCAAGAAAATTATTATGATTTTAATGGATTTAAACAAAAGGTTAAAACGCAAATTCTTGGTTTTCATCAAGAGGATCATAGTGGCTGAGGGGGAGCAATTTCATCAGCTGATATTGATATTTTAATTCAAACTATGTTTTATCATTTTACAACAATAAATAAATATTTTGTATTAACAAACCAACATGGTTGAAAAATTGTAACAAATACAATTGGAAGTTATTTACAATTTGAACCAGAATAAAATCAAGAGTAAAATTTTAAAGGTTTAGAAGAAAAAAGCGCATAAAAGTGGCATAACATTATTGTGAAATTATTCTTTTCGTTTTGATTTAATGAAAGTAACAGGACGAAAAAAAGTCTATTGATTATCTGCTTTTAGTGATTATGGTTAAACTAATGAAGAAGAATTTTTTGCAGAAGCATTTACATATTGATTTTTAGTTCCAAATAAATTAAAAGTAAGATTATGAGAATTTTGGCATGAATATTTAACAAGTTATTTACCAACTTTAATATTACAACAATAAATGAAAAAGTAGAAATTTGAGTATGTAAAGAAAAAGTGGACATAAAAAATAAAATTGCTTTAGGATTGAGTTATTCTGTATTTAACAGGACTTAATCCTTTTTTAATTTGTTTTGTCGTCTAACTTCATTATATAATTTTAAGTTAGCAAAAAATATGCAAATTAATTTAAAAGTATTGCAAATATTTTGATAAAAATAGAAATTATTTCTTAAAAATATCATTATCAAAAGATAGTGCTAGAATAAAACTAAGGTTTAGCAAATAGCAAATCTTTAATTTTACTAACAAACTAAGCCTTATTTTAAATAAGGTTAGAGGTTAGAGGTTACTAGTGATAATTGTTAATTACATATTTTTATTTATATAATTTTTAATTACCATTATTAATTTCATCCTTCTAAACTTAAGAATTTTTTGTTAATTATCTGACATTTATCTGGCATTTTAATATAACAAAAAATTAATTAATACTTAATAAAAGAGGTGTAAAAAACTATGATTAAAATGTTGCAGTTATTAACTGCATGCTTTAGCATTAATTCTTTTGTTATGCCCTTAGCATATCAGAATAATAATTTACTAGCAAAAAATATGACCGATTCAGAAACACCAAAAATTATTAATCTCGAAGATTATATAACTAATGCTTTGTATAGTGATTTTAAATTACATCATCCTTCCGTGTTTATTAGAAACCTTAGTATAATATCTAAAAATTTAACTTATTCAAATGAAAATGTTTCCGTTAAAAATAATATTGCAACAAATAATAAGGAAACAAGTGACATTGACCCTGGCCTTTATTTTGGAAAAGCAACTTTTACTAATGACACTGATGAAATGCAAGTGTTTCAAACCCCGGAATTTATTCAAAAAGTAACAACAATCTATACTTATCAAACTGTAAATGGAATTTCAGGAGGAATTGAACTTAATTTTACATATCTTAATTTTAATTACAAAATTAATTATAGTAAGACAGACATTGAAACAACAACAAATACTGTCACGCTTACTGCTCCGAGTCAGACAATTAAGGTAAAACCACATACTAAAAGTGATGCTTCAGTTTATTTGGGAACTTCAAGAGGCAATGCTTACCTTAATTTAAATGTTGATATTAGTGGAACAGTAAAATGTGAAATTAATAAAATTAATGGTATTGGCATTATTTATGAAGCAAATATTGCTGATGCTTTTAAATCATTGCAAACTTTTAGCGGCCTACCTGATGCTATTAGCGTGAAAGACAATCAAACAATTCACTTTAATGGTTTAGGAAGTATTAATGGATTTGTTACTAAAACTAATTATTTTGTGAGAATTAAAGACACCCCAATCTTATAAGAAAAGAGATGACTACTAACATGAAAAAACTATTATTAACTGCAATTTCTTCTATTTTCGGTGGGATAATGCCAGTAATATCTGCGGGGATTTCTAATAATATAATTGAACTAAAAACAAAACATCTTAATAATGAACAGTTAATTGATTTTAATGCTTTAAATCAAAAAGTAGCATTAGATGTTTTAAAACAAACATTTCCGGATAAAACAATTACTGGTGTGACAAATGTTAATGTAACAGACCTAAATGTTTTTGATGTTAAGGGAACAGTTACTGGAACAACAAGCACAGAACAATCGCAAGCAATTTATATGGGCGAAGATGTTTTAGACAATAGTTATGGTGACACTGATCAAATGTTAAAAACTTCATCATATCAAAAAGATGTTATAAATCAAATTACACATACTGTTGTCCACGGAATAACTGTTGATGCAAAAGCAACAGTTGATATTTTTAATATTAATCTTGAATATAATTTTAGTAATACGAAGACAGAAACACAATCAACAACAATTACGGTGAATTCCCCAATCCAAACAATTGCTGTTCCTGCCCATAAAAAATTTTTAGTTAAAACTTACTTAGGACAAAATGATGTAAAAGTAAATTTAGATCTTAATGCGATTCTTGCTGGCACAATTTATGGTAATTATACAATTAGTAATTCAAATGAGATTTATGATTTTCATTTACCACTTGCATTAGCATATCAACAATATAGTCTTAATAATCAATTGCCAGATGGAATTTCAGTTGATATTGTTAATCAATTAGTTAGTTTCCATGGTCTTGCTGTTGCAGAAAATGTTTCAGAAAGTAATATTTATTCTGTTGCAATTGAAGAAATATAGTAATTATGAGAAAAATATTTTTACTATTTGCAACGGCAAGTATTGGAATTGCAAGTGCGGCCCCAATCACATTAAGATTACATAATTCGAATAATTTACCTAATACAATTTTTAATTCTGTTCATTATAACTTCCATAAAGATATTAGTGCGAAAAAAACAAATACGCTTGTAGAAATTGGTTTATTTTCTTATACACAGTATAGCAATAATTGAAATGCCTTTATTAGTCACTATCAAACACTTTCTTTTTTAAATTTTGATGCTTCGGCAGGAGGGAGTGGAACAACATATAGTACTAATAGTTTTAAAATTAATACTGACCGGTTAATGACTTACTCAAGTATTATTTGTCACTATATCTATAGTGGTCAAGATGTTACTATTTCATTCAGTTTTAAAGAAATTAATAATTATGTTTTTGCTATCGTTGAAATTTTAGCTACTAATAATACCGATAGCAATGTATGAGCTACATTACAATTAGGTAGTGTAATTATTTATTAAAATTATTCAAAATAAAATAATATAAAAAGGAGAAAAAAATATGAAAACATTACTAACAAATTTAATTGCCATTGTATTAATTGCAACTCCAACAGCTATTAGCGCTCAAAATGTGGTAAGAACACAACAAAAAGAACATGCTAATATTACATTATTTACTAATACAAACGATATTAGTATTAGTTCGCATGCTGGAATTACTTTTCAATGATGATATACTAGTGATAGCCATTCTAGCAATACCGCAGATTTAATTAATATTGATGATTATGCAACTAGCTTAAATGATTTTGTTCACTTGTTCCCAAAAATTAAAATATCAAATTCAGTGGGAAATATTACCCAAAACTACATTGGTTATTCTAATCCAATTTATCCTGCCCCACATAATCAAGGGAATTTTAGTAACAAACCAGTGGTATTAAATACGGCAGATTTATTTAAAATTGGGCAAAGTGTTGATACAATTATTGGTAGTTATAGTTATTCAGATACTTCAACAACTGCTACTTCCGAATCACATATTGTGACAGCAATTACTAGTATAGCAGGAAAAACATTTTTAACAATGTACTGTACTTCAGTTGCTAAAGGAAATGCAGGGCCATTTAGTGAATTTGTTTATAATTCTGCTGATACAAACATTAATAAAGTAGAATTTTTAGCTAATGAGTTTTAAATAAAATAATTTGTTTTACTTATTTAGTACTTTATTTGATTAAAATATTATTTATAGAATAACAAGTAAAAATCAACTTTTAACAAAGTTGATTTTTATTACTTTTAAGTTATTTTATAGTCTTATTTTGTGCTAAGATATAATTACTAAACAAATAATGTTTAGGTTGTTATGATAATTAGCATAAAAACACCGTAAAATTTATTTTGCACAATCTTTTTATCATTAATTGTATTAAAAAACAACCTTTTAGTTATATACTATTTTTGATCACAATAATAAGATTAATAATAAAATTAATTCTATAATATTACTTTTTCTAGGTTAAATTAATAATAAAATAATAATTACTACTTTAATATTTTTAATAATTAAAACTATCAATTTTATTAAATTTTGGTAGGGTGGCTGGGTTTGTTATGTCTGAAAGGAGTTTAATTATTATGCATAAAATATTCATACCAATTGTAAGTGCTTTTATAAGTGGAATAATGTCGTATTTAACACCCTTTTTAAATTTAGAAACAAATGAGCATAAAAATACCCAATAATTAAAGAAAAATTTACTTGTTGGTTATTGACATAATTTTGATAATGCAACAGGATATAAAGGTGGTAATGCGAAATATATTGATTTACTTGCTACTAATCCTGAATATGATATTATTCAAGTTTCTTTCTTTAAATCAGCAAATGAAGGTGAAATTCCTACTTTTGTGCCATTAGTAGCAACACATCCAGAAATGACACAAGAACAAAAAGATGCTTTTTTTGCAAATGAAATAAAACAATTACATCAACAAAATCGAAAAGTAATGCTTTCACTTGGTGGGGCTGATGCTCATATTGTTTTAACAAAAAAACAAGAAGATGCTTTTGTTGCTGAAATTTTAAGATTAGTTAAAAAATTTGGTTTTGATGGTGTTGATATTGATTTAGAACAACAAGCGATTACAGCTGGTGATAATCAAACAGTAATTCCAAATGCTTTAATTAAAGTTAAAAAAATCTTAGCAGAACAAAACCGTGAATTTTATATTTCAATGGCACCAGAATTTCCATATTTACGAACATATGCCGGAGCAGCGAGTTATATTCCATATTTAAAAGCTCTTGAATCAAAATATGATTTTATTCATCCCCAATTTTATAATCAAGCTGGAGATGGGATTAATGTTCAAGAGGAAGACCGCCAAGAATTAAAAATTGATTTATATTGATTACCACAAAATAATGAAAAATTAAAAGGTGAGTTTTTATATTTAATTACTAAGTATATTATAGAAGGAAAAGACAACTTTTATCAAATCCCAGCTAATAAATTATTGTTTGGTTTACCAGCAAACGATGATGCTGCCGCTAATGGACAAATAAAAGTTGGAGATATGAAAAAAGCAACAAAATATTTAAATAATAAAGGGTTAAAATTAAAAGGAATGATGACATGATCAATTAATTGAGATAAAAATACTGATTGAAATTAGTTAATTATTATAAAAAAGAGTTTTACCAATAAAAATTAATTTTATTTATAAATTGTAATATGAAATACAACAAAGCAACTTAAAAATGAACATCTAAAATAAAGTAGACATAAAAAAGTATGTTAACTTTATTAAAAAGATGTTCTTTTTATATGAAAAAATAAAGCGATAAAGAATTCAAAGTAAATATTATTAATTTATACAAAAGTGGAAAACCAGCAAAATTATTTTCAAAAGAATATGATGACTCAATCCTAACTAAGTGTTATTTTTTATCTATTTTTTCTTTCCAGATTCAGAAATTAACAAATTTTTTTCAGATTATACTTTTATTGTCAATTTAATTGATAAACATTATTTTTTTCTTTTTTAACATTAAAAAATGTTAGAATAAAACATATTTTAATAATAAATACTTTAATAAATACTTTTAAAAATATGGAGGAAAGAATATGAAACAGAACAATGATTTTTCAGAGGATAAAACCAATGAAGACAAGAATGATAAAAATGATAAGAAAAAGCAGGATGAAACAAATTCAGAAAATGAAGATTTATTAAAAAATGACTTTTTAGATGATTTTCGAAAATATTTTAATGAAATAAAAGGAGAGCCAGGTGTTAATTCAAAGATAGATTCATACAATAGGTTAGAAAAGATACCATTGCCTAAAATTGAAAAAACAAAAGGATGACTTGAATTAACAAATCATCATTTATCACCTGCAAGTTATAACAAGATTCACCCTGAGAAAATAGGGGCTGGTTCCTCACTTCATTTAATTACTGAAAAAATGAATGAGACAGTACATCGTTTATCACACTTTTCAAAAGCAACCGCATGTATTTTAGTTCCTTTTGATCAAGTAGGGTTAATTAGGGGAAGTAGTGCAGGGATTGGTTTAGGAAATACCTTTTTATCCGGTAGTAGCAATTCGAAAGTAACTATTTATCGACGCATGAATGAAAGTTCTTTTGATTTAAAACAAGGAGAATTAAGAAAAGGTTCTACTAAATGAAAGATTAATAGAAACGTTATAAAAGAAGCGATTATGAAACTTGATCAAAAACTTAATAATCCGCAAGTTACAAAAGATTTATTTAAAATTTTTAAATTTCTTTGAAAAAACCCATTGTTAAAAAAGGAATTAATTTTTTTAACAGATTTTTTATTATGCGAATTGGTATTTTTCAAGATATTACTGATTATGAAATTTGAAAAACCGAATCTGTCAAGCGTACAGCAGAGGGTAAACGTGCAAAACATAGATCTGATGTTGGATTAGGAATTCGGTTTTTTAAGATTATTATTCCATTAGAAATCGCCCAAAAGTATGAAAGTAAATGACTTTCATTTGTTCGTGATTTAAAAAATGATGATGTTTCAGATACTAAAGAGTATTATTGAACACAACTTAAAGATTTAACAATAAAAGAACGTTTAGAGTTATTAGACATTGATATTCTTAAGAAGAATTTAAAACCTAAAAAAGGAAGTGGTAAAGATGATTAATTTTTTAACTGAAAACAACAGTAATTGAGACAAGATATTTAGCTTTATTTTTGATGTATTTTTGTTTATTTTTGATGTAATTTGAAACACTAAATTGCCAATGACAAATACAACGATTGCTTATTTTATAATCTTTTTTATGATCATTAAATTATCAATTTATGCTATTCATGGTACATCAACACAATATAATGAATTAGGTTCAACTGTTAAAAATAGCACATCACAATTATATTCTGCAACAGCTCGTGGAGTTTCTGATACTAAACAAGGTATACAAAAACACATTAAAGAGCGTAAGCAATTTAAAATTAATCGCAATAAACAACAATTATCAAGTTTAGCTAAACAAGCAAAAACGAGAGAACAAGCATATAGAAGGATACATAAATAATGATTAGATTAGTTTTATTAGTTGCAGCAATCGCTATTTTTGGGACAGGTTTTATAACAGTTATTATAAATCAATTAACATCAGCAAAAAATATTATTATGGATCTATATAATTCAGATAATTGGTTACTTTCGTTGTTTGGTAAAATGGCAATTTTATTTAGTCATCCACTAATGTTAACAATTTCAAGTTTATATATTCTTGCCTTTATTGTTTCTAAAACATTGTATAGTTAGGAGTAGTTAAATATGAAAAAAACAATATCTTTATTTTCAATATTTATTTTAGGTATTTTAAGCTTAGTTATTCCTTTTATTACTTTAACAGCATTTAAACCTTTAAATCAACAAAGTTATAATGTAAAGCAACAATCAACAGGTATCAATGAAACAGATTTTATTAATACAATGTTTTTACGTAGTACTTTTTTTGAAAATTGATCAGAAACGAATTATTTTATTAATCCGACTTTAAAAACATCAAAATCATTAATTTATAATGATAAGTGATATTTAGACTTTTTAAAAGATAGTTATTCAACTGGAATTTCATTCGACAAGCCTAGTGATGAGTTTATGGATTTATATAAAAATTGAGATACTTATGCTAAACAATATAACATTGATAAATTTTATGATGTTGATAAAAAACAATTTTTAAAAGAATTAACTAATTTTTCTTATTCTTTTGCCAAGTATTTTAATACTGTGGAAGTTATTAATAAATTAGAAAAAAGTGTTGATAATTTACAATTGATTAATTTAAAATTCCAAAATTGAAAGTTAATTAATGACCCTGAATCTGAAATTTTAGATAAAGATAAAACTTATATTGTAATTGCTGGGAGTAAAGAAAAAGGTTATTATTTAGCAGATTGAAAAAAATTTGATTGAAAAGTATACAAATATAAATCAGTTTATCGTTGGGATGGTGTTGGAGAGCCTAAAACATTTGAAATTGATAATAATGGTAATCCTATTTTTTGGACTGATAATCAATATCAAAATACTCGTTCTTTTTTATTAAAATATATTAATGCTATTGTGCAAGAAAATATTCGAGTTCAGCAAGGTGGTAACCCTGATTATGATGATCCAAATTTAGGTAGTCAAAGAATTATTTTTGATTTTGAAATTATTAATAATTTAGATAAAACTAGTACTGGTATAATTTTAACTAAAAAGTCAATTTATCGAATGATTTTAACGATTGATGAAAAGAAAAATATTATTGCTGGGAGTTTAGAGTTAACACACCTTAAGCAATATTGAAATGGTAGTGATTATAATAGTTATCGGTATACTGATGATTTAGGTTTTTTATTTGTTTTTATGAAAAATAAAGAAAATATATTTAATTTTAGTGCTGAAACATATAATTATTATCAAGGTAATAGTCCTAATACTGGTAAAGATGTTTTTGAACATATGAAAGGGCAAATTGATATTAATAAATTTTTAAAAGCATTTTTTGCGCATGCGTTGGTGCCAGTGTTTCAAAATCGTAGTAATTTTATTGAAAGTGGTTATATTGATAATTTACAATATAATACTGTTCTAATTAACTTTTTTGGTTTAAAGTTGGTTAATTTTAGAGATGTTTTAATTGATGAAAAAAATACTAATAAAACTCAATTTGAAAAGTTATTAAATAGTATGTTTACGGTTTCTCAAAATTTTTATAAAGATTATTTACGAACCATTTTTGATTTAGAAAATAATACTTATGTTCAAGGTTATAACAAGAAATATGGTTTGTTGGCTAACAATGGTTTTAAAATTTATCCACGTTATTTTTATTTTTCTGATAAATATAAGCAATTAGATATTAAATTATATTCTGCCTTCAAAAATCGGTTTTATAATACTAACTATGGTAATGTATTTAATTATGATTTTTCAGTTTCAAATAATTATAATATTAATCAAAATGAGGGTTATGTTTTTGAAGGTGCTTTAAAAGATAAATATGGTTTAAAATATAAAAAAATTGAAGAACAAAAAATTGGTTATAATGTTTTTGAATTACAAGCTCAAAAAGAAAATGATATTTATCGTTATTATGATTTTAATTTTGGTATTTATAATTGACAAGAAATTAATAATGGTGGATTGTTTCCTGATGGGCAATGATGACAAGCACAATATGAAAGTTGTAGTTGATATAATTTAGCATGTCATATTAGAAATGCAGCAATTTGAGTTGTTAATAATATTCCGGGTGTAAAACAAGTAAATGAGTTAGCAAGTGGTGTTGGTAAAATATTTCAAACAATATATAGTTTTTTTAATCAGACATTTGAGGTATGAAAATTTAGTCCAGCATTGTATAATACAATAACAAATATATTCCTATTAATTATATTTATGAAATTTGTACGATTAATATAAAAGAGGAACTATTAAGTTCCTTTTATTCTTTTCAATCTGTAATTTTACCTGTAGTATTATCAATTTCAAATGTTTTAGGCTCTCCAACACCATCCCAACGATAAACTGATTTATATTTGTATACTTTTCAATCAAATTTTTTTCAATCTGCTAAATAATAACCTTTTTCTTTACTCCCAGCAATTACAATATAAGTTTTATCTTTATCTAAAATTTCAGATTCAGGGTCATTAATTAACTTTCAATTGCTTCCAACTGGTGGTTTATCAGGTTTATTACCTCCGCCGTTTTCATTATTGTTAGGTTTATTACAAGCTGTTAAATTTGCTGACATTCCAACTAGACCACATACTCCTAAAATACTTAGTAATTTTTTCATTTTTAACTTATTCCTTCCTTTATTAAAAATATGTAATAATTATAACAAAAAATTTTAGAAAGGTATTTAATAATGAATTATAAGCATTTCAGTATTGATGAACGTGTTATATTAAGTCAGTTATTAGTATCAAAACTATTTCAAAAGAAAAATGGTAAACCAAATTTATCTAAAATAGCAAAAGCAATGGATAAACATCGAAGTACTATTTTACGTGAAATTAATCGTTTTTATAGTGTAAAGTATTATAATGCTGTTAAAGCTCATAAAAAGTATTTTAAAAATCGTAAAAAATCAGTTAAGCATATTAAATTTTTATATCAACAATTAATGTGATTAGATGAAAAATTTAATAAATTTCATTGATCCCCAGAGATTATTTGTTATGAATATAAACGTGAATTTGGTATTAAATTTCCGGTATGTTTTAAAACTTTATATAAGTATATTTTTCTTGGTTTATTTGGTTTAAATAAACGTAATTTATACTTTCATGGTCGAAAAAATAAGAGTAAGCAAACTATTGATAATCGTGGTAAATTAACTAGTTTTAGAACTATTGCAGAAGCTAAACATGATAAAAATGAATTTGGTTGATTTGAAATGGATACAATAGTTGGCAAAGATTTGAAATCTGTTTGTTTAGTTTTAACTGAGCAATTAACTAAATTTGAAATTGTAAGAAAGTTAAAAGATAGAACACCAAACGAAGTAATTAGAGTTATTAAAAGCATTTTTAAAACTAGTATTTTAAAGAAAATAGTTAAAGGTATTATAACTGATCAAGGTAAAGAGTTTTCAGAATGAAAACAAATTGAAGCTTATATTGGTACTAAAGTTTATTTTTGTGATAAAGGTAAACCTACTCAAAAACCTATTGTTGAACGAATTAACCGTGATTTAAGACATTGATTTCCTAAAGGCATTGATTTAGATATTTATTCACAACAATATTATGATGAAATAGTTAATATAATAAATGAAAGGCCACGACAGTGTTTAAATTGAAATTCAGCAAAAAGTTTATTTATTCAATTTTTTAAATAAATATTGAACTTAATTATTGTCCTAAATTTAATTTATTTAATAATTTATAGTATAATTTAAAAAATGTTATAAGTTCCTAAAATATTCTAATATATTTGTTATAATTATTAAAATAAGAAAAATAAAGGGAGTTATTTAAATGAATGAATTAAAGTTTGTTAATGGAAAAAAGGTAAAAATAAATGATAAGAATATTTTTGATCAATATTTTACTAAAAGATCTATTGCTGAAAAATTATTTAATAATACAGTAAAAATATTAAATAGTTGAGAAAAAAAATTTAGATGATTTTTTTTGAATCGAGCCTAGTGTTGGTGAAGGATGTTTTTTAGATTTATTACCAAAAAATAAAAGATTAGGTATTGATATATGCCCCAGAAGAGCTGATGTAATTAAAAGTGATTATTTACAATTTACATTGCCTAATAAACAAAAAAATATTGTTATTGGTAATCCTCCTTTTGGACATAGAGGTACAATGGCACTTGAATTTATAAATCATAGTTTTCCTGCTGCTGATTATGTATGTTTTATATTACCTATGTTTTTTTCTAGTATAGGAAAAGGTTCAATTAAATATAGAGTTAAAAATTATAATTTAATTTACCAAGAAGAATTACAAGAAAATGCATTTTATATACCTAATGGAGGGGATGTTGATATTAAATGTGTTTTTCAAATATGAAGTAAAAACCATAAAAATAATAAAGAAGAAATAAGCTGATATAATACAAGAAATAAAAGAGAACCTTTTTCAGATTTATTATCTGTATTTACAGTTAGTTTGGCAAAAAATAGAGAATGTGGTAAACGATGAATATATGAGGAAAAAGCAGATTTTTATATTAGTAGTACTTTTTTTAAAGAAAATAAAATTGTAAAAAATTTTGAAAATGTTAAATATAAAAGTGGTATAGCAATTAAATATAATATAAAAAATAAATGTATTGTTAAAAAATTAAATGAACTTTTTGAAAATATTAATTGAATTGAAAATAGTAGTAGAGCTACAAATTCTTGTTATCATATTGGCAAAAGTCATATTTATAAAATTTTATTAAATAATGGATTTGAGGAATTTATGTAATGAATAGAAAACAAATTTATAAAATTTTTAAAGATTTAGTTTTAGAAAAATTAAAAATGATTGAAAAAGAAAAAAATGGTTATTTTGCTTTAGCATGAGGTTTTGAAGGGAATGCATTAGGACAAGTTGGTGAAACATTTGTTAAAACAATATTTAATGAAAATGGATATAATGTAGATTTAAAACATATCCATGATGAATATGATATTATAATTGAAAATAAAAAAATTGAAATTAAAACAGCTAAGATTGGAAACAATAAATCATTTCAATTTAATGGAATAAATCCAAAATATAATTATGATTTAATTATTTGTATTGGACTTGAGTTAAATTCAATTAAATATAAATTATTTACAAGTAATCAAATATTTTATGATCACAAACAAAGATCACATTTAATAAGATATAATTTTAAAGATAAAATTATTAATAAAAAGCTTACATCAATGAATCCTGGTAATGAAGTAAATAAAAAAGTTACATTGTCTACAAATCATATGTGTGATGATATAGAAAATATGTTTCAAAAAAGTATTAACTGTATTAAATAAATTAATTTTAATTAAGATAATTATAAAATAAAAACTACACTTAATTTGATAAAAAAATGAGTGTAGTTTTTATTTTATGTTATTATTAAATTAATAGATTTGTTGCACTTGCATTTACAATTTACAAGGAAAAAAATAAATAAAAATTTTGAATTATAAATTAGGGTCGGGAAATATTAAAATCATAATAAAACTCTTTAAAAGTTAATTTCTTTTTCTAATTCTTTAATAAATTCAATAACAACTTTATCTTCTAACATATCTAACTCATTCCCTAGATTTTCTATTTTAATAACATCATTAATATTTTTTTCAATATCGCTTAAGTCTTGATAAATACCACTTGTTATATTCTCAATTTTCTCATCAAGTTCTTTTTCTTGTCGAAGTTGTTCTTGATCACTTAACAATTCCTTAAATAAACCAATAACTTCTAAATGTTTATTAATTTGCTTTAAATTATGTAAATTATTTATTACTTCTTCAATATCATTATAAATATTAAAATCCTCTATAAGTTCTTCATGGATATCATCTTTTGATTTTGCTTTATAACAACTAATAACTGCCATACTTGGTGCTGATGCTAATTACAATAATTTATTAGTTGATAAATAAACCTTAAGAAAATTATAACACCTTTTCAATTGCTGCTAATAAATATGCTTTTAATTTTGTTTGTGTTTCATATGTATTTTGTAAAGTATTTGTAAAATTTTGTGCAGAAATTGGGGGATAATTATCAATTCCACTTTTATAAGCGTACTGTAATATTTTTACCATCTTATCAAACAAAGTATCCTTACTATGATTATCAGTCGTATTATGTAAAAAATCAACTAAATCTTGTGTAACTCATTTTGTTGTTTCAATTCCCGTTCATGATGGATGGTCAAGGGAAGTTTGGTCAGTATTAATTCAACAATTATTTGTCTGTTTCGTATTATCTCATATATTATTTTGTGCATCATAACCACATTCTGATGAATAAATATTTTTTAACGCATCAAAAGTTGAAGTAGCAATTTGTTTTAAAGCACTAGTTACAACATAATCTTCGCCATAAATTTTCGATTGTTCGGTATCAACACCGACTATTTTAGCATTCGCTTTGTTAACTTTAATTTGATTAATTGTATCTTGAACTTGTGCGCCAGCAACTGGAAAAATAATTCGAGCCCCACGTGCTAATAATTCATCACTAATAATTTTGCCATCTCCAGCTTGAAATGATTGGGAAAATCATGATTCATTTTGCTTTAAAACATTTTGAACTTTAACAATTGATTGCAAAGTTGTTATTTTTGGATTAATATTTTGTACTTGTTTTAATATATTGTGTTTTAAATTATTTCATTTACTATTTATTGAAGAATTAATAATGGTATTAAACAAATCAATTCCAACTAAAAAACCTCACATATAATTTGAAACAGCAACTGGATTATCCATCCCGCCATAACTTCCGACTTTTAATTGCCCATTATATTCGTTTTGGTGCGCATTTAAATAAATACTTGTTGCTAAACTCGCATAAAAACCTGAAGCTTCAGCTTGATAAGTAATTCCAATAATATTTTTTGCTAATGGTGCCTTCTGGTCCATATTAAGATGGATATTTTGACTACTTCCATCAATATAAATAATATTATCAACTAGTCCCGCTGCTCAACCAAGAGTATTGCCGTGGTTGAAACCAGGCAAAACTAACGTTTTTGCTCCTGCAATTGAAGATGTAATATAAGCATTTTTATAATCACCAGGAGTTTGACTAACTGATTCAAAGTAACTTGCTCGTCAGTTTGAATTTTTTCAATCTTGTGGCGGAGTTGTCTGATTTTTTTGTGTAAAAACATATTTACTTGCTCCTTCTCATGCTGCTTGATTAAAAGCAAGATCATTTATAGTTCCCCCATCAGTAATAACCCAAATACTATTATCAAAATTATATTTTTTTATGCAAGCAAAAACACTGCTCACTGAAGTGCCAATGATACTTATCATCATTAAACTTTGTAAAATTCTTTTCATATTTTTTGCTCCTTTTTACTTAATGTTTGTAAAAACAAAAAGATTAACCTGATTCTTTTATTAAAATGAATGGTTAATGTTTAAAAAGCAAAAGCATTAACCTATAGCGTCTTCTTCCAATGGTAAGACGTAGAAACACTAGACCATATTACTAGTATATACAGGTATATCATTTATTTTTATACTTATATCATAACTTCTTTTTTACCAAAAAGCAATTAAAATAAAAAAAACAACCCGGGTGAGATTGTTTTTTAGGGTATCCATGAAGTATAAGATAATATAATACAAAGTATGGTCATATTGATAGGGCTAAACTTGTGCTGTTTATTATTAATTTAATAAAAGTACAATTCTTATACTTCCCTAGACATTTACTATTATATAGTTCAAAAAATAAAATTCAATAATATTTAAATAACTTTTTAATTTTTTTTAAATTTGCAAATTGGAATATAAAGGGCAACAATTAATAGTCATATTAAATACTATTTTTTAATACACTTCAACTTTATCAATTTTCAAATTTGATCAAACATGATACAAAGCTAAGAAAGAAAAAGTATATGATACTATTTGTATCTTTAAATATTCTCCTTCAAATCATAAATTTTTAATATATAACATTGCTTTTTGTTCTACATAAAAAAGAGGCATAAAAATACAATAGGAATATTCTAATAGAGATAAATTATTTTTATCAGAATTTAAATATTGGTTAATGTTTTCGGTATTAAATTTAATATTTGTTCTAGTATTAGATATTGTTGTTCCTTGCCCACCTGCAGAAGAATTAATATTATTAATTTTAATATGTTTATATTTTTTTCTAAATTCCTGTCAGGTATTAGCATAATCTGATCATTTAATTAAATTTATTGTGTTTCTTCATACTTTTGTATCATCAGTTATTGGTCCAATTACTTTTCAATTTAAATTTATATTATTTATTATTCTTTGATTTGTATTGAATTTAAATGTAAAAGTAGTCTTATTAGTAATAAAATCATCTAAGAATTCTTCTTTTGCAAAAATATTATTTAATAAATGACCTGTTGCAGTATCTTTTGTAATTTTATCAAAAATAAAATTTTGTTTAAAATTTGGATCAGAAAAAATTGGATGGTTTAAAAGATATGCGCTATTAAGAATGTGCTCCTTATCATTTATTTCAATATTTCCAATGTCAACTGTCGTTAAACCAAACTGTTGATTTATTTTATTTCATATTTCTTGTTTTTTCTCTTTTGATAGTGCAGTATATCCCAAAATATTATCTAAATCATTATTACTATAATCCTTAGGTAAATTATTTATTAAAGTTGTTCATTTGCCATTAGCATTTGGTTTTTCGTTTCTTGTTAATCATTTTTTAAATTTATTAAGAAGGGATGTCTTTTTTAATGTAAAAGAAACAATAATTCTATCAGAAAATAAATTATAAAGAATAGTTCCACCAGTTAAAATCCTAGCATCATCTGATGCAATCGGAAGCCATGTATCATCAGAAAAATGTATCGTCGGAGCATGATAAACTTTATCTAAGTTTCCAACAATAACAGCACTATTATCAGTAATTTGGTCAATAAACTTAATATCGCTTTCTTTGATATGCAAATTATGACGAAGAAAAGCCAGTTTAATTGTTTTAGCATTATTATTAGGTAATTCTCCTAAATTAGTATTTGTTGCTAAAGAAGATAAAGTAAAATTATCTGTCCTGAAATTTACTTCAATGGGTGATTCAGTATTGTCAATATTAAACTCCCTTCCATTATATAGGACTGTAGAATTAACAATATAAATTCTTGCAGTGATTTGATTTATATCTGATATCCTTAAATGTAATTGCAATTGTGTTATTAAAGGATTATCTTCTTGTAATTGGCTTAAAATTGTATGTGAAAAATTATTTTCAAGAGTTCCTAAATTTCGATTTGGAATAACCCTAGATAAAGTAACAACGGGATTATAATTAATTATAAAATCAAGATTATCAGGGATAACATCGGTTATCCTTTCTCCAACTCTGATATTATCTCGTAAATGTCCTCGCGCACTAGTTTGACCAATGTTATCAAAAACAAAGGCATCAAGAAAATCTGAGCGAGAAAAAATTGAGTGATTTAATGTCACTAAACGATTCCGAATATGTTCTTCATCAATATCAAAACATTCAATATCCCCAATATTAACTGTTGATGCTAATTCTAACAATGACTTAGGAGCAGTTCTTTTCTTAATGTTATGATCTTTTATTTTAAAAATTACTTTTTTATTTAATAAATTTTGTGGATAAACTATAGAAGTTTTTTTAACCTTAAGATGTGCTCAAAAAGTATTGTTTGAAACATTATAATTATTTTCTGGAATTTCTACTTCAAGCTCAGATATTTTTGCTCTTGGATATTTTTGTTTTATTGCTTGTAAAATTGCTTCTCGTTTATTTTCGTTAATCTCACCAAGTTCTATTGATTCATTAAGTAGTTTTGTATAATTTAATTTTTGATTACCATCTAATTGAAATGTTATTAATCCATCTAGATATAAAGGTCTTGCTTCATATTCAAGTCCTTGCTTATCTATTTGCTTTCTATTATTTGTTGCAAATGTATAAGAACTATTTGCCAATAAATTTGGAATAGTTCCAAAAATTATAGTTGTACTAATTAATAAGTTTAAAATTCTTCTCATTCTTTTTTTCCTTTCATCTTTTTATTAGTAAATAGTTAATTCCACAATGTTATAACATAAAAAGATAAATTATTATTAAGTTAAACAAATTTTTTGCAATTTCCTTTATAATAAAGAAATAACTACTGCGCAAGGTAAAAAAATTTTTAGAATGAAAACAAAATAAAGCATATATTGATCCTAAAGGTTTATTTTTGTAATAAAGGTAAGCATCCGCAAAAACATATTATTGAAGAAATTAATCGTGATTTAAGCGATTGATTCCCTAACACCATTAATTTAAGGATTTATATTCACACAATTTACAATTTAAAACAAAATTGAAATAAAATTAGAACAAAACAATGCAAATTATGAAAAAGTAATTTTAGTCTTGTATTTCTTTGTATTTAGTCGTATGATTATCTTGAAATTATTTTAAGGACTCCATGTAACAATTTTGTAATAAATAAAGTATTGATTATTTATAGTGGAATTTTAACTCCCCTCCTGGTGTTTAGAATTTCCCCCACCATTATTTACTGTAACATAACAAAAAGATTAAAAAGATAAGGACGTGCAAAAAAAATGAATAAACGAAATAATACTCGAAAAGTAATGGTTGGTAATGTTCAAATTGGCGGCCAAAATAAAGTTGTTATTCAATCAATGACTAATACGAAAACACACGATGTTGAAGCTACTTTATCACAAATTAATCAACTATATCAAGAAGGTTGTGAAATTATTCGAATTGCTGTATTAGGAAAAGATGATGCTGCTGTCTTAAAAACAATTGTTGAACGTTCTCCTTGCCCATTAGTTGCGGACATCCATTTTAATTATGAATTTGCTTTAATCGCTGCTGATGCTGGTATTAGTAAAATTCGAATTAATCCAGGTAACATTGGAAGTATAGAAAATACAAAAAAAGTTGTTGAAAAATGTCTTGAAAAAAAGATTCCAATTCGAATTGGGGTTAATTCTGGTAGTTTACCATTAGATCTTGTTAATAAATATGGTTGAACTCCTAAAGCAATGATTGAAAGTGCTCGCCGTCATATTGAAATTTTAGAGCACCTTGGTTTTTATGATATTATTTTATCTTTAAAAGCAACTGAACCATTAATGGCAATTGAAGCTTATACCTTAGCTAGCCAAGAATGAAATTATCCCCTTCATTTAGGAATTACTGAAGCTGGCAGTCATCATACAGGAACAATTAAATCATGTAGTGGTTTATCACCGCTCCTTTTTAATGGCATTGGTGATACGATTCGGATTAGTTTATCAACTGATCCAATCGCCGAAGTTGAAGTTGCTAAACGAATGTTAAATTCACTAGGACTTTATGATAACATTGTTGATGTGATTGCTTGTCCAACATGTGGTCGTTTAGAATATGACCTTTTCCCTGTTGTAAAAGAATTAGAAGAATATACAAAAGATTTAAAAATTCCATTAAAAATTGCCATTTTAGGTTGTGTTGTTAATGGTCCTGGAGAAGCTAAACAAGCTGATTTAGGAATTGCTGGTGGTAAAAATGGTGGAATTATTTTTAAAAAAGGTAAAATTTATAAATCATGTAAACAAGAAGATCTTGTTCCAGAATTAAAACTATTAATTGATGAATATTATCAAGAATGACAACAAAAAAACATTCAGCAATAATAAAACCTTTTATGATAAAATAAAAAGTGGAAAGAAAATAGAGGTGAATGATATGAATATGTGTTGTCCCGCAAAAAACCATGATTGTTTTTCATGTCGTACTTGTAGTAAGCCAAAGGTTGGTTGTCGTTCTTGCTTAATTTGTATTTCTTGTACAGATTGTGTTAATAAAAAATGTGAGTGTTGTAAAAATAAACGTTAAAAAACTAGGTAATTACCTAGTTTTTTTAATTTGAAATTAAGTGATTATATGGAAATTCATTTAGTAAAAAATCAAATCAACCTGGATTTGGATTTATATAAGGATAAATTCGTTCAAATTGTTCTAAAGCACTATCAAAGTCATCATCATTAATGTACCCTTTTGCTACTAAATACATAAAAACAATTGATGCACTGCGGTTAATTCCTCAAATACAATGGACATAAATTTTTTTATTTTTAATATTATTATCAATAATCTTTAATGCTTGAATCACAACATTAGCATCTAATTCTTGTAATGTTGGATAATCCTTAAAATTAAAATAAACATGTTTGTCATCAATTCAAAGATATTCTTGATTATCATTTTTAATATTATATTTTTGAATTTGTTCACGATAAATTTCTTCAGCACAACTAATTACTAATGCAGCATCTTGTGGAACACTATGACGGTCACCAAGATACAAATTATCGATAATTTTCTTTGCGGACATTTTTATTCTCCTAAATCTATTTTTATTTTACCCTTTTGTTGAAATGGGTCAGTAAAATTTTTTGCCTTAATCATTGCAATTTCATCCTTATAAGGAGCAACCGCATGCTTCTTTTCTCCAACATATGGTGTTTCTAAAATCTTAATCATCCCATCTAATTTAGGATGATAAATTATTTTTAAAAGGGTTTCAAATCCCAAGTAACCATAGCCAATGTTTTCGTGGCGATCCTTATGGGCATTTAAAGGATTTTTACTGTCATTAATATGTAAACATAATAACCGGTTTAAACCAATTAATTGCTCAAATTCTATAATAATATCATCTAACGCTTTTGTCAAGCGATAACCAGCATCATGCATATGACAAGTATCTCAACAAACCCCTAATTTATCATTTAATTTAACATTATCAATAATATATTTTAGTTGGGCAAAACTTGTTCCTAATTCGCTCCCCTTGCCAGCCATTGTTTCTAAAGCAATTTTTGCTTTTTGATTAGGTGTTAAAACTAAATTTAATCCTTCAATAATTCGATCTAATCCAACTTGTTCTGGCGCGCCAACACCACTTCCAGGATGTAAAACAATTGTTTTAATTCCAATTTCATCAGCACGAGTAATTTCTTTTTTTAAAAACTCAACAGCTATTTCAAAAGTACTAGGATTAGTTGTGTTCGCTAAATTAATAATATAAGGAGCATGAATAATAATATTATTAATATCAAAATGATGTTCTTTTAATTGTTGATAAAATTCTGGAATAAAAAATTGTTCAGTACTAACACGAATAGTATTTTGGGGTGGTCCTGTATATATCATCATTGCGTTAGCATTATTATTTAGACTTTCATTTAAGGCACCCAGCAAATAATTTTGCTGCTTGTTCATACTAACGTGACTCCCAATAATTAAATTATAATCTTTCATTCTAAGGTCTCCCTTTCTTTCTAATCAATTTTATAATATCATATATAAGATAAGAAAAATAACTTATTATTTATGAAAGGATCAAAATGATTAACGAAAAAAGCATTGAAAAAATTAAGTTAACAATTACTCAAATTTATCAAAAAATTATTACTAAAAAAAGCGATAAAATTGTGGCTTGACAAGGAATTAATTTATTATGCTTGCTAAGTTTAATTTTTAATTTTTTGTTAACAATCTTTAATTTTGTTGCAGCATATAATCTGCATTTTACTATACGAAAAGCTGTCTTCTTACCCCTTGGTATTGTTTTTTTATTAATAACTTTAGTAAATTTTATCTTCTTAATTTTTATTAGAAAACTTCAAAAAAGATTAATTAATCAACTTAAAATTAATTTAAATAAAACCTTATTAATTAATACCTATAATGATATCTTTAAAACAATTTTCAAAACATTAACAATTACCGATATTAGTTCTCAATGAACAATTAAACCAGTTAATTTACCTCACCTATCTGATTTTAAAGTAAATGATAATATTATCATTGGCCAATATCACGGTTATAATTTTAATTTTGGTTCTATTAATCAAGCAACAACTACTGTTGTTGATAATCTCCAACCAAATTTAATTCCAAAACCTTATAACCTGCAATATTACCGTTATTTATTTTTAACAATAGCTTCTCCTTCTCTTAATGACCGAAATTTTGAAATTACACGAAAAAATAAATATCAAAAAAATAACTTAACTTTTGATAACTTTTTTTGGTATGACCAAACCAATGCGCATTTAACATTACCTCTTAAAAATCGTATTTTAGAAAATATGACAACAACAAAAATGATTCCAAATATTAAAGTAACCAAGCAAACATGCTCACTCCAGTTAGCAACTAGTTCAATAAATAATAGTAAAGATAATTATAATAGTTTATTAAATATCAAAATTAGTTTAAACGAAAAAATTATGGTAAAGAATATTTTACTAATGTTAAACCATGACTATGAAATATTACAAAAAGGCTTTGTTTGATTCAATTTAATTGTAAAAAAAGATTAATACTTATCAACTTTATAATTAGCAATAAGTTTATCCAGTTTATGAGATAAAATTTTAGCTTCTGGATCTGAAACAACAATCGCAGCTTTAATTTTCTTATATTCTAAAACTGAGGTGGAAACAATTATCACTTCATTATTAATATCATTGCCTTCATAATGATCACGTGCTGGCAGACGAATAATATCATTAGGATAATGAACATATTGTAGTCCTGAAACAACAGCATCTGCTTTTGAAGTAATAACCATTAAACTACGATATTTAAATTTTGGGAAGATAATATCAATTGTGATTGCTTGGACTACAACAAATAAATATGAAGCAAATAAGGCAGGACCAAAGAAGTATTTAATTTTATGACTAGTGAAATCACTACCATATAAACCGCCATCATCAATTTTAAAACCAAGACGTTGAATTTGATTAATATTGGCTGCTCAGTCTTTTCCAAAATAAATACTTGTTAATTCACTACGACTTAATAATGTTGTATGAATTGCTAACATTACTACAATAATAATATAATTAACAATTCGATTATAATTAGCAATTGAAATTTTCTTCTTGGCTGAATAATAAGCAAAAACAAAA
The DNA here is from genome assembly GCF_000236085.2 of Spiroplasma melliferum KC3. Classification (NCBI taxonomy): domain Bacteria; kingdom Bacillati; phylum Mycoplasmatota; class Mollicutes; order Entomoplasmatales; family Spiroplasmataceae; genus Spiroplasma; species Spiroplasma melliferum. The sequence goes on along the minus strand of NZ_AGBZ02000004.1, from coordinate 347,794 downwards.
TCAGTTCCGGCTGTTGATGCTCCACCTTTATAAACTAAACCATAGGCAATGCCATTTAAAATCCCTGCTACAGCTGCAAAAACAAATAATCAAATTTGGTACATTCCACCATAGTTACTAAAAATATTTAAACTATTATAATTAACAATAAAAAATAATTCTTGGGGATTAATAACAGGAATATAAGCAAATGCAAAGTGGAAACCATTTTGCAAACCAATATAAACAATTGTTCGAAAGGAAAAACGAATCCCAATTTTAATAACACCAAAAATAAATAATGGTATATTAAACACAAAATAAAAAACTCAGTACATACTTGTTTGCATTTGTAACTGATCTTGATTTGGCCAAATTCCAACCGCAATTCCACGGGCAATCCCTCCAATTCCACTTGGAGTAATCCCATTACTTGTTGTTGCGGCAATAAAGTAATCATAACTAGCCATTCCTAAAAAAGCAGCAAATATAATATAAGCATAATCACGGAATAAACGTGATTTAAAATAAGCTTTAAAACGTAAATTAAATTCTTTTCGTGAAATCCGTTCACGACTACGGGTTTTTCTTTCCGTTGTTTTCTCTTTCGGATAAAAATCTAATGTTTTGTTTTTAATACTATCAGGGCTAACTCCAGTGTTGTTACTATCTCCTTCTGCTGTTAAATCTTTTTCTTCTTCGTTAACCATTTTTCGTTATTCCATGCCCTTTCTTAACCTTAATTATTATTAATAAGTATAACATCATTTAAAAAATAAAAAACAACCTTTTGGTTGTTTTTTAATAAATTAATTAATAATTAATTATTCACTTTTTAAACGAATTGTAACTTTGAATGAACCAACTTTAATTGGATCATAATCATTTCTTGTAATATCAACAACAGTATAATCTCGTTGTAGTTTTTGATTTAAAGCCCCAAATTTAACACCTCTGTTTGCTCCTTTGTTTGAAGGAATAAACACTGGATTTTTTCGATAATCTAATGCTGGAATTGTCATATAAATAACAATTTGTTGATATGGTGAGTCAACATCTTTCAATGCTTCATTTAAATATTTAACAAATTCATTACTTACTAATTGTGTTCCAAAGTTTTTATCTTCAACAAATTCATGTGATTGGTTATGGGTAATGTAAAATGAAATTCTTGCATCACAATTTACTAATAAGTATTTTTCTGGTACTGTTGCCCCATTATATGTATATGATGATTTATCTTGACATTTTTCAGCAATGGCTGCAGCAATTTCATTTGCAACTGTTTCAATTTTATATAATTTTTCATTATTTAAATCATATTTTGCTGATTTATTTCATAATAATTCATCATCATTAACACGAACTTGTTCTAAAAATAATAATTTACGTAATCATTTTTTAGGAGCATTTTTTCATTCATCCTCTCCTAAAATTACTTTACTTGGTCCTTCTGCTTCTTTTGCTTTTGAACGCATTACTTGAATAATATCTAATGCAACAGGAGTTTTTTCTTGTTTATCAACTAACATTAATGAAGGCCCAAATCCTGATAACACTTTATGTGTATTTGGTTTAAATAATTTAATTCATTGGTCATGTTTAATTTCAAATAATTCATTAATTGAATCTAAATCATCTTGTGAAGATTGTGATAAATCAATAATATAATTTGAACTTAATAAGTTAAATAATCTTCTTAATAAGTATTTTAATGTATTAACTGTTTCATACATTTTAAATTTATGGATTGGATCATTATCTCATGGTGATAATGCATTATTATAAATAATTTTTAAAGCAATATAATTAATACTTGATTTTTTAGCAACTTGCGCAATTGCCCCTGCTTCAGTATCAATTACATCAATAGTATGCCCATATTTATCAACCATTTCCTTAAATTGTTTTGAGTTATAAATCAACATATCTGCTGTTCCAGTAACTCCCTCTGTTAACCCCAATTTAAAGTCTTTAACAACTTTAGCGAATTCACCATCGAATTGGAATGATTCAGGTTCATTAACAATTTGTCCATATTTAATATCTTTAAAAACTGTTAAGTCAGCATCACGATAAATAAATTTTGTTGAGATTGTTGTATCTCCTGTATCATGCTTATCGTTTGTTGACAATGCTAAGTCTACATTTAAAATTGTTTGTAAACCAGGATATTTTTCTAATAAGTAAGTAATAGCCATTGCAGCATTTGCTTTACCATATCCTACTGTTGCTATAATAAAAGTTTTTCCATGGTATTTAACATGTTGAATTACACAGTTCTTTCACCAATATTTTTTTACTGTTTTAATACTGTTCTTATCTTTCATCGTAAAATATGCTGTTGAAATTACGCCGATCATTTATTTTCCACCTCTATTTTCATATTTAATTTCCAAAAATTGTTTATTTTTAGTGCATCTTACTATAATTAATATTTGATTATATGCAAAATACAACTATGATTATTGTATCGTATTTTGTCTTAATTATCAATGACAAATATTAAAATGTTTAAAATTGTTAAAATTATAAAAATTATTTTGTTTTTAATTTCTAAAATAAATAAAAATTATTTTCTGTAATTAAATTTAAAATAAAAATTATTTTTATTAGGATTAAATATTATACATATAAAATTTCATTATTGTGTACTATTTCTATTGTATCATCATTGTTATTTAATTCTTGAAATAACCTATTTTCTCCTCTTGTTCCTTGAGCAATCTGATAACTATCTAAACTAATTTTAATAATATCAAAAAAAGTAATTAAAATTAACGATCCAACTATTCAAGCACCACCACCAATTAAATTTTTTTGTTGTTCTAATGATAATAATTTCATTTGTAATTAAACAAATAATATTTGTTCATAATTAGCATTATTTAAATTATTATGTTTATCTGATCATGTTAAATGATGGCCACTTCCTGCTTTATAACTACCTTCTGTTCGATTTTTTTGCTGAGTCGCAAACGCAATTGAAAAACCAGTCGTAATTAAACTAGTTAGTGAGTTACTACATGCATTAATTATTGCAGCAATCCCCGATAATAAAGCACCAGACATTTTGCCCCCACTGATTTGTTTCATTTGTTTTATTGTTAATTCTGTCATTTTTACCTCCTCTTTAATAACTTAACAAATTTACCTTGATTATTCCTTTTTTTATTTATTAAATATAATAAAAAGCGCTTTTATAGCACTTCTTTTATCGTACAACTACTTTGTTGTAACTTTTTTCAATTTATTGTTTTAATTTTTTTTATTTTTTGATAATAATCATTAGGTTTTAAATCCTCTATATTTTTATATTCTATTTTTATTCCAAATTGCTTATTTGCTTCCTTTTGTTTTTCATTTGATGAAATAACCATTATATTTTTATCTTGATTTTGATGTAAAGTATTTGCAACTGCATTTGGAATACTAAATCCAATAACACTAATCATTGCAAATAATGATAATACCTTTTTCATTTCTTTTTTTTCCTTTCATTTTTGAATAAAAAAGTTGCAAAACAATGTTGCAACTTCTAATTTAATTATCCTTGCGCTTTTTCTGTTAACTCATTAACTTTTTCTTGTAACTCTTTATTGCTTGCTTCTAAAGTAGTTTTCTCTTCTTCAAGACTAGCTACTTTATCTTGCAATTCTTTAACTAAATTAGCATTTTCTGAATTACTTGTCAATTCATCAATTTTACTTTGTAACTCTTTATTGCTTGCTTCTAAAGTCGCTTTATCTTGCTCACTAGTTTCTAGGTTAGCTTTCAACTCAGCAACTTCTGCTTCCAACGCAGTAACTTTTTCTTGCAATTCTTTAACTAAATTAGCATTTTCTGAATTACTTGTCAATTCATCAATTTTACTTTGTAACTCTTTATTACTTGCTTCTAAAGTCGCTTTATCTTGCTCACTAGTTTCTAGGTTAGCTTTCAACTCAGCAACTTCTGCTTCCAACGCAGTAACTTTTTCTTGTGATTCTTTTAGATTAGCTTCTAAAGTAGTTTTTTCCTCAGTAACTTTTTCTAAATTAGCTTCAACCTCTTTCTTAGCTTCTTCTAAAGAAAGTTTATCTTGCTCACTAGCTGCTAATTTAGTATTCAAATTAGCAACCTGTGAATTTAAATTATTAATTTCATCATTTGCTTGCTCTAATTTTAAATTTAAATCATTAATTTCTTTTGACTTATCTTTTAAATTAGTTTCTAAAACAAGTTTTTCTTCAGTAATTGTATTTAATTTAGCTTCAACTTCTTTCATTTTTTGTTCTAAAGAAAGTTTATTTTGTTCACTAGCTACTAACTTAGCTTTTAAATCAGCAACTTCTGCTTCCAACGCAGTAACTTTTTCTTGTGATTCTTTTGTTACCTTACTAATTTCTGCTGTTTTTAGTTCTAATTCTGCTTTTAGACTAATATTTTGACTTGTTGCCTCAAGAATTTGTTTGTCTAATCCTTCTTTAACTTGCTGCATCGTTAGTAATTGTGATTCAAGAACTTTCTTACTTTGTTCTAAACCAAGTTTTTCTTGTTTAGTAACCATTAACTGTTTTTCTAGACTAGTAACTATTGAAGTTAAATTACTATTCAATGATTTTTTTAGTTCTAATTCTGCTTTTAGACTAATATTTTGACTTGTTGCCTCAAGAATTTGTTTGTCTAATCCTTCTTTAACTTGCTGCATCGTTAGTAATTGTGATTCAAGAACTTTCTTACTTTGTTCTAAAGTAGTTTTTTCCTGCTCACTCTCTCTAATTTTTGTTCAAAGAACATTAATTTCTAAACTTAATTTTTCAATTTTTGCTTCAGTATCATAAATTACTGGAATAAAATCTTTTAATTTTGGTTTCCCAACATTAATAGTTAAATAATTATTCTTTCAATCAAAAGATTTTTCACCATAACTTCATTCTCCTGAGAATTTATTATTATTTTCAAAATTGTAAGGATTCATCGCATATCCTGCTGGAATAGCAGTTGATCCAATTGTTAGTGCACTTAATAAACTTAAAAGTTTTTTCATTTTTATACTCCTTCCTTTCTTAGATTACACTAAGATAACTCTATGATATACTCAAAACCAAGAAAATAATTTTCCGTTTTTAAATTTTTAATAATATTTTTTTGTTTTAGCAAAAAAAAAAAAAAAACAATTTTAAATAACAATTGTTTTTTTATTATTTATTCTACAGTTAAAATTTTAACTTTATAAGGTTCTTGAATTCCCTTAATTTCAATTAAATCGCCAGCTTTTTTCCCAATAATAGCTTTTGCAATTGGTGATTCATTTGAAATTGTATTTTCAAAAGGATTAGCCTCAACAGCACCAACAATTTTAAGTTCATATTTTTTATTAATTAATAAATTAGTAAACGTTACTGTACTTCCTAACTTAATAATTCCTGTTTTTGATTTAACTTCCTTAATTTCTTTTGCTTTTGTTAATAATGATTCAATTTCTTTAATTCGTCCTTCAACTTCCGCTTGACGGTTTCGTGCTGCATCATAATCAGCATTTTCTGATAAGTCTCCCTGTGCACGAGCTTCTTTTAACTCTTCAATCACTTCGGGACGAATAACATTAATTAAATTATCTAATTCTTCTTGTAAGTCTTTAATTCCCTCTTTAGTTAACAAAATTTCTTCATTCATGGTGTTCTCTCCGTTCCTCTCTGTTTTTAATTCCAACAATGATTATTATACCTTAAAAAAGACAATAATAATGGGGTTTTTTATTTTTTATCAAGTAATAAAGCCTTAATTTTTGTTGCAATCATATCAATTGCGATTTCATTTCCTTCATAATATGGCACAATAATATCGGCATATTTAATACTTGGCTCAACAAAATATTCATGCATTGGTTTTACTGTTGTTAAATACTGATTAATAATACTTTCAACTGTTCGCCCTCGTTCTGATAAATCACGTGTTAAACGTCGAATAAAACGAATATCATCTTCTGTTTTAATAAAGATTTTAATATCCGATAATTTGCGAATTTCTTCTAATGCTAAACCTAAAATACCATCAAGGATAATCACATCACCGCTTTTTATTTCCGTTGTTTGTATTGAGCGATTAGAAATTGTAAAATCATAATTTGGCATTTGAATGTTCTGATGATTTTTTAAGAGTTGTAAATGATTAACTAATAATTCTAAATCAAGGGCATTTGGATGATCAAAATTAATTTTTTTTCGTTCTGCTAATGTCAAATCATCTAATTTTTTATAATAATGATCCATCTTTAAATAAACTATCTTTTTTCCTTGCAAAATTTCAGCAATTTTATTAGCAACTGTTGTTTTGCCACTTGCAGTTCCACCAGTAATAGTAACTAATTGCACTTTATTTTTTGGTTTTGGTTGCATTTAATTCCTCCTCTTATTCTTCTTATTTTAGTATATCATAAAGCAAAACAACTTAACTTTCGTTAAATTGTTTGACTATTCTTCATTCGCTGGTTCATCTTTTTCCTCATCAAGACTATTACTTTTTTCAACAATAAGATTTAGTTCCGTGAGCAAATGTTCTGCATCTTGATAATTAATATTAGTTGTTGCTTGATATAATGCTTGATTCCGTTTTAAATAATTTTTAATTTCGTGACGAATTTCTAATGAAACATATTTTCAATCATCTCTAACTTCAAATTCAGCATCTAATTTAGCTTGCAATTCAGGTTGTTCTTTCATTCGACGAAGATATTTTGCACGATAATAAGTAAAATATCAAATTGTTGCAAAACTAACAGAAAAGGCAACAAATGCTAACTCAATTGCTGCTCCAATAATTGCACTATCTCGTTTTGTTCCATCTGAAATAACAATATTATTGATTAAACTATAATAATGTCATCCAAAAACAAAAGTTAAAATAACAAAGACAATTGGAAAGGCAAGATATTCTCATACTCGCATCTTAATTTTTCGTTGATAAGCTAATTTTAGTGTCACAGCAATTACCATACCATAAATAAAAATTGTAATAGCTGATGATGCTTCAGTTAATGATGAAACATCAAATGGTTGCTGATAAGTCATTGTTTCTGCTGGGGTTGCCATAAAACCAAATTGTTTTGTTAAACTAACCCCTTTAATAATATCGGGGATTGCTAACCAAATAAAAATCATTAAACTTGTAATAACTAAGTTTAAAATTGAAGCACGAATTGGTATTCCATCTTTATTTAACTTACGCAAATGATCTGGTAAATACCCTTCGGCCGATAATGGTTGTAATGAAGTTCCCCCGTATAAAGCATTTTGCATTGCAACATTTATTTTCAATGCTAAAGCACTAATAATCATAATAATTGGGCCACCATATAAAATAATCTTATTTTTAAAACCTAAACTTCATGTTCCCATTTGCATATTTTGAACAAATTTAGTAAAAGCAGCAAAGAAAATAATTGAAATAACAATATAAAAAATTGTACTAATTAACATAATTAGTGTAATTCCACGGCCAATATTTTTCTCTGGATTACTAATATTTTTCCCAGCAGTTGAAAAGACTTCAAACCCAGCAAAGAAGAAAAAGCATGAATTAAAAGCTTTAATAAATCCTGGCAACGAGAAATTCGTATGATGTCCTCAATAACTTAAATTTTCACCACCATGTTGAACTGCCAATACTAAACCAGCTAAAATTAAAAATCCAGCTGTAACTCATTTAATAATACCAGTTCCATTCGCTAATTTTTTATATAATTTCATCCCCCCAAAAATAATTCCTGCTGCTGACATATAAATAGCAATTCCAATAAAATCTAATCATAAGTCACCAAATGACCCTCAGTTTGCAGCATACCAAGGGACAGTAATACTTTTATCTGGATTTATTTTTGAAACTCAATCTGCTCCAAATGAACCACGAATCAACATCATTACTTGAATTGTAATTAAAAATGGTAAGGAAACATATTGCATAAAAGCAACAAAAATTCCCCAAAATTTACCAAAACTTGTTCGAACATAAATGTATGAAGCTCCATTATTATTAGAATGATGAACTCTAGCCATTTTAGCAAATGCTCACGCACATATTCCTGCGATCAAACCTTCAACTGCAAATAATCAAATAACATGAATTCCAATTGAGTCAGGTTGTGAGATATTTGATAAAATAGCAAAATTACCTATAAAACCAATTCCAACAGTATAATTAAAGCCTAATCAAACAAAATCTGCTAAACTAAATTTCTTATTTTGTTCTTTTTTAAGCATAAAATAGTTTTTTCCTTTCTTCTAAAAAACTTGGTTAATATTTAATTGATGATATATTCACATAAAAATTAAATTATAACACTCAAATTATTTAAATTTTTTATAAATAATTTATCTCTAATTATAACAAATAGGAAAAAAATTACAAGTAGAATTAAAATAACATATCATAAATAAAAGTTTGCTAAGAACTTTGTAAGTTCTTAGCAAACACATAACATTTTTTCTTTTTCTATAGTTAATTGGTTTTTAAATTATTAATGATGATAAGCAATACTAATATTTTTTGGTTTAATTTGTAACGAATAACTTAATTCTTTCATAATTGCTTCATTAATTTCAACTGTTAAATCATTTAAGTTTTCTTTTGCAATTACTTTTCCACTAATATAAATGTGCAATAATGAATTATCAATCATTCGACATTCAACTTTATCCACAAAATATTGATGGGTCAAATCACGGATTGCATATAAAATAATTTTTTTAATTGTTAATAAACTAACAGCAATTGTTCCACGATGGTTACTTTCAATTATTAATTCATTAAAATTATTATTCATCTTCAATCTCTCCTTTTATGAATTATTAAAATTAAGCACGTCCGGAATATTTTCCATCACTAGTTGAAACAGTAATAACTTCTCCTTCTTTAATAAACAAAGGAACCTGTAATTCTAATCCAGTTTCTAGCACTGCTTTTTTCATTGCTCCAGAACTAGTATCACCTTTTACTGCTGCTTCTGCCTCAGTTATTGTTAAATCCACCTTATCTGGTAAAATAATTCCCAATACTTCACCATCATATTTTGTGACAGAAGCCATTACTCCCTCTTTTAAAAAGTTTTTTTCTCAAACTAAATTAGTTGATGGAATTTCTAATTGCTCATAAGTTTGCGTATCCATAAAGATGACATTGGTACCATCATCATATAAATATTGCATTTCAACCTTGTCAATCATTGCTTTTTCAACTTTATCACCACCAGTGAAAGTAATATTTGTTGTTGCATTACTTCGCAAATTTTTAACTTTTGTTTTAACATGTGCTTGCCCACGACCTGATTTTGAATGTTGTGCTTCAATTACGATGTAAATATTACCTTCATATTGAAACGTTAATCCTGGGCGGAAATCGTTTACACTAATCATCTTTTTCTTCCTTTTCTATTTATCGTAGTTTAATTATATCTTAATTTTAAACAGAAAGTTATTAAAATTAATAAAAAGGAGAAAATTTCTTTTAAGCAAATTTTCCCCAAATAATTTTAATTTTATAAAATTGTAATATAACCTAAAAATTAATAATATTTTCACCACGATAGCGGTTTGAAGTTGACACTGCCTTAATAATAACACGGTCAGTTGTTTTACTAATTAAAAAATGACGTGCTGAGAAATAAAATGTTGGATTTAGGACTGCAAAGTAAGTCATCATATCTTCAACTGGTAAGGTTTTTAACACTTTTTTTTCATAATTAAAGGTAATGGTATCTAATGCAAGTGGTTCTGTTTGATATAATGTTACCGAAATAATATCAGTTTTATCAGCAAAATGAATACTATTCTTATTAGCAATAATTTGCACTCATAACAATGCTGTCTTTGCTCCGCCACTTGCTAGTGGTTGTCATGGTAAATCAGTTCAAGATTTTGAAATTAAATCCTTATCATAATAAATAAATTTTAAGTCCTCACTTGCAATTTCACCACGATATTCGTTTGTTTCTAGTGCATCATAAATTGCATTTTGAAACATCGTTTCAGTTACTTTTGCGGTTGGCTGTTGTTTTTCAAAAACAGGAATTAAAGTTAATTCACTTTTAAATAAAGATAACGAAATTTTACTACGATCACGAGTTTCAATTTTTGCACAACTAACAACAGTAGCAGGAACACTAACGACCATAAAAGCCATAAAAGATGTTAACAACTTTTTCATATTAATAATCCTCCCTAAAGGCGGCATAATCAGTTTGAATAATTGCTAATTGCTGTTGGTAACGTTTTTCAATAATTTGACGTTCTTGCGTAGTTAGTAAATAAGGATTTAAAACCATTCCTCAATGTTTATATTTTGAACTACCATATCCAATTGTAACTTGTGTTCGTGGTGTTACATATGAAATTCGAATTTGATATGAACCATTTGGAACATAAACTGGAATAAACATAAAATTAGTATAAATGGCATTAAATTCAACTTCAGCAAAACTTCGATAACGATCAGCTAAACGAGCTGGATCAGTAATTTCATCACTTGCTGCTACTTGGTTAGTATAATTTTTAAAAACATTATAAAAATCTTCAATTGCTGTTGTATTTTTTAAAAGATTTCAATATGGATTATTCAATTGATCCTTAATTGTTGCATAATCTGGAGCACGATTATTTGTTAATTTTAGGTCACTAAAAATCCGTGAAGTTCCAAAATAATATTGTAAATCACCACCTAAGGAAAAGGTATGTAAATAAGTATACGGGTCTGCATAATCAGGGGACCATCCTCCTGCTTGCATATCTCAATCTGCTTTTTTACGACGTGTTTCATATTCTGTGGCATCAACAGTAATATCTGGAATAATTTTAATCACATCATTCTCAGCGTTAAATGAGTCAATCATATTTAATAAAAACTTATTAGTTGTTAATGTTAATGCACCATTCATTAAAAAACGAAATTCAACTCGTGAAGAACCAATATTTGTTTGTAATCAATTCCGAATATCATCTAAAATATTATCATCATTTTCTAATAAATCTTTGTTACGATATAAAGCATCACTACCATCTTTTAACAATTGACTAGCAGCCATCACATTACCATTTAAAAAATGATTTGCATATGCTTCTTCAACATATGACGCATAATCAACATTCCCATTATAAACAAAATAACGTGCTGTATAAACATTTCGTAAAAACTTGGAAGTTGGTGAATCATCTAGAGCTTCAGAATAATATTTAACAAATTTACTACGGTCTAATTGGGTTGATAAATATTTTCGAATTTTATCATATTGTAATGCCTTACTTGCATTTAATGCTTGTTTAGCACGAGCTGGATTTGAATTTAAAACATCACTATTCGCATAATTATTAATAATCGTATATGTTGTTGGATCAGGATTAATAATACTTGATGCACCACTGAAAATTGGATTAGCAGGATTAGAACCAACATATTTCTTTCAACCGTTACTATCTGTTGGTTCAACTAGAAAATCATTGACGTCACCTGATTCAAACAAAACACGTTCACGCGAAACATCGTTATTTGCTAAATAAGTATAATTTAATTTATCAATGTATGTTAATTTTGCATGTCGATAAGCAGGGTTTTTTCGTAATAAAATTTGTGAAGTTGAACTATATTTTTCAACTAAATATGCCCCTGAATACCAAATATTTTTATAATTAGTCCCATAATTATAACCTTGTCGTAATGCCTTTTCTGGTAATGGCGCAAAAGCTAAATAAGTCATTAAAGTATCAAAATATTCTGCTGACTTTGTTAATTTAATGGTAATTTCATCATCACTATCATTAATTGTCATTCCTAATTTTTTTCAAATTGGATCATTATAATAATCTGGTTCATAATTACCTGCTTGAAAATACTCTCAAATTTCTTGTGCACCACTAATAAAAGTTCGCCATAATCCTGATGTTGCCGATAAGTTTTTTGGAAATAAAACAAATTTAGCAGTATTAATCATATCACTAGCTTTAACTTGTCGCTGAAAATTCCCTTGATAATCAAATCATTTTGCTTGAGGTGAAATTTTATATTTTCATTCACTTTGATCAGCATTAGGAATTCCAACATATTTTGATGTTTTATCCTTTTGTTCAGCAAGATCACCAAAACTACGATTATATTTATCAGTTGCTACTAATGTTCCAAGAACATCAGCTAAAATTTTATTATCTTCAACTAGCATTGTTGATGCACTTGACCAAGATGTTAAGGGAAATTTAAAAATAGAGCGAAAAACATTATCGGTAATTAAACGATTTGCTAATCGGTCTAAACTAATTCCACACGAAACCACTAATGGTGTTACTGTGGTTATTACGGTAAAACTAGCAAAAAACGCCAATTTCTTTTTGAACATCGTTACCCCTCCTTTCTGTCAATTGCCATAGCAAGTTTAGTTTTTGCTGCAGCAATTTCACGTGAATTCCCAAATAAATAGTGTCCCGTTTTAATTTCCGTAAACTCTGGTAAATCAAATAAATAATCTCAATGTTCCTTTTCTGGTTCATAGATGAAATGAACCTTTTCTTTTTCATAATTTGGATTAGGCAGTGGGATTGCTGATAATAACGCACGAGTATATGGATGTAATGGATTAATAAACAACTCCTCAGCACTTGCTAATTCAACAAGTTGACCATGATAAATAACAGCAATTCGGTCAGCAATAAAACGCACGACCGATAAATCATGAGCAACAAAAATATAAGTTAAATTATATTGTTGCTGAAATTTTTTTAATAAGTTTAAAACTTGGGCTCTAATTGAAACATCTAATGCGGAAATTGGTTCATCAGCAATAATAAATTGTGGTTTCATAATTAATGCTCGAGCAATACCAATGCGTTGTCGTTGTCCTCCTGAAAATTCGTGTGAGTAACGTGATAAATGTTCTGGTAATAATCCAACTTCTTTTAAAATGCTTAAAATTAAGAAATGTTTGACATCACGATCTTTAATTTGTTCTAACTTTAATGGTTTTTCATTTTTTCCTAAATTATTGTTATAATAAGTTAAATACAACTGGCGAGCAGTAGCATTTTGATATAATTCAGGAAAATTTGTTAACCCTTCCCCAATAATTTCTTCAACCGAAATTCGATCGTTTAATGATGAAGATGGATCTTGAAAAATCATTTGAATTTTTTTCTTTTGTAAACGATTTTCTCTCCTTGTTGGTAATTTAAACAATTCAGCATTTTTAACAATTTCATCAATTAATGGTAAATTTAACAAATCTAACAAACGATTAGAAGCAACAATGTCAGATGTTGAATATTTATATTTTTTACCTACTCATTGATAATATAATTTAATTGTTGTTTGATCACGGAAAACCCCATGGCGTGCTAAATATGATAAATCAGCAAGGATCGCTTGTTGCTGTTCTACTGTTGCATTTTTATTAACTAAAGTCATTAATGTTTCTTTTCATTCATTATTTGGTAATGCTGCCAAACTTGTTTTCAAATTAGTAGTGGTTGCTAATTCATTTAATGTTTTAGCATTATCTGCTGTTGCAATATTTATCATTAAAGCACTCGTTTGATATGCTTGTTGCAATGCAACAATTGCTTGTGCATTTGCTTGCGGTTCTAATTCTAATTTTTGTAATTCCTTTAAATATGCCTTTTCAAAATCACTTTTGAAAACATTAAAACGTTTATTATAACCTAAAATATACTTTTTTCGTTTTCCCTTAGGAACAAAAAGAATAAAAGCCGCCCGTTGATTTTTATGCAAAAAATGAACCTCATCTAATAATTTAGTATGAATTGACAATAATTTTGCTAATTGTTCAAAAGAAGCATTGTAATATTTTTGTGCTTGTTCTAATACAAGATTTTCTTTTAAAGCATTACGATTTTCTTCTAATTTTAAAAGTGCTTTATAAATTTGATGCCATAATAAAATACTTCCTTCAATAATTTCAATATTTCCACGGACACGTCCTTTGATTTCTTCTTCTAAGGCAAGAGATAATGATGGAATTCATTCATGTAAATTATCCATAAAACGAAAAATTCGTTGATAAGCTTTTAACATATCTTTTAATAAAATTAAATTATGTTCATACATTTCTTTTACTAAGGTAAAATGATTATTACTATGATTAAAATTTAGTAAATCAACTTTCTTTAATTCAAGGTCAGTTGTTACTAAATATTGTTTATTTCCATAAGGTATTAATTCCTTTGTATTAACAACATATTTTTTATTTTCAAAATAACGATAATAACTAATTTTTAAATTATTAATATAATTACTTAAATGTTTATTTAATAACATATTATTATTCCGCAATAATCGTAGTTTTTCATTAATATCTAAATTAATTTTATATAATTGTGGTGGTTTTCCCCGAATCAAATGTCGGTCCATATAAATCGTTCCGTCTTTAATTGGCTGTACACCAGCAATGGCACGACCAATTGTCGTTTTACCACTCCCTGATTCACCAACAATACTAAAAATTTCCCCGCGGTAAATATCAAAATTTGCTCGTTTAACTGCATTTACTTTTTTATTTTTTTGGCGAAATTGAATTAACAAATCGCGAACCATAATAAACTGTTCTTGTTCGTTTTTGTTCATCTTAATCACCTACCTTTGTATCATTTTTAATTTGTTCTAATTGTTGCAATTGTTTTGGTTTTGTTACTTTCGCAGCCCGTGGATCTAATAGTCAAGTTTTTGCATAATGCGTTTCACTTACTTTAAACATTGGTGGTTCTAATAAATAATCAATTTTCATCGCATGCTGATTACGAGGAGCAAATGGATCCCCATATACTTTTGCAAATAATGATGGTGGTGAGCCAGGAATTGAATAAAGATCTTCACCTTTTTGACCAAATTGTGGTAAAGAAGATAATAGCGCTCAAGTATAAGGATGTTTCGGATCAAAAAAGATGTCATTTACTGTTCCATATTCAATAATTTGACCAGCATACATTACAGCAACCCGATCAGCAATATTTGCGACAACACCTAAATCATGGGTAATAAAAATAACAGTAAATTTATATTCTTTTTGTAACGATTTAATTAAATCAAGAATTTGCGCTTGGATTGTAACATCTAAGGCTGTTGTTGGTTCATCACAAATCAAAACTTTTGGTTGACAAGCTAAAGCAATTGCAATAACTACCCGTTGGCGCATTCCGCCCGAATACATTCCCGGAATATCATGATAACTCTTTTTAGCCTTTGGAATTCCAACTTTTTCTAATAATTCAAGCGCTGTTTTTTTGGCCATTGCTCGTGATAATTTACGATGTTTTCGTAATACTTCTGAAATTTGAAAACCAACTGATAATAATGGATTTAAAGATGTCATTGGATCTTGGAAAATTGTTGCTATTGTTGGACCACGTAATTTACTAATTTGTTTTGCCGCTTTTAATTTATTAATAAATTCAAAATTTTTAATTAAATTTCATTCTTCATAAACATTAGTAAAATTATTAGCATTTAATGGTTCACCAATAACCATTAACTGATTTAATTTGTTAATACGATAACGAATTCCATCGGTATAAGTTTTTTTACTAAAATAAGTTTGAATTTTACTAAATTCTGTTGGTGCAGGAATAATTCCTTGTTCAAAATATTTTTTTAAAAACTGGATATTTTTCCCTAATAACCGTTTTTCTCTTCAAGTTAATTTTTTAATTTTATCAATTTCATTATTATAATCAACAATTCGACTTTGTAAAAATTCAATCTTTTTTTGTTTTAATTCAGGGTTTAACAACATCTCTTGTTGATTTTTATATTCTTTTAATTGTGCATTAAGTTTTCCTATTTTATTATTAATTCGATTGGAATGACTAAAACCAATTTGTTTTTTTAATACTTCAATTTTATTTCGTAAAGCAACAATTTCTGCTTGTAAATTAGTTAATTCTAAACTATTAATCATTTTTATTTTTTGGGTTGTTCTAATAATTCGTTTTTTATTATACTTTATAATATTTTTTTGTAGGCTGTTATCTAATAAAATTTTATGAAAATCAACTAAATGAACTGGTTTTCGAAAATATGCGAAATCATCCGCTAAAATATTTTTCGAAGGCGAATAAACTATTGAACCATTACTAATTCATCCGTTACTTTCTAACATATTAGTAAATGTTTTGGTCATAACTGACTTGCCACTTCCCGACTCACCAACAATTGCTAATGTTTCACCATCATAAATATCAAAAGAAATATTTCGAATAGCAGTTAAAACATTAGCACGAGTTTTAAATTTTATTATTAATTTTTTAATTGAAATAACAATTTCTTTTTCCATAAAGCAATTTCTCCTTTAATATGTCATTTTTATTTATAATGGTTTTTGGGGTCTAATGAATCAGCAAATACTTTTCCAAATAAGAAGAATAAAACCGATGTTCCAGCAATAAAACAAATAGGAATAATTAATAAATGTGGATAATCTTGTCACTTACTAGATGCTAATACTTCATTTAAAATAAATCCTAATGTCGTATTTTCACGTCCTTGTACAAAACCAAAGTTAAAGTAATTTAATGTTGAATCAATTGCAATAGCCATTGGAACAGCAAAAGATGCTGTTTGAATAATTAATGGTAAAATTCGTGGCATAATATTTTTTGTCACAATTTTTGGTCCCGATGTTCCTAACATTTTTGAAGCAAGATTATATTCTGTATTTCGGACTAAAATAATTTGTACCCGAATAACCTCTGCCAAAGTAATTCAACTAGTAAGTGATACGGCAAAAATGATGACTGGCATTGTTTTACCTAAAGCAAAAATAATAATTAATCATAAAATTAATGTTGGTACTAAATTTAGAAATCGTGTAATTTCAATAAATAAAATATCAAATTTTTTATAAAACCCTCAAATTGAACCAACAATAACCCCAATTAAAATTTGAATTAAGGCAATTATTAATGTAAATAACAAGGTAGTTCGCATTCCAATTCAAATTTTATCTCAATAATTCTCACCATTCATTCCCAGTCCAAATAAATAAGTTGCATTTGGAGCTAAAGGTTGTTGATAATTAGGAATTGGTAAATCAGCAGGTAACGGATTCGCGATTTTACCAATTGGAACAATTGCTGTTAATAAGACAATTGCAAGTAATAATAATAAACAAACAATAAATGTTTTTTTAGCAATTAAAATTTGACCAACTACTTTTCAATAACGATATGATTTCGTTGAAATTCGTTCATTCTCTTCTAGTTGTGGCCCAACAATTTCAAATAAACTTGGATCTAAATTATTGATATCATAACTTTGAAAATCAAGTAACTCTTCATCTGTGACTCTTCGCATCATCTTGCTCCTCTCTTTATTTTGTTAATTTTACTCGTGGGTCTAATATCGCCATCATAATATCCGCTATTAAACTAGTAACAATTCCAGCCGTTGCTGTTAATAAAATATATCCCATAACAACAAAAGAATCCTTGTTTCCAACTCCCGACACAATAAATTTACTCATCCCTGGAATTGCTCAATTTTGTTCAGCAAAAATACTTGCTCCAAAAATTGTTGTTACAAAAGCTGCTGGTAATAACCGAAAAATTCGAATCCCCGCATTACGAAAAATATGAATATAGAAAATATAACGATTAGTCATTCCTTTTGATAGTGCAAACTTAGTATAATCGGCTGTCATTTCATCAATAACATATCGTCTTGTATTAATGACAATTGGTGGTGTTATCATTAAGAAAATTGCAAAAACTGGTCAAAACTTAGTATCAAAAGTTCCCGAGCTAAATAAACCATGAGCATAAAAAACATTAATTGAAATTAAATAAATCCCTACAACTAAAACAACTGGTGGAATTGCTAAAAAGATAATTGAACCAGCATTAATGGTATTATCAACACCACGTTCTTTATTTTTTGCAGCAATGATTCCTAACGGCACACCAATTAAATAAGCTAACAAAACAGCGACTGACCCAAAACCAAATGAATATGGAATTGCTCGTGCAAAGATATCTGATACTAATTCTCCTGGCTGTGCTACTGCTGTTGAAAAAACAACTCCTAAATAAAATCATGTTGTAACTTTTTCACCAACTAACTCACCAGTTATTGGATCAAAAGCGCTATTAACAATTATTGTTTTTTTAATAAAAGGCATAATATTTCGCAAATATGTTCCTAATTGACTTCAAATTGAACCATATACCCCAAAAATTTTCATTCTTTGTTCAAGCAAAGCATTATATTCTGGTGTACCTGGTAAAATATTTAATTTATCAATATCAATATCTTTAATATAAATATCATCGGGAGTTACTAACCGTAATAAAATAAAAATTACACAAATTGCTAACAACAAAGTAATAATTGCAAAAAAGATTCTTTTTAATGAATAACCTATTAATGGAAAACGATCAAAAAATTCCCGACGATGATGATTAATAATTGCCATTTTATATTTCATTTCAGTAAAAAGTGATGTTCGTTTATTTGTTTGCTGATAATTTAAATCAACATTAATAAACTTGTTATCATATTCTTTGCTAATATCAAAATTGGTTTTAGAAATATCTTTCTCTTTTTTAATATTTTTCATATATTTTTTCCCTCCCTAGTTTTAAGGAAAAATAAAGTGTCCCTTTTATCAACTTTTAATTAAATAATGTGCTTAAAATAACTTATTCAAAAATAATGTACTTGATACAAAATATAATTTTATATTATGTAATTATATTTTACTTTTTGAAAAAATACAATATAATTTAATAATAAATTTAAAAAATATTAATGTGAGGGCAATGATGGCAAAAAAGAAAAATATTTTTAAAGAATTACATCAATTAAAACAAGAAGAAAAAGAAATTCATGAAAAAGAAGTTAAAGAAATTGTTGAGGAAACATACCATAATCAAACAATAAAATTAGAAAATTATCAAAAACTAAAAAAAATTACTTGATATCATTATTTAATTGCTATTTTAACTAGTGCAATTTTACTTGGAATTAGTTTTTTATTAGGAATTTTTGCCTTTAAAGATATTAAAAAAACAGAATGAATTGTTGTTAGCTTCTTCGTTTTAATTTTATTAATCTGATTAATTTTAGGATGATATAAAAATAAGCAAGCCGCAGCTTACTTTAATGATCATCGTCGTCGTTACCAATCTACTTTAACTGATGAAGAAGCAATAATTAAAAAAACTCGAAAAATATTATTAATTATTGCTGGAATATTATTAATTTCTTCCCTAATTATCTTTTTTACTATTTAATTAGTTTTTATAACTATTTACTATTGTCTTACAACTAAATATTGTTTTAAATGTTATGTGAAACAACAAAATTATTAGTAATAACTATAACCTGCTCTTCAACTTACAACTCACTTACAAACCTCGTACAATTTATAATTTAACTAACCAACTCTAAATTCAAATTTACGCAAAAATGCAAACGAATCATTGACAATATGAATATTTATATTAAAACTATAAGCAAAGAAATTATAAAAAAAAATTTACAATAGTTTCATCCTGACATTTAACTTTTGAGCAAAATAATTCTACAACAAAAGATTGTTGCTTTTTAATGAAATTAACTTTATATTTATATCTATTAGCATTCATAAATGTGGAAAACTTACTTTTTAAATTTAGTGTATTCTTAAAAAAATTAAAAATAAGTTTAAAGATTAGCAACAAGGTTATTATTTCTCCTTTTTGTTCTAAAACACTAGCACTCTTAACTAATTCATCAAAATTTGTTTGATTCATATTAAAAACAAGATTACCATTACTATATGTTTCTAATTGATAATAATGTCAAAAATCCATTGTTACTTTCGCAAATTCTTCCAATTGTTGGTCAACTTTATCTTTTGGTACTAGGACATTAACAGGTGTTTTTAATTTCTGGCCTCTATACCCTCCTCCTTCCTCAGTCAATGGCATATTCTCAATGAACATATCCTCCAAATTAATATATGTTGCGACTCCTCTTACATAATAATCACCTATTTCTTTAAAAGAATATTTTTGTTTATAAAATTTTAAAAAATTTTCCTTGGTTAATTTGTTAGGATTATATCCTTCCTTTGCTCATTTTAATACTGAATCGTCTTTATAGAAGTATTTATTCTCTTTGAAAATATCATGCATTATGCCACTAATATTATTAAATCTATTAACTCAATAAAACATAATTTTTTTCTCTTTTACTTTTTGTTCAATCAATGAACGAAATACAGAAACCAAGGGCAAATCTACATAATTACTAAATTCTGTGATAATAATGTTATAATCTAGTTTTTTCAAAATATTATCAATAAAAATAGAAAAATATTCTGCAAGTTGTTTTATAATATTATGTAAAATATCAATATTATTACCGATAACTACGTTTTTATTAATGTTATCCTGCACTGGTGATAATTCTTTAAAGCGCACTTCATAAGCAATATTAACCTGGACTCTAATTCCTAATACTGCTTGGGGAGTATCTTCTAATAGTTTTGCTATGTTCTCAAAATTAATATTATACAAAGTAAATGAAATATCATTTTCTCCTAAGAATAATGGCATTGTATCAACATAATAATTTGAATATCGATCTTGTAAATCTTGATTCAAATTATTAAACTCTGCTTTAAAACCAACAAGCAACTGATGTAAAAAACGATATTTACTAATTGCTGTGCTCGTTAAAGTTAATAAACCATCATTTTTTGTTTTTAACTCTGTGACTAGTTCTTCAAATGATGATATTTGCTCTGGATATTCCTTAATAATATCAATCATTGTTTTTGTTTGTCATCATGTTGATAAAGTTTGCTTTGCTTCCTTTTTTATTTGATTTAAAATTTCAAGATCTTGATGACCTTCCATTTCATCCTCTTCAGGCTCATGTTTTGCTCGCACTGTACAACTAACAACACCTAAACTACTACCGAAACCTAAAACAAAAACACTAAAAATTGTTAATAACCGTTTCATCTAATTGTCACCTTCCTTTTGTAAGACACTTTTAATTATACTTATTAAAAAAAAAAAAAAAAAAAGCACCTTAGTGTTTTTAACAACCAAGTTGCTTAATATAAATATTTTTAAAAATAATTTGTCTTAACTATTTTCTTTAAAAGCAATGACTTCTATTTCTATTAAAGCTGCTTTTGGTAAAGCTTTAACAGCAAAAGTACTACGTGCCGGTTTATGCTCTTTAAAAAAGGATTCATAAATTTCATTAACAACAACAAAATCATTAATATCACTTAATAAAATTGTTGTTTTAATAACATTATCCTTAGTATACTTTGCAGCGGTTAAAATAGCATTAATATTTGCTAATACTTGTCTTGTTTGATCACTAATATTATCAACTAAAAGCATTGTTGTAGGATTTAATCCTAATTGTCCAGAAATATACAAAAACCCATTTGCAAGTTTAATCGCTTGGGAATATGGACCTACGGCTTGTGGTGCTTGAACAGTATGAATTAATTCCATTATGGTGTAATTGAATTAATAAATTCTTGTTCCATTACCGTATATCCTGCTTTTTCCAAATCAACAACAATCTTTGTTAATTCAATCCTCATATTAATATCAATTACTAAGCGAATAATTTCACGATTAATTTCAAGACTATTTTCTAATTGTGAATCAGAAATTTGATAAATTTGAACACCATGCGAATCAACAATATTAGTAATTTTACTAATATGTCCTTTCCCTAATGGGGCATCAATTTTTAAAATAATTCGACGACGTTGGTTAATTAAAGCACGGTTAGTAATATTTAAAAATGTTGTTACATCAATATTACCCCCTGATAAAACACAGGCAATTTTCTTATTTTTAACATTTAATTTATTAAATAATACTGCAGCGGTTGTTACCGCACCAGCACCTTCAGCAACAATTTTACAATTTTCAAATAAAAATAAAATTGTTTCTGCAATTTCTGCTTCTGAAACCAAAATAACATCATCAACATATTTATTTAAAATTTTAAAAGTAATATCCCCACATTGTTTAACAGCAATTCCATCAGCAATTGATAATTTACCTTGAACAGAAAATGGTTTATTCATTTTTCGTGCTTCATAATAACTTGGAACATTCTGTGTTTGTACTCCAATTAATTTGCACTTTGGATTAACTGCTTTAATATACGTGGCAATTCCGGATAAAATCCCCCCCCGCCGCCAATTGGAACAAGAACATAATCAAGATCTTGTAATTCTTCAAAAATTTCAATGCCAATTGTACCTTGGCCACTAATAACATCAATGTCATTAAATGCATGAACAAAAACTTTATCTTCTGCTTTAGCAATTTCTAAGGCTTTTTTATTGGCATCATCAAAGAAATCACCATGCAAAATTACTTCAACACCATAATTTCTTGTTGCATTAATTTTACTAATTTGTGCTGTTTGAGGCATCACAATTGTTGCTGGTACTTTTAATAAATTAGCTGCAAAAATAACCCCCTGTGAATGATTCCCAGCACTCGCTGCTACTACTCCTTTTGCAATTATTTCTGGTTTAAGTTCCATCATTTTTGCTAACGCCCCACGTAGTTTAAATGAACCAGCCCGTTGTAAATTTTCTAATTTTACATATACTTCATTGCCAGTAATTTGACTTAATTTTGTTGCAAAGATCAATGGTGTTTTAATAATATGATTTTTAATTTTTTTATATGTACTTTCAATTTTTTCTTTTGAAATATCAAATTCCATACAATTTGCTCCTTTTTAAAATAATTTGGACCTAGTTTAATTATAATAAAAAAAAATACTTTAATGCCCATTAAAATATTTTTAAAACCTATCTTCTTTAATTTTGTTGCATAATCCTACTTAAAACTTATTCTAATTGATTAACCTTGTTGCTGTTTCTTCAACTGTTTCTTTCGTAATTTACGATTAGTGGTCATATTGGGAGGTAACGTAATATTTAATTTTTGTAATAAAAAATCAAATGAAAATTCAACTTCACTAATTTTAGCAATCTTAATCCGTTTTTTTAATGCATATTGAGTGACATAATATAAATGTAATGGTGAATTTAAAACAAAATTTAACGAATTATTTGCTCGATCATATCAATTTGGTATTCGGTTTGAATTAAAATAACGAATCATTGCTTGGGGATTATTAGTCACCAAATAATAACTATTTTTAATATTAAAAGCAGCTAATTGTCCCGTATAAATTTGTGTTCCATTCATTACCATTGTAAATTCATCAATATAATCCTTAATTTCATCTAGTAAATGGGATGAAAAAAAGACAGTTTTACCACGTAGTGTTAATTGTTTTAAGTAAAAAATAATTTTTTTTCGATTATTAATATCTAATCCTGCTTCTGGTTCATCTAAAATTAAGATTTCAGGGTCATGAATAATACCCTGAATAATCATTACTCTTTTTTTCATTCCTGATGAAAACGAATTAACATCTTTATCACGGTGTTCTCAAATTTCTAATGATTTCATTAAGTATTCAATTCGGTCACGAAGATATCTCCCCCGCAAACCATTCGTTTTTCCTAAATACTTTAAAAAATTATAAGAACTAATGTTTTCAGGAAAAGTAACAAACTCAGGAACATAACCAATCATTTTTTTCATACTAATTTTTGTTGCTTTTTTCCCAAAAATTGTAATATCACCCTTAAAACCTTTTAAACCACCAATTAAAGATTTAATAAAAACTGTTTTTCCGCTTCCAGAAGCACCTAAAATGGCGTGTAATTTTCCACGACTAACATTAAAATTAAACGGACCAACAATACTATTTTTAAACTTTTTACTAAAATTACGCGAAGCAATCGCAACATCGCTAAGTACTAATGCATTATTATTCATGCTTTAACATCTCCTTCTTCCTGCCTTAAGTAATATTTTTGCGACGTAAAATTAAATAAGCATTAACTAAAAACAAACCAGATATTCCTAAATAAATATATAACAATAAATTAATATTTAAGAATGGAGGCACATCAAGGTCAACCTTTTTATCTTGTTTTAATGATATTGGGAAATCCTGATAACTCATTAAATAATTATTTTGAACATTAAAATTAATGTTGCTTCGTTGAAGTGGTTCAAATCAAAATGGAACATATGATAAAGAACTTGTTCAAATTTGATTTCAATGTTCAATAATATTAATTTTAGAAATTAATTCATACGTTTGCATTAAATCATCATATTTTTGTCATTCTGTATTTATTTTAAGTGGCACAGCTTCAAGTAATTTATAATCCATTATTTTTTTTAAAATATTAATTTCAATTTCTCTTAAAACATAAAGTGTTTTAATTTCAAAACCATCCTCAATTCTATCTTCAGCTCCAAAATAATTAAGAATTCAATCTTGAAAGTCAGGACCATTATCATATTCGGAATCAGCTGGTGAAATTCCAGTCCGAGCAAATTCGGCACGAAAAACATTTACTGGATTAAATCCATTTGGTTCTGACAATTTTCGGTTTTCGGTTCCTACCTTCCCATCAGATGATATTAAACTATAATAGGATTTATCTAAATCAAAGTAAAATAACGAATTTCCATTTAAATCATTTGTTCTAAGATACAACTCTCATGATTTTGCACTTTTTTCAATAAAGTTAATACAGTCAAGTAATTCTTGATGAATTTCATTATTTGGATCTAATTCTCCTGGTGATTTAAAAAAGAAATTTGTTGCAAAATTCAATTTCATTTTAAGATTACTTCCGCCAACTTTATTAATAATCTCAAAAATAGTTTCATCCTTATTATCATATTTATATTTTGTTATTTTATCTCACTTATTAAGTTGTTCAATTGTATAACTTTCTTCTTTCGGTTTTGTTAAACCTAATGATTGATAAAATTCTAATCGTTTAATTCGTAAACTAGGATCACTTGTAATATTTTCATAGTCGCGCGTTTTAAAAACTTTATCTAAATCATCGTAATCTCACGAATTATAAAAATCTCAAATTTTACTAGTCAAATTATTATATTTAATTAATTTTTTTTCTAAATTTCTTTTAAAATTAATTGTACTTTTAATAATAGGAACGGGATAATTTTGTTTAGTCATACTAGTTTCTATAAATGACAAATCAATTGTATTCGCTAAACTCATAATTAACGAATATGGCATCCCCCCAACTAAAAATAAACTACAGAAAATAACAACAATTAACAAAACTACTTGCGAATTTAAAAAAGTTACAGCAAATAAAATACCACTTGATGCAAAAAAAGACAATGCTAAAGAATACAAAAGTAATTTTAATAATAAATTTTGATAAACTTCTAAATATTCTGAATTATTATTAATTAAATAGCCAATATAACCAATTCCTAACGCAAACAAAATAATTGTTCCTAAGAAAAAGATAATCAAAATTCAAAGTGAAATTAATTTTAAGAAAAATAAAGTAAAACGAGAATATGGTTTGGAAATTAAGAGCAAATATGTACCATCTTCAAATTCTCGACCAAAAATTTTAATGATGACTAACAAAACAAACAATAATAATAAAATATTATTAAAAATAAAAACTCCATATTGAAAATTTTTTAAAAAATCGTAAATATTTGTTGAAGATAAAAAAAGAGTAATTGCAATTGCCCCAAATAAAACAAGTGACAACAACACTAAAACTCAAACTGCCATTGAACGGCGGATTTTAAAAATTGAAAATGATATTATTGAATATCATGAATTTGATTTACCTTTTCTAAGCATTCTATTCTCCATCTATTTTTTAAATTACTCAATTTATGCTTGTCAATTTTATAGCAGGATATTTGTACAATATATATTTTATCATTTTTTAATTTATTTTACTAGTATAGGTGATTTTTAAATTATATTTGATGGTAAAAAATAATTGGAACTTTTAACGATAAATTTTATTTGAGATAACAACAATTATCCCCTTTTTAATTAAAGATATAAATTTAAAACATACTTTCTATTAAAAATACGATAAAATTAAAATAGGAGGCTCTAAATAGAAAGAGGTCTTTCAGTATGAAGCGCTTACTAGCTGTTTTATTAACAGCGACTTTAACAATTGCTTCAACACAAATTGTTAATTTAAAAACTAATAATATAAATCAGACATTAGTTCCTCAAATTAAAAATGGAAATTAAAGATAATACTAAAATTCAATATTTATGACAAAAATCATCGATAAATGGAGAATATAGAAAAATTACTGAAAAACATAAAGTTGAAATTAATTTTAATACCAATAATAACGGTTTTTCTTATGTAGTAAATAATCAAACATTTATTAAAAATATAGAACAGTTTAATTCATATCTTGTTGGAAAAATAACATATGAAATTACAGAAAATTTCTTTAACAAGATTATGAATGCGAAAAGATGAAATAATATTGAAAATATTAATATAGCACATCGTATAATTAGTAACATAAACAAAACACTATATGATAATACAAATCCAAAAGATTTTGACTACTGGTCAAATGACATGGAAAAAAAATTAATTAATACTTCTGGTAGTTGCCCCGAACAAAGACCACTATATCCTACAAAAATAACAATTACAAAAACTTGAGAATATGCAATAACTATTACGAGTTTAGAACTAAAAACTTGAGAAGGATATTTAACATTTAAGACTATTGTAAAAACTAAAGATTTTATAATTTGTTATTAGAAAGGAAATAAAAATAATGAAAAAGATATTAAGTTTAGTAAGTATTTTAACAATAATTTGTGGTAGTACTACAAATACTGTTAGTTGTAATAATTTATCAGAAATAAAAGATATTTCTAATATTAATGAAATTAGTCCCTTAATTATTAATACTAATGATAAAAACCTTAATGATGTTTTTGCTGTTACAAAAGTAAATAGAAAGGAAATACAAATATTATTGGATCAACCTGATAAAGCAGTCATTGATAAAGCAGTCAAAAAAGTTCAACCATATGCTACACCAACTAATGATTATACATATAACATTTTTAAAACTAAAGATATCAAAGACACATTTATAGATATTAACTTAGAAAAAGAGCACTTAATTTATATTATCATAACAGCAAAAGAAAAAAGTCAATTACTTAAAGGCGAAACTGATTTTATCAAATTGCAATTAATAAAAAAATAGGTTTATCACCTATTTTTTTAAACTAAATTAATATTACTACAAAAGCGATTGTTTTATTGTTTGCTCAATTATAATAATTTCCCACTGCATCAAGAGCATCTTTTAACATAATGCTACTAACATCTGTCGTATTTTTCTGGGATAAATTAGTAAGTTGTTTTAAGGTTTGAACTAACTTTTAAAAGATGAATAATATTTTGTTCGAAGATCACTTAACAAAGTGTTATATTTATTAATTGATTCATCTGATGCTTTAGTATATGAATCATTCATCATCATTGCTAGCTAGTCATTCCATAAATACTAATATTCATAATTGATGCCATTAATGCTGTCTCAAAAACATCCGCATTCTGCATTGTAGCATTATCTGTATTACCTGCAATTCTGGTTTAATTAAAGCAATATCTAATGCTTGTACTTCAATTAAATTAAGCGGATTCTTAGTAAAATCATAGCTATATTGTGAAATATTAATTATTTCTTTATCAATAATTTTTTCATCAAGATTATTTTCTTCTAAAAGACATCTTTATTCTCATTTTCTTTATGATTATACCCTTCATTCTCAATAACATCTTTATTCTCATCTTTAACTTCATCAACCAGATTATCATTACTTATAAAACTTTTAGAATTAACTAAATTAGAATGCGATGATTGTCGATGCATTTCATAACCAATAACACCAATACCACTTGTTAATAATAACAGAGAAATAACTACTAAAATTCAAAGTCAATGTTTGCTTTTTCGTTTAACATTAGTAACTTGAATAACTTCTGCATTAGAAACCGGAATTGGTAGAAATGAACCTGACATATTATCATCAAATAATTCTGAATTATCGTTAACTAAAACATTTGAACTTTTTTTATCATTTAAACGTAATATAACATCATCAATAATTTGTTCATTTAAGGTTAAACCTTGTGGAAGATATTCTGGCGCAACATTATCATGCTTAATCTCTGACTTTAGCAAATCTTCTTTTCAAAATAATGTATAAAAATTATTATTACATTTAATAATTGCAATAACCTTTGAAGCAAGTGTATTAATTTGATCTTTTAAATAATATTTGAAAAACATTAAATTATTAATTTCTTGCGGATTATTATTCTTAACTTCTTTTATTGCTTGTGCTAATTGATTTCAACATTTATTACACATTTCTTCTTCGGCAATATAAAAAATATCTTTCAACATAAAAACTCCTTACATAATTAATTTAAAATCATTTAATACATTTTATAATTATTACATCCTAGAATTTTCTTATGGAACCATTTTTTTCTACTATAATTATACCATATTTATGATAAAAAAGGTATTTAATTATACCACATTTTTAATTTAAAAATAAATATTTTAATCAAATTATTAAAAATAAATAATAAATTGCTAAATAATAAAATTAATGCAAATAATTTTTATTAACTACTAGAATAAAATTGCAAATAAAAACCGCTAATCAAGCGGTTTCTATTAATATGTATAATTAACTAAAAGTTACGTTAATACTACCAGTATAATATTCTGATTTCTCATAGGCAGTAATTGTTCCACTTTTTTTATCCGGATTAATATCTAAATATAAATCATTTAATAAAGCACTTAGTCGATTTAACTGACTAACAAAATTAACACTAATAAACATCATCATTACTTGTAAAATGGTTACCTTTGGTAATTTGCCTAAATTTGTTGTTAAGTTCATTTGTCCCAAATCTTCTTTTACTGTTGGTGGTTTTGGTGCCACAACAGTAAAATGTACTTTAACTGAACCATAATAATCTGTTGCTGGGTTATTATGTTCCGATCAGTGGTCATTTCCTGAAATTAAAGTTGCGCCAGTTTGATCAGGTTCAACTTCAATTTTATCAACTTTGTCAATTTGTTTGTTTCATATAGCTGATGTTTGTTCACCAATAAAAAATTCACCAAACTTATCTAATTCTGAAATAAGTTGCATATTGTTAAAAATAATGGCAATTAAAATTGTTTTTGGTCGTGCATCAGTAATTTGACCTAAATCAATACTTTTTACTTTATCAGCTAAATGATTTGAAGTTGTTACTGTTTTATTAATTTTTATTGTATTTAAAGTTGTTCCATCACTAAAATTTAATTCATACTGACCATTGCGATACAAATCAATTTTATTAACTGGTTTTGATTGATTATTAAATTTATAATTTTTTATTAACTGTTCAAAGTTTCATTTTGTTCCTTTAAACAATTGTGCCAATTGTTGTAATAATTCAGGAATAGTCTGTTTATTATTTTGGGGATTAATTGTTTTAAAATCAATTCCAGCAAAACCAGTTACTTCAACTGGTAAAACTGGTGGAGCAATTGGAATATTATTTCAATTATCATTTTTAGTACAACTAACTACAGACATTACTGGTCCTGAAGTTAAAATACCAATCGCAATAGTTGCCAGTAATTTTTTCATTTTAATTCCTCCTTAATCCGCATTCATAATTGCAATCAATGGATTAATCCGATTCATATTAAATCAACTAATTAAATATGCAATAAAGTATAATAATAAACCACTGCCAATTGCAATAAATGGAATCATAATATTCATAAACAGTGGTAAAACTATTCCAATTCGAATTAATATCATGTTAGAAATAATTAAAAATAATCATCCAAAACCAAAGCCGGCAATTGTCATTATTACAATAATAGGAATATACATTCCAATAACTAATTTTGTAATATAACGATTTCGATATCCTAATACTTTCATTGTTGCAATAATTGTTTGATTTTCCGCAATAACAATATTGCTTGTTAAAATAATAATCATAAAACTTAATACAAAAGAAATACCAATAATAAAGAAAATAATACCATTAACGGCTTTTGAAATATTTCCTAAAATTGCTTGAGCTTCAGCAATTGGCATTAAACTACTAAAAGTACTATTTGCATATGGTGGATAGGAAATTTCACTTCTAATACCACCATTTAAACCATAAAAACTATAGTCACCAAATAACTGACTTGTTCCTAATCCGGTTTCAATATCATCAATTTTGGAACTATTAGAAATTTTATAATTAAAAATTGGATATTCATTTTCAAATACAGCAATTCAATTAACTGCACTTTGATGTGCTTTTCAATATTTAACAAACTCATTCCATAACTTATCAACAGGTGTACTTGAATGCTCTTTAATAAATTTTTCTAATAATTCTAAACTTTTTCGTTTAGATGGTGCTAATTTATCATTGTTTTTAATAAATGAATTTGTTCATTCGTTTAAAAATAATTGTAATAAATAATTTCGGGTTTTATCATATCCTAGTAATTGTTGTGCCCTATTTTCATTAATTCAAGCTCGTGGTGAACCATATTGATTAGTAATACCAACAACGGTAAAGGATTCGTTCTCCGTTTCATTACTTACCCGATAACTTCCATTAACAATTTTATCGTTTAAAATTGATGGTTTTGTAAAATTAGGGTCAAGTGCATCAATTTTACTTTCTAAAACATATTCATTATTTCCATCTTTTAAAACCTTATTTTTATATTTATTATCCCCATTAAACATTAATTTACCAACTCGTCCTTGTGCTTGAGTATTATTACCTGTTACATCGCTTGCATCTCAAGCTTGTAAAATTTGATCCGAAGTAGCATCTTGTTCACTAGCAACTAACGCTTTGCGAATCAGTCGCGGACTAATTTGATTTCCAACTGTAACATTTAATCGTTTAGCTAATGTTTCATTTAAAACAATATTATTACTTGCTGTAAATAATTTTTCATTTAAATTCGCATTATTTTTATTAGTTAATGCTTGATTTTTAAATGTGTGATTAATTCCGTAAATTTTAAACTCAATACTATTTAATTCAGCATTAATCATTGTCCCCCGATCATCTGTTAATGGATTAAACGGAATTACTCCAAAGGTTAAATTAAAATTACCATTGTTTTGATTAAATGCTTCTTGCATTTTTAATCGGACAGTTTGTGGAGAACGTGAATATACTCCTTGAATAAAACATTGATTAACATTTTCCACAAAGTAAGCATAAATTCAATTATATAAATCATACATTGGTTTTTTTAAACGTGTATTAAATTCATTTCCTGTTGCTGAATCTAAAACATCATAAAAAGATACAGACAATGGTTGTTCTAATGCTGGACGAAAATGATTATTTGCTAATGTAATCGTTGGATTTCCTTCTCCAAAATCTCGTTTATAATCACTCTGGGTAAAAATATTTTTCCCTAACTTATCATTTAAATTTAAATTCCCTCGTGAATCAAAATAATCTGCACGTTTAATGTTTAATCCAACAGTTTCCCGATATTTTCAATAAAATAATCGAGATTTTTCTAACATATCAATATGTTCCTGTGCTGTTTCTGTTGTTCGTAAATATTTCTCAATGGTTGATTTTGTTAAAAGATTTAAACCAAAATCATTGTAGTCACCTCATGTTGTGCTACAAATTGCTTTTGATAAATCCGGATTACTTGAAGTTAATTTATTACTTTGTAAAAATTCTTTGGAAATATTACGATATAATAACGATCGCATATCATCTGCTTGATATGTTGGAGCAAAATTTTCGGAATTAATTTGCCCTGTTTCAAAGTCATTAAGATATTGATTAACATCTGTTGTCATATTTGTATTAATCAAAAGACTTTTTTTACTATCTCATGGCTTTTTACTTGGATCATATGTTCGTAAAAAACTTGTTGGTAAATTATAAATCGGACTATTATATTCAACTAAAGTTTTATAATTATCTCCTTCATATGAATAACGAATATTATTTTGTAAGAT
Source organism: Spiroplasma melliferum KC3 (assembly GCF_000236085.2). Classification (NCBI taxonomy): domain Bacteria; kingdom Bacillati; phylum Mycoplasmatota; class Mollicutes; order Entomoplasmatales; family Spiroplasmataceae; genus Spiroplasma; species Spiroplasma melliferum. The sequence continues at coordinate 315,847 of NZ_AGBZ02000004.1, read as the reverse complement.
AATTGGAATTGTTGTTGACATCGTAATCATAATGGTACTAATAATCATCGTTAAAGATACCCCAACCATTTTTCCAATTGAATTAGATAATTGTACTGCTTGAAATCGTGCATCAAATGTTTTACGAATTGCAAACATTTTATAAACAATTTTTTTAAAACGACCATATGAAACTGTTTTTTCTTTACGAATTAATTGTAATGGTGTTCTTGAAACCATCATAATTGTTCCACTAATCATTGTGACACAAGTTAACAAAGCGAAAATAAATAAAACACAAGTTACTAATGCTAATGGTGCAAATACAAAATTTCCATATGGTAAATTAAAATATGAACCAAATAAATATTTAACAGTAAATTGACCACTAATCCCCGTTCCATAACCAACTATCCCACCAATTAATGCAATCATTAATGGATAGGAAATATAACTAAAGGTTAACACACGGCGTCGATATCCCAATGCTCGTAATAATCCATTTTGTGGTCCAGTTGCATCAATTTGCCGGCGAACAACTAGAATTAACACAAAGAACGAAATAATTAATAAAATCGTAATTAAAATATAAGAACCACTAATAAAAGCATTTAATGTTGATGTAAAATATGTAATTCTTTTCGCAAATTCATAACGATTATCTGTCCGAAAAGTAGCAATTGGTAAACCAGTTGACAATGTTTTGACGTAATATCCATGTAAACCAATATGTTTCCCCTGATTAGTATTTAAATAATTATTGATTGTTTGACTATAATTATTTCGCATTTGATCAACTTTTGTCTGTTGAAATTTTCCAACATAATAAACTTCTCGCTCTAATTGACTTTCTGGAATTAAAATTTGTTTTGTTAAATCTAATTTTGTTACTGGATATTTATGACCAGCTGTATCTTCAACTGTATCTTCAACTAATCCAAACAATCGTGGATCTAAATATGCAATTCCTTCATTTTTCATATTCGGAAATGGATGTACTGCATCAATAATTGGCGTAACATAATCCGCTGATTGTCCAAATCCAACTACTCGGAACCAATTTTCATTTGCATATGGTGATTTCGGCAATCATTTATTAATATCTTCTTTTTCATATGGAGTTAAATCAACATCTTTTAATTCACTATCAGCAACTTTAATTGTTGTTCCATACCTATCGGGTTGTAATCGAATAATATCATTAATTTTAATATTATTTTTGCGAGCAAACTCAGGGGTTAAATAAATCCAATGCATTGTTTCTTGGTTAATTGATAATAAATATTTCGTATAAACACTTAATGGCATTCCATTAGCGACAATAAATTTATCAATTTCTTGATGAGGATTTAATGTTACTGCTTTAATAACTTTATTATTCCCCAATGTAAATGTTCGTGCTTCAACACGGTTATAAATAAAATGTTCATCTCTATTCTTTAATTGTTCTTTAACAAATTCTAAAATTGCGTTTTGACGAATCCCACTATCTGTAATTTTTTCAAACTGATCCGGTTCCCTATTTGAATTTTTAACATAAGTGGAATTAGCAAAACTAACAACAAAATCATGTTGATTACTTAATTGTTCAGAAATAAAACTATTATAATTATTTTCTACTCGTTGTTTAGAAACTGCAATAATTGTAAAAATAAAACTAGTTAAAAATACCAAAACAACTAAACCAATAAATTGAATTTTATTTTTAACTGTGTTTTTAAAATTGTTTTTAAATAATAACTTAAAACCTGTCATTTTTCCACATTCTTTCTTCTTTTTTTGTTAATATTTGAATTTAGTTAAAGTAAAGATTAGGTGGTGTTGTTTGTTTTTTAAACTGTGTTAATAATTCTGTTTTACGAAGATTATCAACAATAGTAGCTTTTTTAAATCATTGATTAAAATCATAATTTGGATAAATTATTAATAAAATTGACATTGTTAATTGGTTATGTTGAGTGACAACAATACTAGTCAAAGTACATTTACAAAATGTATAATAACTAGAAGCAATCACATCATTAATCTTTTTTAAATAACCAATATATAATCGAAACAATATTAGCATTATAATAAAACTAATGGTAAAAATTGCATAAAAAACATAGCATAAAATAACTAAAAAAGAATATATTGTTTCATATGCAATTATATTTTGCAATTGAAAAATTATTGAAGTATAACCAAAAAATAATATATATGAAATTAAAACAATATTGCAAAGTCATAAAATAATAATTTGTCAATTAGAAAATAAAATTAATTTCCACGCTGAAATTGTTGTCTTTTTCAATTGTTTAAAATTAATTAAAATTTGCATTAAAATTCCCATAAAAAAGAGAAAAATAAAACTAGATCAAACAAGATAAATTAAATTTAATGTAATATTTAAAAAATTATAATTACCAGCAATATCAATAATTGAAAATGATGATGAAAATAAAATATACACAAGAAAAATAATAAAGAAAATATTAATAAATTTTTGATATTTTTTTAAAACATATATTTTCATTACCATCACCTTTATAACTTTCATTATATTTTGCTCATATTATTATAACATTATTCCCAAATGAATGTAAAATTAAGTTTAATAAACTGTGAAATAAAAGCGATGTTATTTATGAAATAACACCGCTTTGTTTCTTACAATTAAAATTTTAAAAATTAACCAACCTTAAATTCTATTGTTTGTAAAAATGAATAGTCATCATTCTCAAGATTTCTTTCTTTTTCATCCGGAGTAAAAAAGAAACTATATCCAAAATCATTATAAGATAAATTTATATAATAAATTGGATAATTTCCATCAGAATAATGATTTCTAAATAATTTAATTGTAATATTTTTATCATCTTTTATTGTTTCCATTTTAAATTTTGAAATAACTTTTTCTTTTTCTGCTACATTAGGTTTATAAATTTTTGATTTAATTTTTTCTGTGGCAGCACAAGTATTATTAAAAAGATTAAAAATAGTTTCAAAAAGTAATGTCATTCTTGCATCTACTGAACTTTCTGGCTTAAATAAACTAACTTTTTTAAATAAAGTATCAAAATCTGCTTGGTTCATCTTAAAAACAAGTTTATTATTATAAGTTTCTAATTTATAATAATGTCAAAATGCCATTATTTTTTCTGCAAATTGCTGTAATTGTTCATCAACTTTATCTTTTGGTACTAAGACTTTAATTGGTGTCTTTAAATTTCTTCACTGCGGAGTTTTATCTTTAAACGGTAAATTTTCAATTGTTAAATTACCTGGCAAAAAATATTTTATATCTGCTTTTACATAATAATTATTTTCACTAATAATATTCTTATGTTGTTTATAAAATTCTAAAAAGTTTTTTGCTGTTAATTTGTCTGGTTGATATCCTTCTCCTGCCAAGGTTAAGATTGAATTTTTTCTATAAAAAGAACTTCATAAATTTAAAGTATTAAAAAAATCAGCAAAATAAGGTTGAGAATTAGTTATTATATTTTTTTTATCTAATTCTTGTTTAATAATTGGTCAAATTGTATTATTTCCATTGATATCATTAAAATGTTGATTTGATCTATCAATAATTTTATTTTCTTGCTTAATAAGTAAATCATTAATAAAGTTTATAAATCATAATTCAATGTTTTCTTGAACATTAGTTAAGACTTCCAGATTATTACTAGCAATAACTAACCCTTTACTTTCATAAACTTGGTCAAATTCTTTAAATTTAACTGAATAATTAATATCAAAGCTAATTGTAATTGCATTTAAATTTTCTTTATTCTCAGCAATTAATTTTGATAGTTTATCAAAATTAATTTTATTTACTTTTAATTTGATATTATCATCTGACAATAATATTGGAAATTCTTTTTCTGTGTCACGATAAAAATTATTATAAGTAATGGCAAGTTCACTATTAATATTATTAACTTCTTTTTTAAAATCATTAATTAACTGTTCTAAAAAAGGTCATTTGCTAATTGCCGCGCCAATAAAGGGTTGTGATTCATCTGATTTTAAAGTTGTAATAAATTCATTAAGTTTAGTAACATCATTAAAATACTTATTAATATCAATCAATGCTTTAGCATCTCATCAATCTTTAATTTTCTTTTTAATTAATGTTATTATTTTATAAAAAGTTTCAATATCTTGATTCGCTTCTGCTGTATATTCATTAGTTTTTGCTAAATTGTTACCTCTTATTGCACAACCATGCATCCCAAAACTACCTGTTGTGCCTGATAAAAGAATACTTAAAATACCTAAAAGTTTTTTCATTATTTATACCTCATTCTATTTAAACGATATATTTTATATTATCTTACAAAAAGAAAAATAAAAAGTAATTAAACTTACTTTTCAAATTATTTGCAATAGATAAAAATAATTAACAATTTATTTGCTTAAATTACAAAAAAAGTTATTATTTAAATAATAACTTTTTTCTACTAATTAAATTGTTAATTAAATTTTAACTAATTAGTAACTAATCCTTGTGGTTTTTCATTTTCATATTTACCAATTAAAATTAAAATACCACTAACCAAACCTGAAAAAAGCAAAGCAATAATACCAGCTGCAAGATTTGATTCTACTTTCCCTTTTAAAACATTATTACACATAATAATTGGTACTATTTCTACCCCAGCAATTATTAAATAAATAATAGCAGCTGCATAAACACCATAACCCAATAACATTAAGCCACCAATAGAAAGTCCTATTAATGCTAATGATGATAAAACAATTGCTATAATACATCCTGCTCGACATAAATTATCTGGTTTTTTATTTTGAATAACATTGGTTTGAACATTCTCTTGTTCATTTTGTACATAATTTGTATCCATTTAAATTTGATACCTCCTTTTAAAATAAATATTTTATTAATATAAATTAGTTTTTCCATTATAAAATTTGTAATCAAATATTAAAGTTCTAAAATTTGACACGGTTAAATTATATAAAAAAAAAAATGCAAGTAATTAACTAATAAAATAATTACTTGTTTGGCCAGTAACAATACTTATTCTGGCAAATAAAACAGTTAATATATTCGTAAAATAAATCTTAATAAATTTATTACTAAAATTAATCAAAAATTTCTTGAAGGTTTTTAAAACTATTATTTTGTAACAAATTAAAAGGATTGAGTTCTATTAAATATAGAATGACTCAATCCTAAAATTTTATTTTTTATGTACACTTTTCGTTATATATTCACTTTTTAAGTTAATTTATTAATTATTTTAAATAAAACAATCAAAGCCATGATATAAAGCATCTTCTCTTTCTTTGAAAATATCTTTAATATCATATTTTTTTCGATAATCTTCAATGTTGCCCCTTTCAATAGCTCAAATTGCTTCACACGCTAATTTATGCGAATTACATAATGTCATTTGAGGAAAATCACCACTATTTAGTGGTTCATAATATAATGCCCCTGTAATCATTTCATTTAAACCAAAACCAGGATATTCTCCTTTTAAAATTCCTTGGTGTAAACGAAAGTCAGAAATAATTGGTAATAAATATTTATTTTTATTATGAATTGCTTGTTCAACTACTAAACCAAATTCCATATGAGTTCCTGAATCTCATCCATCTAATTCAAAAATAACATAATCTGCCTCCGTTAAACCAGCATAATCTAATTCAAAAATTGCTTTATTTGTAGGGCGCTTTTTTTGATTTGTTTCAAAATCAACTGGGTTTCCAATAATAAAGTCTGGAAACATTTTACGCAACATATCTCCTTCACGTTTTCTTGTATTTCACTGGGCCTCAGTAAACATACTACCCGCATTATAAATTACTTTTTTATTATCTCTCATATTATTTTTTCTCCTTTATTGATTAATTATTGTTTCAAATGTTTTAAATTTTTCCATATCAAGACCTGTGCTATTAATATCACCCGTGATAAAAGCACCAACGGCAATTAAATCATATCCTAAGTTTTTTGCTTCTTCATAATTAGTTAAATTAATTCCTCCCGAAGCCATATAAATTTTTGTTGGAAAAAATGTTTTAATTGTTTGAATAAAATTTAATTTAAATGCTGTTGCTGGAAAAATTTTAATAATTTCTCATTTAGCATTAACAATATCGTTAACTTCTTGTAGTGTCATTGCCCCTGGAATATATAGTAAATTATTTTGATGACAATATTCACTAACTGCTTGGTTAAAAACTGGACCCACTAAAAATTGAGCTCCGGCTTTTGCCGCTTGCATTGCTTGTTCTAATGTTAAAACTGTTCCTGCTCCAACTAAAATTGTTGGGTATTTGTTACGAAAAAAACTAATTAATTCTGCAACATTAGGAATCGTGAATGTTAATTCTAAACATTTGACTTGTAAATTAATTAACTGTTCACAAATTTGTTGAGCAACAGCATAATTATGATTTCGAATTACATAAAAAGTTTTATAGTCTAATAGTTTTTCTAATGTAATCATTATTCTTCTAAATATGCTGTAATTCTATTAATAATAGAACTTTGATCTAATTGCTTATACTTAATAACAGCATCAGCACTTCCCGATAAACCATAATCATCAACGCCCAGAACTAAACCAGTTTTACCAACAAATTTATATCAAACATAATCATTTGAAAATTCAATTGCAATTACTTTTGTTATATTTTTTGGAACAATTTTTTCTTGATAAGCCCTTGGTTGTTGTTCAAATAATTCAACACAAGGCATTGATACAACACGAATGTTTTTCTTAATTGTCTTAGCTGCAACAATTGCTGGTGCTACTTCAGTTCCTGTTGCAATAATAATTGCCTCCAATGGTTTTGTCTCATCTTCAGCAACAACAATATATCCCCCTTTTAGCGTTTGTTCTCAGCATGTTTCTGCTAATTGATATGGAGTATCTTGTCGCGATAAGATCAAAGCTGATGGAGTACTTTTTGCTTCCACGCTTGCTTTCAAACATCCAATTGCTTCTTTAATATCCGCTGGCCGAAAAACATTTAAATTCGGACAATTTCGTAACATTGCTAATTGCTCAACTGGCTGATGTGATTTTCCATCAAAACCAACACCAATTGAATCATGGGAAAAAGCAAAAATAACTGGTAAGTTTTGAATACATGCCATTCGAACACATGGTTTCATATAATCAGCAAAAATTAAAAATGTTGAATTAAATCCTTTCAAGCCTTGGTGTAATTCAACACCAATGCTAATTGTTCCGGCCGCAAATTCTCGCACTCCAAAATGGACATTATTATTTTGTGGGGTTGATGTTGTTCATGATCCATTATAACCAATGATTTTGGTTGCAGTTCCTAAATCAGCACTACCTCCAAACATATTATTTAAACATTTTTGTTGATAATATTTAAATACATCTCCCATAATAATTCGTGTTCCTGCTTTTTTATCTTTATCTGTTGTTAATAATTCTGCAAAAGCTTTTAAATCAACCGATGGAGTAGCAAATAATTCTTCATATTCCTTTGGAAACGCTGCTTTGTAAGCAGTTATTTTTTTCTTTCATTCTTCATATTTTATTGCTCCTCGTTTAGCAAAAGTATCTTGTCAATGTTTTTTAACATCATTGTCAACATAAAATTGAGGATGATTAAAATCATAAAATGCTTTTACTTGGTCCATCTCCTCAGGAGTAAATGGTGAAGAATGCATTGGTGAACCTTGTTTTGGATGCCCATAACCAATAATTGTTTTACATTCAATTAATGTTGGTTTATCAGATTTTTGAGCTTGTTCAATTGCTTTTTGAATTGCTGGCAAGTCCTCATCTGCGTTTTCAATTCGAATATAATTTCAATTTTGTGCTTCAAAAAAACGTTGATAATCAATCTTTAAAACAGCATCACATTTTGTATCTAATTGACAATCATTTGAATCATATAACATAATTAATTTATTTAATTTTCACACCCCAGCTAATTGAATTGCCTCAATTGCTCCTCCTTCTTGTAAATCACCGTCACTACATAAAACATAAGTATAATGGTCAATGATTTTATAATCTGGTTTATTAAATTTAGCCGCTAGATGTTGTTCAGCTAATGCCATCCCAACCCCATAGCCAACTCCTTGCCCTAGGGGGCCAGAAGAATTATCGACTCCAGGAGTAACGCCATATTCTGGATGAGCTGGAGTTTTTGAATTAATATGACGATAATTTTTTAAATCATCAATTGTCAAATTATAACCAGCTAAATGTAAAATCGCATATTGTAAAGTTGAAGCATGTCCTGGGGATAATACAAAACGATCACGATTGATTCAATCGGGTACTGCCGGATTAGCAATTAAATTATCTAAATAAATTGCTTGCATTAGTGGTGCTGCACTTAATACAATCCCTGGGTGACCAGTTTTATTATAAATAATAGGATCTAACCCTAAAATTCTTAAATTACTTAAACTTTTTGTTTCAATATTATTATTTGTGCTTTTCATTTTAATTTCCTCCTTATTAAATTAAAATATTAATAATAATTATTTTTAAATTAAACAAGGAACCTTATTATCAAGAGGTAATAAATGTTGCATAATAATGCTTATTTTTTCTGAAAAATCATCATTGTCAGCATCAATAACAATAAATTTATAATCATTTTTTAATTCATGATATAAAATTTCATATTGTTCATTCAATTTTTCCCAGTAATAATATGGGTTTTCTAATTCTAATTGACGCCCACGCTGTTTAATTCGTTCAACAGCCTTTTCAGTTGAAACTTTTAAATAAATAATGACATCAAATCCTAATTTTTGTTTCAAAATTGGAACAATAACATTTTGAAAAAAACGATTGTAGACTTTAAAATCAATTTCATTCATAATTTTTAATAAATGAGAAACTCGCACAAAAACAGGGTCTTCTAAAATTGTGCGGTCAAAAACAGTATCATCTAAATTATCAATGTTAAAAAATTGCTCAATTCTTGTTGTTAACATATAAATTTGCATTTTAAAAGCAAATCCTTCCATGTCCTGATAAAAATCCTTAAAATATGGATTTTCTTCTAATGGTTCTTTAAATAAATTATAGTTTAATTGTTTGCATAATTCTTCACTAACTTTTGTTTTCCCTGCCCCAACGGTTCCAAAGACTGCAATTTTCATTTTATTGCTCCTTTCGTTTTTAACCCATTAATTGAACAGCAGTGTCTAATGCTAATTCAACCATTGTCATAAAATTATTTTGCCGTTCTAAAGCTGTAGTAACTTCTTTCGTCACAAGATGGTCAGAAACTGTTAATAATGTCGCTGCATGTTTTTGCGTAACAATTGCATTAGTAAACAAAGCATATGATTCCATTTCAACAACATCTAAGTTATGCGTATGAATAAAGTCTAATGAATCATCATAACGGTAAAAAACATCTGCTGCATGCGCAATTCCCGTGTGTGTTTTAATTCCTTTTGCTTGTGCTACAGCTTCAATTTCATTAAATAATTTTTCACTTGCAGCAATTAAATTACTATCAATATTAGCTGCAATTTTTGCATAATTACTTTCACCAAATGCTTCACGAACATTAAAGATATCATAAACTTTAATATTCGGATTATAACTTCCAGCTGAACCAATTCGAATAATGTAATCAACATCGTAAAACTTAAATAATTCGTATGAATAAATTCCAATGCTTGGACAACCCATTCCGCTTCCAGCAATTGTTACCTCAATGTTTTTATACTTGCCAGTATACATTAACATATTTCGAACTTCATTTACTAATTTTAAATTTGTTAAATATTTTTCCGCAACGGTTTTTGCTCGTAATGGGTCTCCCGGCATTAAAACGACTTTTGCAATTTCTTCTTTTTTGGCATTAATATGTGGTGTCATTTTTTGTTCCTCTCTTTTCCGCTTAATTTAATTACCAATAAATACCTATCAATCCTATTTTTATTTAAAAAGTAAGGATATTTAAACAACACGAAAAAGAATATTGTTGCATATCCACATAAATGATGTTTAATTTCTACGATTATTTTAATTAATAGTTTAAGACAACAACAAAAATAAAACCATTTTAAATCAAATGCTATTAAACTTAATTATTAATTAATTTTTATTATTTATTATCTTTTAAATAATACCTTTTGATAGGTTTACTGCTTTAAATTAACAACTAAAAAACGCTTTTTGACGTCTTTCAAATTATTATTTAATAGTTTTCACTAATAAATAATTAATCATCCAACCCCAGAGATAATAACTATAAGTTCAGCATTGATATCTTACCAATGTTTTTTAGATCGGTCTACTGGCTTAGTTTCACTTTACTCGCTATTCCTTCTCAAGAAATATTTTCTCAATGGAATTATGTTAGCTTTCATCCACTTTACAGTTGCTGGGACAGCCTAGGATTCACACCTAATTCCCGTAACATCCAAAATTGCTTTTTAAAGTTGTTAAAATAATAATATAAAGTTTACTTTTAAAATGCAAGTTAAAATTAACAAATTATTTACCAACTAAAAAGAAATTAGGAAAAAAGTTGATATTTTTACAATTAAAAATAAAACTATTGTCAGAAAAATCTAGGAGCATATAATGAAAATTGTAAATAATATTTATGGACCTTACTTATTAAGTATTTTTACTCCTTTCAATCTCAATTAGAATCAAAAAATAGTCGACAATCTAGCCCACCATAAAAATAATCGATAATATAATAAAACAAATAATAAGCAATTGATAATAAATAGTTTTTTAGTTAATAGCAGTTATTCATTTGCAATGTTATTAAATAAATTAGGTTTAGTTTTAAATTTTGTTATATTCCTTGCTAGTAGTAATCAGAAATATAGTCACAATGGTAAATGATTTAATGAATAATGTATTAATTATAATATAATTAGCAAACTCCCATATTATTCTCATACTAATCCTAATTATCATTAAAATGAACGGACCAGATTTATTATTTACATATTCGCTAGCGTTAATGCTAGCAATTTTTATCGTTAATTTAAAAAAGCAAGATTTTCTTGCTTTTTTAAATCAAACTTATTTTTTAGTAAATTCTAAAGTAAATAATGTTGATGTTCACCCAGTATAATAAACCGCATTATTTGTTCCAAATAATAAATCAAAGTTTCAAACTGCCCGACGACGGAGTGAAAAAGTATCTTTAGTTTTATTTAAACTCACTTCATGAACACGTTTTTCTCAATTACCAGTGGTAAAAATGTCAAGTCCTGGTAAATTCTTTCCTTTATATGCTTCTTTAAAATCATCAATTAAAATTTTTAAAACATCTTTATATTTGCGGTTTTTTAAATTTAAAATTTCAGTAAAAGCTTCTTCGCTAAGATGGAATACGCCGGAATGTTCATTTGATTCTAATTTAAAATGATTATAAAAAGCGACTACTAATCGTCCAAACTCCATTAACTTATTTGTTAAACCTTCTTCTGTAATTTCAACTTGAACTTTTAAGGCTTGACCATCATTCATTACTGCTCCAGATAGTGGGAAACCAGCTACTTGAATTTTAGCTAAATTGACATGAAAATCAGCTAATCGTAAGTTTTGCCCTCCAGTATTAAAAACATTAACTAATGCACGATAAAACTTAACAAAATTTTCTGGAGTAATTTTATCAGGTTGATATCCTTTTCCAGTTCAAACATATGAGGCTGTATTTTCTCGAACAACATCAACACCATTAGTAGTATTATTAATTGCACTTGTTAGTAAACTCAACAAGGTTATTGAAGAATTATATTTAATATTCTTTACAAATTTTTGTAATTCGCTATCACTTTCAATTTTACGCTGTAACTTTTCTAAAATAATTTTATCTAAATTAGCAAAACCAGCCGTATAGTTTACATCAAAATTTTGATAAATTTTAGCAAATTCTGGCGCTTTATCAATTTGAAAAACTCCTTCTGTATTGAAAAAATTAACAATTACTCTGGAAATTTTTTGAACCATTCCATTTAAAACAACTTTCATTTCTTCTGGATTATCAGTAATAACATATTGAATCACATAATCTGAAGTTGTTGATAAAAGTTTAAAATTAGCTTTAAATTGAAAATGGAAATCTAATCTAACTGCTTTCACTTTTTCTAATCCTGGTCGATCTAAAATTGTTTTTAATTGTGCCATATCAATAAAAGTTAATTCATAATTTAAACTATCACTTAGTAATTCAATTGGTTTACTATCAGGATAATAATTTGAATAGTCATTATAAATCTCATTACAAATATTATTAAAAACAGCAATAAAACCATTTTTTAGTGTTGCTAAAGCATCCTTCACATCTTCATCCATTTGGTTTAATTTTTTACTTTCCGTTTCTTTATTGACCATTGTATATAACTTGTCAAATTTATTTTGATATTCAGTACTATTAATTGTATTTTTAGTTCGTGCATAAACTGAAAAATTGTTTATAGCACGTTGCGAAATTTTATTTAAAATTTCAATATCTTTTTCAACGCCTTCGTTATTATCATCTTTAAGAGGCGTCTTACAACTCATAATTGGACTGAATCCTGCCGTTGCAAAAAAAGCCATTCCTAATAAACTCATTAGTTTTTTCATAATTTAAAATCCCTTCGTAATATTTATATTCATACTTTCTAATTATAACTTAAAAAAATAATTTAAAACTTAAATATCATAATTACGGCTTCTTATCGCTAGCCGATGTTAAAAATTCTTTTTATTATATTTTATTAAATTAATGTCATTTATTTTAAAAATATTAGTAATATTTTAAAAATCATTTACATTTTTCACTTTATCATAATTATTTTATATTAACAATTATTTTTAAATTAATTTCCTTTCTATATCTTTATTTTAAAAAAAAAAAAAAAAGCAATAAAAATTGGCTTTTTTTAATGTATTTTCAATAAAAGCAAAATGTGTAACTAAAAAGGAGATTTTAATTACACATTTCAAATATAAACTAATGAAAACTATAAAATATATGTTTCTCTGTTTGCTTAAAATTAAGTTATTTATTAATATTAATTTTAAGCACCCCCATTATAACAAAAAAAAAAAAAAAAACTGGTTTGATAAAAAAAGTAAATTATTTCACTGCTAAATCAATAAGTTTTAAAATATATTAACTTTTTTCTTTATTTACAATTTACAAAATAATTCATAATTTTGTTTGCATATATATTATAATACAAGATAGGCCCTAAATAAAAAGTTTCAATATTGAGAAAAGGAGAAATACAAGTAATGAAAAAAATACTAAATTTGTTAACTGTATTAGTAATTAGTGGAACTGCTGTAACAACATCAGTTGCTGTTAGCCCTTATCAAAAAGAAGAAACTATTAAAAATACTAATATTAATGAGCAACAAACAGATAATATGAAAGAATTAAATAAAAACGAAAAAGAAGAAAATAATATTAACATGTTTGGTTTTTTTGAAAAACATGTAAAAAGTTATTTTAATAATTTTGTTGAATTAAGTAAAAAAAATATAAAATCATTAATCAATAACTTTTTAAACTTTGCAGTAGAAAAAATATTTAATTTAGAATATTTAAGTTCAGACAAAAATGATTTTTATGCTAAGGAACAAATTGAATTTTTTAATAACAATTTTTTTCATAAATTCAATATGGATTTTAATGATGGTAAAATAACAGGAACAATGTCAAGTGATAGTAAACGAGTATCAAGTGAACGTACCATTACAGAAGATTGAACAAAATATGCAAAAAATTGAGAAGAATTTGAAACAAAATTTCCTCAAATTGAATTTATTGGTTTATGAGCACAACTTGGCGGTCGAGGAGATGATGAAACTGTTAAAGAATTTAAAATGCCAACTAAATTAAATTCAACTGTAAGATTGATGAACTATAACTATCCAAAGATTAGTACCTGAGCTTTTTGCGTTCAGAATTCTTATATTGATATAGAATTATTTCTTGATGGAAAACAATTAAAAATTAGACATAATTATTATTTTTCATCATCAAATTGTGTTTATCGTACTTGAAGCAAATTAAAATACGATGCAATTCGTCTTGTTGGTAAAGTTGATGTAAATCCTCTATTTTTATTAACAGCGGAAAAAGCAAAACAATTTGATAATTGAGCTAATAGTAAAGAAGAGGAATTGCAAACAAAAAGAAACGATAAAAATTATAATAAAGATATTTTAATGAAAGAAGAAATGGCATTTAAAGAAGAATTTAAACTATGATTAATAGAAATGTTACATGGTTATATTCAAGATTTAATAATTTTAGATCAAAACAATCAAATAATAAATCTTAGAGCAGAAATAGATGAAATAAAATCAAGATTAGATAAGCTAGAAGAAAAAAAACATGCTTAGACAATATTTTTGAGTCATTTAAAAATAAAACTCTTGCTGATGCGCCTGGTGATGCTTGAGAAAAAATTAAAGAAAATAGTGACTCTGCTTTAAAAGTCATTATTAAAGAATCAGGAAAAGCATTCGCTACCGGAGTACTTAAAGGTATCGCGAAAGGTTCTGCGCTTAGTATAATTGGCTGTGTTGCTAGTTCTCTTTTCTAAAATGCATAGGAATCAATATTTATTTTAAATAGCAAAATAAAAAACATTAATCTTTATAAAAAAGTTTTTAATTTTTAATTGAAAACTTTTTTTATTAAAGATGTTTTTTAACTTATTTTTATGTTATTACTTAATTAACAGTTTTGCTACACTTATATTTACAATTTACAATATTAAAACATAATTTATTGATTTTTTAAATTATGATAGAACTATCTTAAAAATATTTTTAAAAAAATAAATTAAAAGGTAAAAAATAGTAAATATTTTAAATATTGTATCATTTGTAATCACTACTTTATTCATTACTATTATAGCAACAAAAACCAGGACATAATTTGATAAAGATGTTTGCAATAAAACCTACTGATCTTGCTACCATTGCAATACATTTATAATTAATAAGTTTTATGTTAAATTTTTTACGGATAGTATTAAAACTAGGTAAAATATTATAACTATTGCTCTTTTAAAAATGTTTTAATTTTTTCTTGTAAAGTTGTTCGACGCTTTTGTGGTAAATTATTAACTCCATATAAAAATGCTGATGGTTCACCAATTAAATACAACTTAGTTTTAGCACGGGTAATTGCTGTATAAATTAGATTTCGTTTTAACATCATTCAAAAACTTTTTGTTATTACAAAAATAATATTATCATATTCACTGCCCTGTAACTTATGAACACTACAAGCATAAGCTAAAGTAATATCATAATAAAGTTCTTTAGTATATGTAATAACATTATCATATTTTACTAAAATAACATCATTTAAATTTTTATCTTTTTTAATATCAATAATAATGCCAACATCACCATTATAAATTTCTAATTCAGGTCGATTTTTAAGTTGCATAACTTTATCATTAACTCGAAAAAAACGATGTCCAATCTTAATTTCTTTTTGGCCAACTGCATGATTCATTCGATTTTGTAAATAAGTATTTAATGCATTAATTCCAACTGGACCATTATACATTGGAGCAATTACTTGGATAGCATTATAATCTGCTTCATATTGATTGCTAATGTTTTGATATAAATCACCAACAGCTGTTAATAATGCTTGCGAATCAGTTTCATTAATAAAAGTAAAATCTTTTTTATCAAATAAATTATTATCTTCAAAATGTTCTTGTTCAATTGCATAAGATAGTTCTAAAATGTCATTTCCAGCTTCTTGCCGATAAACTTCTTCTAATTTAATAACATTAAAAACATCACTTTGAATAATATCTCGTAACAAATCACCACAAGCAACTGATGGCAATTGATTTGGATCACCAATTAAAATTAATTTACGCAAATTAACACTAGCTTTGGCAATTTGTGCTAATAACAAACTATCAACCATACTAACTTCATCTAAAATTAAAATATCATTTTCTAAAGGATTATTTTCGTTATAAAAAAACTGATTAGTTAAAGCATCATATTTTAATAATTTATGAATTGTTAAAGCTTTCTGACCAGTTTTTTCTCGTAATCGTTTTGCTGCTTTTCCTGTTGGTGCTGCTAACACAATTTTTGATTGTTGGTAAACTTTTTTTAAAAGACTAACAATGCCATCAACAACTGTTGTTTTTCCCGTTCCAGGTCCCCCAATAATAACTAAAAAATTAGAATGCACGGCAGCCTTAATTGCTTTTGTTTGATTCATATTATAAATAATTTGTTTTTTATTTGTTAACTTCTCTAATTCTTCTGTTAATTTTTGATCATCATATTGGTCAGTTGTGTTCAAGCCAACTAACATTGCAGCAATATTTATTTCACTATGATATACTTCTGCAACATAAATTTTATCATTCTTAAAAATTAGTAATTTAATTTCTTTACTATATTTTAATCCTGCTAATAATTGTTCTTTTGTTAAAGAAGAAAAATGCTTTTGTAAAATTTTTGTTAATTCATTTAATGTTAAATAAGTATCACCATTATTATTACAAAATTCCTTTGCTAAATATCAGGCATAATAACCAATTCGAATATTACTAAAAGGTTCTTGCTCAAATGCTAAATAAATCTTATCAATTGTTTTAAAAGCAATATTATCTTTTAATAACAATGAATAAGGATCTTTTTTTAATAAAGCATAAATCTGGTCAACATTATATTTTGTTTTTAATAAAGATAAAACTTGTAGCGATAATCCTTTTTGATTAAATTGATGATTTAATTCATCATCACGACTCATTGACTGAAATACTTTTGCAATAATATTAGCTTGTTTAACACTAATCCCTGGGATTTGATGTAAGGTTGATAAATTTTCTTTAATTTTAGTAATCACATCTGTTTGATAATAATCAATAATTATTTGTGCTGCTTTTTCACCAATTGTTGGAAATAAACTACTAGTTAAATATTTTAAGACCTCATCATTACTACGCGGAGCAAGTTTATGAATTTCTTTAACTTCAAAATTTTCACCATAACGTTCATTATATACAAATTCCCCACATAATTCATATAATTGTTCTGGTTGTAAAGCTGATAAAAATCCTTTAATAAAAATAAAATGTGTTTTATCATTTTCTAATTGAAATTTACAAATCCGATAACCATTATTAGATTCAAAAACAATTAATTTTAAATAACCCCGTATTTTTTCAGCCATTTTAATAATCCTTTCCTATAAATATCATAATTTTTGATTATCTAAATAAACATCATTAATAACTCCACCGCCAAGACAAACTTCATCAACATAAAAAACAGCAGCTTGTCCTGGTGTAATTGCTTTTACTGTTGTTGCAAATTCCACAAGACATTTGTTATCATTTAAAACGGTTATTTTAACAGGAATATCTTTTTGACGATAACGAAACTTAGCTGTACAATTAAATTCTTTTTCACGGAAAGTATTAATTCAATTAACATCAGTAACAAGACAACTAGTTGAATATAGTCATTTTTCTTCGCTACTTTTTGCAACATATAAAATATTTTTTTCAACATTTTTACCAGCAACAAAATATGGTTCACTCATCCCACCTAAATTTAAACCACGCCGTTGACCAATTGTATAATACATCACCCCATTATGATGACCAACAACTTCTTTTGTTTCAATATCAACAATATTACCATCTTGATTTGGAATATAATTTTGTAAAAAATTTTTAAAATCACGTTCGCCAATAAAACAAATCCCTGTTGAATCTTTTTTATTAGCCGTGCTTAAATTTTGCGTCATTGCAATTTCTCTAACTTCTTTTTTTGTTAAATTTCCTAACGGAAAAAATGTTTTTGATAATTGTCCTTGGTTCAACTGACTTAAGAAATAAGTTTGATCTTTATCTCGGTCAATTCCCCGTAATAATTGATATTCTTGTAATTCTTCATTGAAACGTACCCGCGCATAATGTCCCATTGCAATAAAATCAGCATGATAATTATTAATTGCATAGTTTAAAAAATAATCAAATTTAATATATTTATTACATAAAATATCTGGATTAGGAGTTCGCCCCTTTTGATATTCACTAATAAAATGTTTAAAAACATATTCTCAATATTCTTTAATAAAATCAACACGGTGCAATGGCACTTGTAATGTTTTACTAACATTAACAGCATCATTATAATCAAGTTCTTGTGGGCAAATCATATTATTAATTGCTTTATTCCCTAAAATATCATTATTTAATTGACTGTCCCAATTACGCATAAAAAGACCTTCAACATCATAACCTGCTTGTTGTAATAAATATAAACTAACTGAAGAATCAACTCCCCCAGATAATCCAACAACAACTTTTTTCATTGCACATCACTTCCTTTTTTAATAATAATTTAGTACTATTATTTTAACATTGAAAATTAAAAAACCCAAGATAAGAAATTGGTTTCCTATTGCTTAAAATAATTTCCTATATAATTTAAGATCTTTCTTTTTTGCCTTTTAAAACTGCTGCTAACATCAAAATATTTGCTATCAATAAAAAACTATAACTAATAATTTGCATAATACTACTTGATCAATTAAAAATATTGTTCATAAAAAAATAACTATATAATGCAAGCCCAATCATAGTACATAAGAAAATTAAACTTAGTGGTAAAAAACAATAAAGTTGCATTTTAAAATTTGATACCAAACAAAACGGTAAAACAACAATAATTGCATAAATGCCAATTAAAACTAACATAAATATTCGATTCACAAAAAAATAATGATGATTAACAGGAATAAAATTAAATTTACCAAAATTAACTTCAAAAAAATTATATAAATCTAAAGCTGAATTATTAATTCAATTATTAAACAATAAAAATGCACTACATAGGACTATTAATCCAATAATTGCCATAAGTCGCGCAATTAAAACAATTGGATTACGTCATTTAATAATGTTATTTTTCTTAATTTTAGTAATTCGTTGACGTCCATTTGGTAATTGCTGAATTTGATAATTATTATTAAACATTGTTGTTGCTTGAACAGTAGACTTTGAATGCTTATTTGTTAAGGACAAAACATTAGGATTAAGATCTTTTGCTCTTTTTCCATAAATTCGTTTTACTTTAAGTTTGCCACCTTGTTTTGATGAATCTTCTTTTATATTAGAATTAAATAACTTAGCATAAAAATTATCTATTTGATAAGTTCCCTCTGCTTCTTCAAGTTCAATTGCTCGAGGAGTTTCATTTTGAAGTTTTACTTTTTCTGATAAAACTTGTAAAGTTTCTTTTGATTCCAAATTCTTTTCTTCTTGATGATAATATTTATTGGTTGTTTGCTCCACACCTAAATTTGGTCGTTTTGTTATATCCCACTCCATTGTATCAATTTCATCATAAAATTGACTTGCTTTGTCCGGGCGAACGATTAAATTTACTCCCTCCACTATTTTTTTATTTTCATTTTGCTTAATATCAAACTTTTTATCATAAGTTTCTTCCTTATCACTTTTCGTTTGGATAGGAGTAACATTACCTGTTATTTTTTGCGAAATATTTGTTTTTTGACCTGGCATTTTATTATAACTTTGAGTAAAAAAAACATCTTTTTTTGGTGATGAGTTCGGTAAAGTAAGTTTAGGAAAATGATTTGTTAAACCTAACTTTGATTTTATATTTTGTTTATTATCACTATTAGTTAATGATTGCTTTAATTTTTCTTGATCTTTTTGAATTATTTTTTGAGCAACAGCACGAGCTTGTGCTTTGACTGTTGCATGGTCAACTTTAACTTCAGCAGGTTTATTATTAAACTGAACATCATTATTTTTCTTATGAAAGTTTAATAAGTCAATTTTTTTTGTAATGGTTGGTGGTTCATATAAATGTTCCTCATTATCCAATTGGATTTTTTCATCAAAAGTTGATTTAATTTTATTTAATCGGTGATGAAAACTTGTTTTCTCCTCTTGTAATTTTTCAGTTTGATGATGTAAAATTTTTAATGCATTTGGATTATCTAAATTTAAAATTATTTTCCGTGACTGTGCGAATGAATTTAAATCATTATTTTGATTCACATTTTGGTTCTTAGTGAAAAAATAATTATTTTTAAAAAAATGGCTATTTTCTTGTAGCAAAAAAGTTGCATCATTGTTTGAAATAAACTCTTGGGACTCAATGTTCTGGTTATTATGAACACTTTGCTTAATTGGTTTTATTTTTAAAATTTTAATATCATTACTTTTCATTATCAACACCCATTTCAAAACAAATTCAGAACTAATACATATTAATTATATCCTAAAACAACTAAAAAACAAAGGAAATATTGAGCCTTTTTTGTAATGCCAAGTAAATATAAAAAGCAATTAAAATTTTAATTGCTTTTTATATTTATAAAATTATTTATTACAATTTCCTTACAAACTGCGTTCATTATCTGTTTTAACAGGCTCTAATTCTTCTAATGCATCAAAAAATTCATCATTATCATCAGATGATATATCATTATCAATCATTTGCTCACTATTTGAACGTGATGAGGAAACTGTACTAAATTCATTAAGAATGTCTTTAAATTTATTAGCAAGATCTTGATTTGAAGTTGAAAGACGTGACATCATTTTTACTATGTCAAAGTTATCTAAAATATTTTCAATTTGGCTAAAGTCAGGTTCTAAATACTGATATATATTATCTCTTTTGGCAATGTTCTTTATTTCTTCAAGCTTACGCTTTGCTTCTCTTTCAACTTGTTTATAATATATTTGAGCATTAATAACAATATCTTGTTGAAAATTAATTTTTTTTCTTTCTTCTTTTGTTCTTATGTCAAGTCATTTATTATAGTTAGTTCAATAATAATGTTTTTTTAATAACCAATTTTTTGCACTATTTCATTTTTCGCTAATTTTATCAGCAGTAAAATTTCATGCTGCTTTAGTTTTTTTACGCATTTTCTTACTCCATATTATCATTTTATATGCTAAATATATTCTTCCTATATTCTCAATCATTTTTCCTAAGCAGCCCATAATATTAATATGCCCCTTTCATAATTGAAAATCATAAAATTAATATTTTATGCTTTTCATTTTATTTTAAAACATTAACTATTTTAAAATAGAATTTTATATTTTTAATTTATGTTTTATTTACTCTTTTTATACTATTATTATTTAATTTAATTATTTTTTAAATGAAATAATTTATAATGCTTTGTTAATAAAAACAATTAATTAAAGTCATTTATTTTAAAAAATATTAACCATTTTTTAAAATCATTTACAATATTAACTTTATCACATTAGTTTTAAATTAACAAACCTTTAATTTAAAAATCTTATTATTAATTAATATTGGCCGTACATTTTGATAAATAAAAAAGACTAATGTTGCGTTTTAGTCTTATTATTTGTCATAAATTTTAATTTTAAATTTCTTTCGATAATCGTAAATCAAAATTAAACTTCTTATTTATTTTATAAAAAATGTTTGGTTCATCTTTTACTATTACTTTAAATTCCACATCTTTAAAACTAAATTTAAAATCAACGGCAACTAAAATTTGGCTAAGATAAAAAACATCATTTTGAATAGTTGGCTTTAATTTTTCTCACCTACCACTTTGATTTTTAAACATTAATTGAACAGTCCCGCTTATCATCTCAACTTCACTATTTTTAATTATATGTTCATTGATTTTTAGATGATATAAAATATCCATCTCCATAACATGCATAATTATTGAACCAAAGAAAACAGAAAAGGTGGAAATGCTACTAACTACATTGGGATTAATCCCTTTTCAAGTTTTTGGTGACAAAAGATTATTAGTAATAACATCAAATGCTTTTTCATTACCTTGTGAAAAAATATCTAACATACTTGCTAATAATAATGTTGGTTCTAATTTAAGACTAACATAACTTTTCAAATTTCACATACTTAGTTCAGCTTGCTCACCAATTAAATTTTGGTCCACAACTTCATCAAGTTGGAGATAAAATAAAAAAGAAATTTTTAAATTACCAATAAGTTTTAAAACATATTTATTATTATTATTATTATTATTATTATTATTTGAATTAAGTTTATTTTGATAACCACTTAATAAATGAAATACTAAACTATCAAAATTAGTTTTTGTATGATGATAAAATCAACAATCTGTCTCAGTTCCATATTCCTTCCCAATTATTTCTTTCAAATCATAATTAACTGGTGATAATAAATATTGCAAAAATAGTAAAACCATATTATGATTACCCATAACTTGTTCATAATTATTAAGAACATAAGATTCTAAATCACTTCATAGATGAGAAGGAATCAAATTTAAATTTAAATTAAATGGTTTTAAAACACTATTATAAAATGATAAAAATATACTATGTTTTGCTAAAACTTGTTCATAAGCATTATTAGTATATCATTGCAAAAAGGCAATTAAATCAGGAGCAATATTATGAAAAATATCACGAATTGTCCCTTTTCCTATAATGCTAAGGCTTTCTGTTAATTCGTATTTAAAATCAGCATTAATATCTAAAAAATGTTTTTTTAGTAACGGATAAAAAGCATCATCAAAAGTATTTATTATTTTATTATATTTATTAGTAAATTCTAATGTTCCAACTGTTTTTAAATTAATATTGTTAATAATATTTTTATCTAATAAAAGATTTTTTGATACCATATTAAATAAATTGGCAAATATAAATGGTGAAGCAAAAATTTTAAATGGTAATGACAATGGAATTTTCGGTGGTTCAATGGTTTTTCTCCCGTTAATTAATTCAGTAGAAAGTGTTTGCTTTTGTACACTATTTCTTTCATTTTTTATATTATGATCATATATAATAATTAAATTAGAATTTGATATAAATAATGACAATAATATTCCTAAAAAAAGTAATATCCGCTGCATTTTTTCTCCTCTCTTAATAAAAACAATAAAAAAATAGATATTTAATATTAACTTTTAAAACCATCGTTAATAAAAACTTTGGTTTACTTAACATCCCTGCCACCCAGCCTTAATAGTTAATAATAATTGAAATTCTATATTTAATTTTGTATTGTTAAATTTTAAATAATTTTTTAAGAATTGTTTACGAAATGATTTAATCTTGACATTTAAATTATAACTGAAAAAATAAAAAGAGCTAAGTCTTTTTTTTATTAGCTCTTAATATATAATTATTAATTAATATAATAATTATTAAACTTGTTGTAACTCTTTTTTGTTAAGATCATCAACTACTAAAGTAATTAGTAACACTTTTTGCAACTGATTTACCAAAATCACTTATTTTATTTGCAAAATGTTTAACATCATCTCAATGCGTGTAAGTATAATATCCGCCATAAATAACAGCACCAATTAATAACGATATTCCCAGTGTTTCAACCGCTGTTCCTAATGAACCAGCAAGAATACCACCTTCAACGGCGGCTTCTGTTGCTCCGCCTGCTATTCATTCAAGTTCTGCCAATGCCGAACCTGTAAGATTTTCTAATGGTAAAAAAGCATCTGGAATTAATTGGTTAATTCGTTGCGCAATATTTTTTGCTAATACCAATAAATTTTTCGTTGTCATTCCTAAGGAAGATATTTCATTAAATAAATTACTTCATTCAAATGTTCTTAACAATTTAAATAAAGTCCCTAATTCCCCCAATGCGACATTATATAATGCATAAGCTTCGTTTAATAAATTAGGACTCGTTAAAATATTTTTTATTCCTACCAAGTAGTCTCAAAATCCAATTGTTGCAGTGGAAGTACTAGTTGCTGCTGTTGTACTAACCAATGGTGCACTAGCATTACTACTGACAATTCCTAATGATCCTAAAATACTTAATAATGTTCCCATAGTTTTTCCTTCTTTCGTACATTAAATAATACTATCAATGTATAGTTTAATTCATGCATACATAGTACTAAAAACACCAATTCCAGCAAAAGCCGCAGGGACTGCCCATGATGTTGCAGTAACGGCTGCTTCAGCAATTGATACTGCTGTATTATAAATTAAACTATATGATACACTACTTGCAAAAAAAGTAATATCTTTAGCTCAGGTGATTATACCTCATCAATTTGTTGATTCTAATGTTTTATTATTTACTAAAAATACATGAACAGCATTTTGAATTACATGTAGCGCTGCTGCTAACGAAGTTGCTGCAACTGCTCATGGGACGCTAATTCCAAAAAATCACGATGCGGCTCAAAATCCGGCTGCCGCGATATCAGATATTACAGCAATAGTTAAAAGCGTTGTATCTAAAATTTTTAACTTCTTGATTGTTTCTTCTGTATTATTAATTGCTTGTTCTTTATCTAAAGTTTTATTAGGTGTTGCTTGAACCGAATCATTAGGAGTCATTGCATAAGCAGTTTTACTTAAAAGACCAACATTATTTAAATTACCTAATTTATTTTCAACTTTAAAATTATCTTTAAACTCTTGAATGTTATTTTTTAAATAATTAGTAACATCTTCTAATGTATTTATTTTCTGTTTTTCAAAGTGATTAATATATTCCAATGATTTTTCACGTGCTTTTTTCAACATTGCTGGATTATCTAATGCTTCTTGTACTTTATCATTATTTAATCCTTGTGTAAGTACGATGTCTTTGATACTATTTTCTGTTAAGTTAGTTTTAATTTCATATCAATTAATTTTTTTATTTTCTACTACACTTGCTTGTTGTTCACTAAGTATTAACGAAGTAATGCCAGTTAATGCTAATATTGGTGTCGTTAATGCTATTAATAATTTTTTCATAGTTTTTACTCTCTTCCTAACTTTTTAAATTAACTTTTAAAAATATTGATGTTAATTAATAGAGTTAAAGATACTAGTTTTAATATTGTCTCAATGTGTATAAGTATAATAACCGCCATAAATAGCTGCGCCAATTAATAATGATATTCCCAATGTTTCAACAGCAGTTCCAAATGTTCCAGCAAGAATACCGCCTTCAACAGTTGCTTCTGTTGTGGAAGATAAAGCAGCAGTTCCAAAATATTCAATTATTTCACTAGAACTTAAATTTTCTGGTAGAGCAACTTTTAAATAACGTGCTAAACTCTGCATTATTTCTTCAGCTCCTGATAAATTACGATTAAAACAATCTTGTAATCTATCTAATAATATTTTTACAATTATATTAGGACTCGGACTTGGTAATGTTTCAATAACTGCTGGTGCAGTAGCCGTGGCTGTTGTATTACTAATGATTCCAATTGTTCCTAACAGTCCTCAAAAAAATCCCATTATTTTTTCCTTTCTTAAAATATAAAACTAAGTTTATTTTAATAATGTGGATTTAAATTTTATTTCTTTCTCTTTATTCAGGTTATAAGTATAAAAAGGAATTGAATATTAGTATGATAATTTTTTGATATATCTTTTAGTAAATTTATATTATGTTTTAAAGGAAGGGTTTAAATTTACTATAAATGATTTAATTTTTAAAGTCCAGAAATAATATTTAAATCCAATAAATAAAAAGTTGATAAATTTAATACTTGGCCTTACTTCCTTATTTATTACCAATACTTAAGGAAGTAATATCTTATTATTAAGTTTGTACTTTTATTTTGAAAAAAACTTAATAATAAACTAAGATGGTTTTAATACGGCAATTGCTAAAAATTTATTTATCGAATAAACTAGTGTTTAAAACAATATATTTTTTATATAAAAAATATTTAAATAAAATAAAAATATTGTTGCAATAGCACCACTATTAATTTTTAATATTTTATAAATTCATTTTTTATATCGTAAAGATTACGACTATACTGTTTTATTTTAAGTTTTTTATAATTATTAATTAAAAAATTTATTTTACTACATTATTTTGTTTATTCTTCTTTTGCTTTTTTAAAGTGCTTTGGAAATAATTAATTTTAAAAATATTACTTTTTTTAATTGCTAATATATTTAATAAATAACTTTCTCATAATTTTGTCTTTTTTAAATATACTAAAAACAATATTTTTTAAGTAATAAATAAAGAATATTTCTATCTAACAATAAGAAGATTTAAAAAACTAAAAAATAAAATTTTAATATTATTTAACTTTTATATAAACAAAATCTGTAATACTATTATTGAAATTTATTGAAATTAATATACCCATCTTTTTAATAAATTCTTTGATAAATAAATTTTTCTACAATGCAACTGCTTATTTTATTTATAACTCTTTTTAACGAAAAAAACAATAACATTTTAAAAAAATATTGTCAATATTTTAAGCCTTCTAGAATAATTAATAAATTAACTAAAAAACAATCAAATTATTTGTTAAATATTTTAATTTATGGAAATAATTTTATTATATTAAAATATAAAAAATTATGATAAATTTTATTGTGTATATGATTTTATTAAAAAATAAATTACATTAGTATTAAAGGAAATATAATATGTTAACATTTATTATAGACATATGTAAAATATATCAAGATTGTAAATGAGTCATTAATAAAGGTAAAAAAGGATGAGATTTTACTGCAAATATAATAAGTAAAAATTTTAATAAAGCTAAACATTGAATTTATATGAATTATAAATACTATTTTGATTATCAAAAATACTGTGAACTTAAAAAGAAAGAAAATTTAAGAAATTTAAATAATATTTTATCAAAAGAACAAATTAATCGTGAAAAATATCAAAATAAGCGTAATAAATATCTTAAAAAAATAGATGATATTTATAATTCGGCTGCAAAAGATCATACATTACCCGATATTTTAAATGAAATTCAAAATGCGAGAAATTTTACTAATACAACAATTATTGAAAAAAATAAATTATTAGATTTGCTTAATAATTTACATAATGAAGAAGAGAAAGAAGAAACATATTATGATCTTTTAGAGTATCAAATTGATTAAAATAACCAATTGAGGTTATTTTTTTAAATTATAACTTTCACCTATTAAAAGAAAAATATTCTTGTTTTTTTATTTAAAAAAAGTTATAAATAAAGTAGACAGTTGTATTGTACAAAAATTTATCAAAAAATATAATTTAAGAAAGAAGGAAAAACTATGGGAACATTA
The DNA here is from genome assembly GCF_000236085.2 of Spiroplasma melliferum KC3. Classification (NCBI taxonomy): domain Bacteria; kingdom Bacillati; phylum Mycoplasmatota; class Mollicutes; order Entomoplasmatales; family Spiroplasmataceae; genus Spiroplasma; species Spiroplasma melliferum. Next base: position 288,825 of record NZ_AGBZ02000004.1, on the reverse strand, counting down.
TTAGGTATTTTAGGTTCATTAGGCTTTATAAGCAGCGGAGCAACTAGTGCCGCGGCAACAGTCATTCCAGCAGGAACATATATTATTCAAGCTAATGCATCATCAATGATTGATCTTGTTACGAGAGAAGTATCAGGAATTCTTAATGCTAATTCAACATGAATTGTAACAATTGAGAAAGCTATTTATGCTGGTGAAAAATTAACTAGTGACGTGATTGCTGATGCGATGATTGTTTTAGAGGAAGCAGCAAGTTCAACAACTGAAGTTTTATTAAGTAATGAAGCTATGGCAGTGGCTGCTGAAACATTATCAATCCCAACCGCGGTGGAGGGTGGCATTTTTGCTGGTTCATTAGGAACTGCTGTTGAAACATTGGGAATATCATTAGCAATTGCAGCAGCTATTTATGGTGGTTATTATGCTTATACACATTGGGATGATATTAAACAATTTACTAGTGATTCATTAAAAAAAGCAGAAAGTTATCTAGTATCAGCGAATGATTATTTTAAAAAAATATGACATTTTGTAAATAAAATGTCATAAAAATAAGGGTTTTTAAAATATTTGAATAAAATACTCCATAAAATTATTGGGGTATTTTTTCTTGTCTAAATTAAACTGACTTCAATTGTTATTTAAAACTAAATTAAGTAACTTATTAAATTTTATTTTAGATTAAAAAACACTGATAAACATCAGTGTAAGTTATTTAATTAACGTGAAACTTGATCTAATAATTTTTGTCATTTTTGTGATTCTTTTTCTCATGATTCTTTTGACAAAATCATTTTTCGTTCACGCATTGCTCTTTTAACACGTAAAATATTTGTCAAACGAGCCTGTTTTTTAGCACGTTCTTCATATAAAGCATTATTTTTAGCAATTTCTTCTTTCCGTTTTTGTTCTAATAAAGCAATTCTTTCTTGTTCAATTTTATCAACATCTTTAAGTTTTGATACTGCTTTAAGTTCCTTTTCTTTTGCTAATTTAATTTTTTCTTCTCATTTTTTTGCCGCAATAGCACATGCTTCATTATTTTTTTTAATTCATTCTTCATGCATTATTTTTTCTTTTGCTGCTTTTACATCAGTTTTAGTACTTAAATCTTTACCTTCCTCAATAATTTGATTTATTAAATCAACTACTGGTAATTCTTCTTGGATAACAACTTTCTTTTTTATTGCCATAAATAAACTCCTCATCTTTTTATGTTTCATTTCCTATATAAGAATATTTATTGATATTTCTACATAGACTATAGTCATTATATCAAAAAAATAAAAAATTTGAAATATTCCCTTTGTCTAGATTGCATTTTAATTTTGGGAGAAAATAAAAAAATAAGGGTTTCCTTATATATAATTATTTTATTGCAAAAATTAATTAGAAAGACCCTTATGAATTATTATATTATAACGCAAATATTAAATTTATTATCAAAATTTAAAATACAATTATTGGATTTATTTAATATGCAAAATTTAAAATTACCCCAAAAATATTATTAAATTGACTTTTTAAAAAAGAAATTAATCAACTGGAAAAATTAATAATGACAGCAATTAAATTAATTGATTTTAAATTGTTAAAACAGAATACGTTCAAGAACGTTTTATTCCCAAAGGATTGTCCTCAACTAACATTATATAAATTAGTTTGTGTTTTAATTGCTATTTTGTTTTCTAAATATAATTTGACAATCTTTTCTTTTTTAATTATTAATCATTATATAATCTGATTCCATGACCAAAGCCCATTCAAAGTCCCCCTCCGCCTTTGTACAAACCTTGCGTTAAAATATTATATGCAATTGAAAATTGTAAATAATAATTTCCATTCTTAAAATAATAACTTAAAATAATATATTGTTTTCCTCAAATTTTATTTCCTCATAGTCTATAATTAAGATTAAAATTTTGAATTTCAAAACATTTTGTTAAATTGTTATTGTCTAAAACAATAAAATCACTAGAAGATAATTTTTTATTTAAAATTTTCTCTTTTAATAAAGAACCATTAAATTCATTAGGATTTTTCCCATTAAAGGAATCATTACCTCAACTTATTTTTGAATAAAATTCAGAACTATTTCCTACAAATTCAATTTTTTTATAATCTAATGGATTAATTGTTCGAAGATTAAAAGTATCTAATACTTTTAATGTTAATCTTTTCTCTTTATAATCCTTATATACTGAATTATTATAGTTTGCTAATGTTGAATATTCTAAAGTTCAATCTTTATTAAAACCTTTACCATCCTTGGACAAATCTAATAATAATTCATTTTCATGATAACCAGGAGTTGACAATTCGAGCACATTATCTGTCCCAGCAACTAATTTATAAACACCATTCTTAGCAGCAATATATAAATCATCATTTTCACCAACTGATATCGTATTAACTCAGCCTTGGAAAAGATTTGTTATTGTGTTTGTTGTTTTATTTAAACGATAAACACTTTGTTCTGTTCCACAATAAAGATTATTATTTTTATCCACTGCAAGAGAATTAACTGCTCCATTTATTCTTTTAATTTTAGTTATTATTTTTAAATCGGCACTTAGTTTATATATTCCATTTGTTGTTCCAAAATAAATATTGTCATCATTATCTGCTATTATTACTTGAACTTTTGCTGTAATTTGATCAAGTTGTTGTGGCCAAGATAATCAATCTCGTTTTAATATATAAATCCTATTTTCTTGTTCATAAAAAATATTTCCAATTCGATCCTTAAAATATACCATATTTTCATGCGTAATATCCAGTTTTATTTTTAACTTTCCTAAAGCACTAATTTTATTCATCACACCCGGAATTTTTGATGTCGGTCTTTTATTTATTTCTAATTTTTTTTGATTTAAAATGGAATTAGTCGTAATGCTAGGTAAAATTGTAAAACCTGACATTGCAAAGATTCCTAATACTGCACATATTTTACGCATTCATTTTTCTCCTTTTCTTTTGCTAATTAAATTGCAAAACAAATATTATTAATTTTAAAATAATAAATCCTTTTATTTCTATAAGCAAATAAGTTAATAATTTAATACCGGTTGTCTTTTAATATAAAAATTTATGAAAATATTATTATTTTGTAACTATCCAATATTTCCTTTTCAAATTTAATCATCAGCAACCTAAATAATTATTTATTTAGTGAAGTTAATAGTATCATAAATAAACCTAAATAATATTTTTAATTATTATTTCTTAAATATTCAATTGCGTTGGAAAAGTTGGGAAAAATAAAAAGGAAGTTTTCAATATAATTAAGTTTGAAAGAACAAAAATTATAAAAGAAAACTATCCGATGATTATTTATGAATATTATAACTAGAATCGTAAAATTTTTAAACCTAAATGCCATTTTTTACTTATCTAACTAATAGAATATCTCCTAAAAGTTCTATTAGTTATCAAAAAAAACAAAACATTGAATTATTTTGAGTATATCCTTTCTGTTAAAAAATATATTAATATTGATTTTATTGTTGATTGTTTGCATATTAGTAAAAAATTAAAGACTGTTTACTAAAACTACGAAAATATAAACGATATTTAGCAAGAAAAATTTGCAAAGTTATTTTAAAATCAAATTGAAATACAGTTATTTAGTATCTTGATTAAGCTTATAACATTGCAAAATCGGAAAAAGAAAAATTACGAGAATTAATTGATTATTTAATAAAATATTATGATTTTGTGCAATTAGTTGTTAATGGTGTTAATTCTTTGCAAGAATTAAAGGAAATTAAAAAACTTGTAGTAAAAAACAAATGAATAAGTTGAAGATTAGTCTTTAAAAAAGTAAATACTTCGGAATTTGTAAAATATAATTCACCAATACTCACTTTATTTAGACAATTAAATACCAAAATGCTATTACAAAAATTAATTTATAATTATTGTTAGAATTTAATTCCGAGAACTTTTTCCTAACATTTGACACGCTATAGTATATATTTTGATTCAAAGTAAAAAAATGATAAAATTAAGATGTGGTAAAAAAGGAGTAATATATCATGCTAACATTTAACAATAAACAATTAGATCAATTAGTTGCAAACTTTATTCATTATATGGTTGATCCTAAACATGACAATGGCAACCAACTAATTGAAAGCGATTATAAGAATTTCTTTCATCATATTGATTCACGTAATTCAAAAAGTAATTTAAATGTTGTTATTAGTTCACATTTAATAACAGCTGAACAATTTGCAAAAGCAAGCGAAATTATTGAACAATATCATCAAACCAAAACGCCTTTTACGTGATGTACTATTACTATTGATAATAATCAATTTGAAAAATCATTTTTTGAAAAAACTGGTCTTCAACATTTTGAAACTGCCATCGGAATGTTAATTGACTTAACAACATTTAATATTACTAATCGTACAAGTGATAATGAGCAATTTCAAGAAGTAACAACAGAAACAAATGTTCATAACGTTGTTGAAATCATTAAAAAGGCTTTTGATTTATCATTAATTGATTTAGCAAAATATCAATCAATTTGAGAATTAAACCAAGAACAAAAAATTAGTTATTTTACAACATTAATGAAAAATCAAGTCCCTGTTTCAACAGGAAACTTATATTTTGAATCAGAATTAGCAATTATTGATGACATTGCAACTCATCCTGAACATCAAAAACGAGGTTATGCTAAGGAAATGTTAATTCATTTATTAAACCAAGCAAAAAAAGCAAATTACCACTATGCTGGTTTAGTTGCAACTCCAGATGGCTTACCTTTATATAAAAAACTAGGTTTTGAACCACAACAACTATATTTTAACGTTTATACAATGCATTATTCAAAGTAATAGTGCATTTTTTGTTATTTTATTATGATTTATGATCTGAATATATTGAACAAAGGGTAAATTTAATATTGCTATATCGCTCAATTTTTGTCGGCTCATATTTTACTGTAAAATTCATAACCATACGGTAGTTTTCTTGAAGACATTCAATTCAAAAATCATTAATTACATCTCAATCACTTCAAATTTGGTTAAATAACATAGAAAGAAATGGAACTGTTGCAATTGATGAATCTATCATCACTGAATGTAATAGTTTAGCTACCACAGCATGGGTAAATTTAATTTTTTTATTGTTTTTGTTATTAAAATTATTATTAAAAATTTCTCATAAATTTTTAATTTCTTTTCATAATTCAGACTTAATTTTAAAAATAATGTCATATTTTTGTTCATTTGGTAGTACATCAGTTGTAATCTTATAAACTTTTATTTCATTGTTAAATTCAATACCTGGTTGCTTTATTTGTAATAGCATTGCTGAATGGCCCACTAAAGGACTATTTTGTTTTAAGTTGTTATATTCGGTAATTCCAGTGATACCAAATACGATATTAGGGGCAATCATACTTACCCCTAAAAAAGCTAAAAATTTCTTCATTTTTAAGAATTCCTTTCTGTTTGTTAATTATTATATCTTTTATTAAAAGAAAATTATTTTTTAATAAACTGTAAATTGTAACTTATCCTAAAAAATATTAAAAAAAAAAGGTCGAAACCTTTTTTAACCTGGCACTGCCCTATTTTCACCTTGCGGCTATCGTCGGCGTAATAGTGCTTAACTTCCGTGTTCGGGATGGGAACGGGTGTGTCCACTATGCCATAAGCACCAGATTATATCTGAGGGAAATTATCCGCTCAAAACTAGATAATAAACTGTCTAAAATTTGTAAATAAGCTCTCGCTTTTTTGAAGTCCTCGACCTATTAGTATTGGTTAGCTGAACACGTCGCCGTGCTTACACACCCAACCTATCAACCTTGTCGTCTTCAAGGGGTCTTACTCCATAAAGGATGGGAAATCTCATCTTAAAGTATGCTTCTCGCTTAGATGCCTTCAGCGATTATCATTTCCACACATAGCTACCCAGCTGTGCCACTGGCGTGACAACTGGAGCACCAGAGGTGTGTCCATCCCGGTCCTCTCGTACTAGGGACAGATCTCTTCAAATTTCCTACGCCCACAACAGATAGGGACCAAACTGTCTCACGACGTTCTGAACCCAGCTCGCGTACCGCTTTAATGGGCGAACAGCCCAACCCTTGGAACCAACTTCAGCTCCAGGATGCGATGAGCCGACATCGAGGTGCCAAACCTCCCCGTCGATGTGAACTCTTGGGGGAGATCAGCCTGTTATCCCCAGGGTAACTTTTATCCGTTGAGCGACGGCCCTTCCACACGGGACCGCCGGATCACTAAGCCCAGCTTTCGCTCCTGTTCGACTTGTAAGTCTCACAGTCAAGCACCCTTCTACCTTTGCGCTCTATGTATGATTTCCGACCATACTGAGGGTACCTTTGGGCGCCTCCGTTACATTTTAGGAGGCGACCGCCCCAGTCAAACTACCCACCTGACACTGTCTCTGATCTGGCTTACAGATCTAGGTTAGGATTCCGACATAACAAGGGTGGTATTCCAAGGATGACTCCACAACAACTAGCGTTACTGCTTCAAAGTCTCCCACCTATCCTATACATGCTATATCAAAACCCAATATCAAGCTATAGTAAAGCTCCATGGGGTCTTTCCGTCTAGTTGCGGGTAACCTGCATCTTCACAGGTACTAAAATTTCACCGAGTCTGCAGCCGAGACAGCGAAGGGATCATTACGCCTTTCGTGCGGGTCAGAACTTACCTGACAAGGAATTTCGCTACCTTAGGACCGTTATAGTTACGGCCGCCGTTCACTGGGGCTTCGGTTCAAAGCTTCGCTAATGCTAACTAATCCCCTTAACCTTCCAGCACTGGGCAGGCGTCACCCCCTATACGTCGTCTTACGACTTTGCAGAGAGCTGTGTTTTTGCTAAACAGTTGCCCCTTCCTCTTCACTGCGGCTCATATTGCTATGAGCACCCCTTCTCGCTAACTTACGGGGTTATTTTGCAGAGTTCCTTAGCTACAGTTATCTCGCTTGCCTTAGGATTCTCTCCTTGACCACGTGTGTTCGTTCTAGGTACAGGCACCATATAAATAGTGCTAGAAGCTTTTCTTGGAAGCATGGAGTCATATACTTCGCTACTAGGCGAACCGTTCGCTCCCCATCACACTTCAAGGTTATGCAAGGCGGATTTGCCAACCTTACCCTCTTTGTGCTTAGCCCGGAATCCAATAACCGGGATATACTATCCTTCTCCGTCACTCCATCGCTCTATATGGTGGTACAGGAATATCAACCTGTTGTCCATCGACTACGCCTTTCGGCCTCGCCTTAGGTCCTGACTAACCCTGGGTGGACGAACCTTGCCCAGGAAACCTTGGTCAAACGGCATGAGGGATTCTCACCCTCAAACGTTACTCATGCCGGCATTCTCACTTCTAACCAGTCCAGCAGTCCTCACGGTCTACCTTCATCCCTGTTAGAACGCTCCCCTACCGCCCTGTATATAAATATACAAAACCCATAGCTTCGGTATTATGCTTAGCCCCGGTACATTTTCGGCGCAAAGTTACTCGACTAGTGAGCTGTTACGCACTCTTTAAAGGGTGGCTGCTTCTAAGCCAACCTCCTAGCTGTCTAAGCGACTTCACATCCTTACACACTTAGCATAAATTTTGGGACCTTAGCTGATGATCTGGGCTGTTTCCCTTACGTGCATGGACCTTATCACCCATGTACTGACTGCCGAGTATACAAAATTGGCATTCGGAGTTTAATTGCATTCAGTACCCCTAGGTGGGGCCATCATACATTTAGTGCTCTACCTCCAACTTGCTAACCTCGACGCTAGCCCTAAAGCTATATCGGGGAGAACCAGCTATCTCCAGGTTCGATTGGAATTTCACCCCTAGCCACAAGTCATCCGCGGTCTTTTCAACGAACGTCGGTTCGGTCCTCCATTAAGTTTTACCTCAACTTCAACCTGCTCATGGCTAGATCACCTGGTTTCGGGTCTATGACAACATACTAAACGCCCTATTAAGGCTCGCTTTCACTACGGCTCCGTATTTTCTACTTAACCTTGCATGCTATCATAACTCGCCGGCTCATTCTACAAAAGGCACGCCGTCACCCATTAACGGGCTCCGACTTCTTGTAGGCATATGGTTTCAGGTACTATTTCACTCCCCTCCCGGGGTGCTTTTCACCTTTCCCTCACGGTACTGGTTCACTATCGGTGAATAGGTAGTATTTAGCCTTACGCGGTGGTCCGCGTTGATTCCGACAAGATTTCACGTGTCTCGCCGTACTCAGGATTCCATTTCGAGTCTTGTCTATTTCGTATACGGGGCTATCACCCTCTACGGCATGGTTTCCCAACCATTTCTACTATAAACAAGTTTTGTAACTCTACTATTATGGTCCTACAACCCCAGATAAATCTGGTTTGGGCTGTTCCCCGTTCGCTCGCCGCTACTAAGAGAATCGCATTCGCTTTCTTTTCCTCTAGGTACTAAGATGTTTCAATTCCCTAGGTATACCTTCACTATAACTATTTATTCATTATAGGATGATGAGAGATTAATCTCACCGGGTTTCCCCATTCGGACATGTCCGGATCAAAGCTTACTTCCAGCTCCCCGAACCTTATCGCAGGTAGTCACGTCCTTCATCGTCTCCTATTCCCAAGGCATTCACCATACGCCCTTTGTAACTTCAAAGTTTTATAAATTATTTGACCTGATTTTAAATCAGTTTTTTGAGAATCATTTACAAATATAACTGTGAAATTTTAGTTATTTTTTAAAAATAACAGAAATTTTGAATTATTGTTATTTTAATCATGTGATTAAAATAACTAGATGTCTATTATCCAGTTTTCAAAGAACAATTCCAATAACATTTACTTGTTATTGTCAGAGAAACTAATCTCTGAAAACTAAACATAACGGTCATTAAAACTAGTTAATTACTATAAAGTATTAACTCCATAGAAAGGAGGTGATCCATCCGCACGTTCTCGTACGGATACCTTGTTACGACTTCACCCTAATCATCAATCCTACCTTGGGCGGCTTCCTCCTTGCGGTTAGAATACCGACTTCTGGTATTATCAACTCTCATGGTGTGACGGGCGGTGTGTACAAGACCCGAGAACGTATTCACCGCGACATTGCTGATTCGCGATTACTAGCGATTCCGGCTTCATGAGGGCGAGTTGCAGCCCTCAATCCGAACTGAGATCGGCTTTTTCAGATTAGCTCCCTCTTACGAGATCGCAACTTTTTGTACCGACCATTGTAGCACGTGTGTAGCCCAAGACATAAGGGGCATGCTGATTTGACGTCATCCCCACCTTCCTCTAGCTTACACTAGCAGTCCCGTTAGAGTATCTCAACTTAATGGAGTAACTAACGGCAAGGGTTGCGCTCGTTACTGGACTTAACCAAACACCTCACGGCACGAGCTGACGACAACCATGCACCACCTGTCTCAATGTTAACCTCCACTGTATTTCTACAGCTTTGCACTGGATGTCAAGCCTTGGTAAGGTTCTTCGCGTTGCTTCGAATTAAACCACATGCTCCACCGCTTGTGCGGGTCCCCGTCAATTCCTTTGAGTTTCACTCTTGCGAGCATACTACTCAGGCGGAGTACTTAATGCGTTAACTGCAGCACCGAACTTAGTCCGACACTTAGTACTCATCGTTTACGGCGTAGACTACTAGGGTATCTAATCCTATTTGCTCCCTACGCTTTCGTGCCTAAACGTCAGTGATAGGCCAGTCGACCGCCTTCGCCACTGGTGTTCCTCCATATATCTACGCATTTCACCGCTACACATGGAATTCCATCGACCTCTCCTACACTCTAGCTTAACAGTTTTCAAGGCGAACTGGAGTTGAGCTCCAGGATTTGACCCCAAACTTGTTAAACCGTCTGCGCACGCTTTACGCCCAATAAATCCGGATAACGCTTGCCACCTATGTATTACCGCGGCTGCTGGCACATAGTTAGCCGTGGCTTTCTGGTAAGGTACCGTCAAATAAGTATCATTTCCTATACTTACTGTTCTTCCCTTACAACAGACCTTTACAATCCGAAGACCGTCTTCAGTCACGCGGCATTGCTCCATCAGGCTTTCGCCCATTGTGAAAAATTCCCTACTGCTGCCTCCCGTAGGAGTTCGGGCCGTGTCTCAGTCCCGATGTGGCCGATCAACCTCTCAGTTCGGCTACGTATCATTGTCTTGGTAGGCCATTACCCCACCAACTAACTAATACGCCGCATCCTCATCCATTAGTGATCCAAACGGACCTTTTAACATTCTCTGATGCCAGAAAATGTCGTATGCGGTATTAGCAGTCGTTTCCAACTGTTATCCCCCGCTAATGGGTAGATTAGATACGTGTTACTCACCCGTTCGCCACTGGGTGCAAGCACCCCGTTCGACTTGCATGTATTAGGCATGCCGCCAGCGTTCATCCTGAGCCAGGATCAAACTCTCATTAAAAAATATCGTTTTTGTTCCTAGCTTTAATGACGGATATTCATTGATTAAATGATTATCTTTTGTTGTTATGTTTAGTTTTCAAAGATCGTTATTGTGTCAGCAAAACACCTTTCAAATCATACAAAATTATGCGTTTATTGTCAATAACTTTTGACTCTTTTTTTCATATTTTTAGTATTTTTTTTGATAATGCAAGTAAGTATTTATTATGATTAAGTAATAAATTACTCCCAACTGACACCTTTATAAGTATATAAAATCCTCATTTTTTTGCAAGCGTTTTTAGTAAAAATATTAATTTTTTTTACAAAAAAATAATTACTTAAAAAGAGTTTATTTTAGCCTTTTTTCATTGAAACTATTGTTTATTTACTACTAAATTTTAACTTTTTTATATAAAAAGCCATTTCAAAGGAAATGGCTAATTGGTATTAAGTTAATAATATTAATAATGTTAGTTAAAACTGCTTAAATACGTAACACGGTCAGCAATTATATCGTTATAATAATTTTCTTAATCAAAATTATTGGAACGAAATGATTGAATTCGCCCTTTGACGGCAATAATTGCTTTATCACGTAAACTAATATCTAAATCATCGATATTATTTGTTCATACTTTAACATTAACTAAATCACTGTCATAGTTACCATCTTTATTTTTAAAAGGTCGCTGAATCTTTAGTAAAAATTTCATTAGTTTTCGTTCTGCTTCTTTTTTATCATAAATAATTTCATAAGTTCCTTCTACTTGCCCAACCAATATTACTTGATTCATTCTTTATCATCCTTTCTAAAAACAACCAATATAACTCAATACTTAAAAGAATTATAAAAAACTTTTTTCAAAAGTAAGAAAAAAATTCACAAAAAGCATTGTTATTTTTGTTTTAAAAAATCAGGCCCTTTTTGAATTTCAACTTTAGATAACCCGGGATAATCTAATTGACGCATAATTTCATAACCAACAATTCCAACTGTATTAGCAACATTTAAACTACGAACTTTTTCTGACATTGGAATGCGAAAAGTTCGTGCTAAATGTTCTTTCAAAATTGCTGTTGGAATACCAGTTGATTCACGTCCAAATAAAATAAAAATTTTTTCATCCTTGGTAAAATCAATTGCACTATGTGGCTGTTGAGCATAACGAGTTGCACAATATAATTTAAGATTTGGATTTAATTGCAAAAAATGATTTCAATCATTATATGTTTCATAATCAGCAAACTCAACATAATTTGCACTACTACGAGTAATAAATCGTTCATCAAAAATAAATCCAAATGGTTCAATTAAATGTAATTTAGCATTAATTGCAACACAAGTTCGCATAATGGCTCCAACATTTTGTGCAATTTCTGGTTCAAATAAAATAATGTTAATTTTTTTTGTTGTTTTCATCTTTTCCTCCTAATCATCATTTTTTAAACATCTGAAAAGCCTTTGAACGATGTGAATACTTATTTTTTTCTATTATAGTTAATTCAGCATAAGTTTGGCCAATTTCAGGTAAGAAAAAAATGGCATCATAACCAAAAACATTAGTACCACTTGGTTCTTCAGTAATAAGGCCTTTTGTTACTCCACGGAAATATCTTGTTTCGTTTGTAATTGGATTAATATAACATAAAACACAAACTGCTTGTGCATCACGTTGTTCTAGTGACCGACATTTTTCAATTAATAAATTATTAATAATATTATTATCAGTAATTGGTTCTGCTCAACGGCGAGTATTAACACCAGGAAAATTTCCTAAACCAATAATTTCTAACCCAGAATCATCCGCTAATACTGGCTTATTTAACATTTTACTTAAATAATCAGCTTTTAAAAATGCATTTTCTTCAAAGGTTGTTCCTGTTTCAGGAATTTCAGGCACAGGTGTTGTTAAATCTAATAATGATTTAACAATTATATTAATACCTTCAAACATTTCTTTAAATTCTCGTACTTTGTTCTTATTACTAGTAGCAATCCAAATTTCTTCCATTTTTTATTTCCCCGCTTTTCTTTACTATATATATTGTATAATAAAATTAATAATATATATCATACAGAATGGAAGTCAGAAATATGATGAAATACCAAATTAAAGCAAAATTAAATTTAGGTATTACGAACCAAAATTATCAAAGTATTGATAATCTTTTTATCCGTTATAGTAGTCCTTTCACTAATTTATTCATTGATCATCAAAATGAAATTTTTGTTTTAGAACAAATTAAAAATAGTGATTTAACATTACCAATTGTTGATTATGGTTATGATGGTGAGCATTTCTTTTTGGTTACACCATATTATCCAACTTTGCAATCCCTTAGTATGGTTAAGCTTACAAACCAAGTCCTAACCCAAGTTGCTACAATAATTAAACAATTATGAGAAACTAAAATTAATACAAATAATCAAATTAAAACATTTAATCCCAAACAATTTTTAATAACATTAAAATCGGCAATTTGTAAGCAATTGGTCAATTTAACAACATATGAAAAAAATCTTGATTATTCAAAATTGCAACCAACAGAACTTGTTTTATGCCATAATGACTTAAATAGTGGCAATTTAGTTTTTTTAAATCAAAAACTCTACTTAATTGATTTTGAATATGCAATGTTAAATGATAAATTTTTTGATATTGCTTCATTTGCTTCTGAAACATTAACAACAAAAGCTGAACAAACTTATTGATTTAATCTTTTTAATTTAACACCACAGCAACAAGAAAAAGTAGCAGCATGAATGTATTACCAAAACATTCTATGAATTTATTGAGCGAATTATATGTATGAACAAACAAAAGAAAAAATTTTCTTAACAATTATTGATTTAAAATTAACTAATTTACAAAAAAATAATTAGGGTTCTTTTTTTGTTACTGCTGAATCAACCGGTGAATTATTGCTTTCTTTTTCATTGCTAACTGGTAATCCAGATTGTTTCCGATTTTTTTTCATTTGAAAATATCCACGAAGATTACGCATTCATACGGTTATAAATGTCCCAACAAAAATAGCACCTAAGAGAAAAAGAAATGATACTAAACAACGATATAAAATCTTATCTCATCCTCATCAATATCCAGTTAAGTAAATGCCATATAGCATTCAAGATAATGCAATTGTATAAGTAAACTGGTCAGCTTGATGAAAATGAAAATAAAATCCCAGACAAGTTAATAAAAAAACACTAAAAACCATTGTTAAACCAAAACCAATTCCAATTCCAACATCATAATGGTAGGTAAAACTTAAGTCCGGAGAAGTTAAAAAAAACAATAATAAAAATGGCCCTACTGCTTCAATAATTAAAAATAAAAAACTTTTTCAAAACACTGTTCGTGAAGCATGAAATTCTAAATCATGTTGCATTTCTGGTGGTAAATGTTCTCAATTACTAGTAGACTCTTTTTTATTATTGTTTTTAATGACTTTCATAAGAATTACTAACTCCTCTTTTGCACCTTACCCTTTTATTTTAACATAAAAAAAAATGTTAAACTAACAATTAATATCATGGAGCAGGTGAAGGGAATCGAACCCTCACAGTCAGCTTGGAAGGCTGAAGTTCTACCATTAAACTACACCTGCATTTTAATTTTAAATTTTATCCTAAACTACAGTAATATATATACCACTGTCTTGACATAATGTCAATTTTTTTTAAATAAAATAAATGGTACCCGAGACCGGACTTGAACCGGTACAGTTGTAAAACCGACGGATTTTAAGTCCGTTGCGTCTACCTATTCCGCCACTCGGGCATATATTTTTATAAATGGTCTCCTGTAAAGGACTTGAACCTTTGACCCACTGGTTAAAAGCCAGTTGCTCTACCGACTGAGCTAACAGGAGACAATGGCTGGGCTAGCTGGATTTGAACCAGCGCATGAAGGAGTCAAAGTCCTTTGCCTTACCGCTTGGCTATAGCCCAAAATATATATAAAGATGGTGGAGGGGGAGGGATTCGAACCCCCGAACCCGAAGGAGCTGAGTTACAGTCAGATGTGTTTGGCCACTTCACTACCCCTCCAAAGAATGGTGCTGGCTAGAAGAATCGAACTCCCAACCTACTGATTACAAGTCAGTTGCTCTACCTATTGAGCTAAGCCAGCAGAAATCATTAATGGTCGGGTGTAACGGACTTGAACCGCTGACCACCTGCTTGTAAGGCAGGCGCTCTCCCAACTGAGCTAACACCCGATGACACAATTTAAGTATTGTGTTGAAACCTTTTTAATTTTATATAAAACAATAATTTTTGTCAATTAAAATATTATTAATTTTATTTTTTTTAAAAAGATTATATTCTTTAAAGTAACTAATAAAAAATGGATTTTAGTGTTATAAAATCCATTTTAAAACTTTTATTAATACTGACGCTGCGTATGATCAGATGCTTTATATTGTGGAATGTTAATCATGTAACCATCTTCACGACGTCATAATCCTTTAATTACTTTTGTAATTAGATAAATCATAAAGATTGTTCCAATTAAAGTTGCTGTAAAGTTTAAAATATTAGCAAAAATTGATAATCCATTCTGTCCTTTTTGAAATATACGGCTAAATGCTTCAATTAGTTTTAGTAATGCCGTAATAATTTGAATCACTAACATTATTGTAACTAAAATAGTATAAATAGTTGAAACGAAACGTAATCATTTTCCATAAGAAGTTTCAGCCATCATATTAGCGACAACTTTATTACTATAAAAGCCAGGGACAAAAATTAAACTTAAAACACTAACAGCAGCTAAAACTCCCATCATAATGGCAAAATTTTGTTTTGAGTTTCCAACTCAAGTTTTATCTGTTGCTTTGTTGTAAAAAATCATAATTGCAACAATACTAGCAATAGCTGATACTAATCAAGCAGTTCCTAAATAACGTACAATCACAACACGGGCATTTTTTGTAGCTTTAACATCAGTATCTGGTAATCATGTTAATGCAAATGGTGCAAAAAAGCCACCAAGTGATAATGATAATACCGCTAAACTTCATTTGTTTGCACATAATTCGGCATCAGTACTGCTAATTGCATAGCGGATTAAACCAATATTACAAATTATTGTTGTAAAAAATGAAAAAATCACTATTAGTAAAAGTATAACTTTAGGACTTGTTAAATATGCATATGAATCCATTAATCAAGTATTTGCAGCATTGATATCACCGGGAAAAGTCCCATTGTTATATCGGCCTAAATAATAAAAGTAAGCCCCTCCTGCTATTGCCATTCCAGCAATACCTACAATACTTGATAACACAATTCAAAATCTAGTAAAACCAAAATTTCTTGTCATCATTTGTATAATCACTATTCCTTTCTACAATTACATAATTAATTATATGCCGGTTTTAAGATGATTACAAGATATTTTTTTATTCTTTTTTAAAAAGAAAACTCGGGTTTTTCGCCTTATTTTATGGTACATTTAATAAGTGAGGTGAAATTAAAATAATGAAAGCATTTGATTATGAAGACATTCAATTAATTCCAGAATTATGTGTTGTCAATTCTCGAAAAGAATGTGATACAACTGTTAAATTAGGAAAACATACTTTTAATTTACCTGTCGTCCCTTCAAATATGGCAACGGTAGTTAATGAAGAATTATGTGAAAAATTAGCAGAAAAAAATTATTTTTACATTATGCATCGTTTTAACGTAGATCAAGTTAAGTTTATTAAACATATGAAAAGTAAAAACTTAGTTACATCAATTTCAGTTGGGGTTAAATCAGATGATGTTGCATTAATCGAAACATTAAAAAAAGAGCAATTAGTACCTGACTATATTACAATTGATATTGCTCACGGTCATGCTTTTAGTGTAAAAAAAATGATTGAACATATCCGTAAACATTTAGGTCATGAAACATTTATTATTGCAGGTAATGTTGGAACGCCAAAAGCTGTTCGTGATTTAGAACAATGAGGCGCTGACGCAACAAAAGTTGGAATTGGACCGGGCAAAGTATGTATTACTAAATTAAAAACTGGTTTTGGTAATGGTGGATGACAATTATCTGCTGTTAAATGATGCAGTAAAGGTAGCTCAAAACCAATTATTGCTGATGGTGGATTACGGGTTAATGGTGATATTGCAAAATCAATCCGAATGGGCGCAACAATGTGCATGATTGGGAGTTTATTTGCTGCACACCAAGAATCACCTGGTAAACAAGTTGATAATAATGGTATTAAATATAAAGAATATTTTGGCTCAGCAAGTGAATATAATAAAGGTGAAAAACGTTATGTTGAAGGTAAAAAAGAATTAATTGAAATTCGTGGCAGCATTTTTGAAACATTACGTGAAATGACAGAAGATTTGCAATCATCAATTTCATATGCTGGGGGTAAAGATCTTTCGGCCATTAAAAAAGTTGATTATGTAATTTTAAAAGATAGTAATTTTTAAAAAAAATCCCATTTAAAATGGGATTTTTTTAACGAAAACTACGTGATTGTTCTTGTTTATAACGTCTTTTTTCTTTTTTGCTCATTCAGTGTTCACGTTTTCGGGCTTCTTTTCTTTTAACTGAAGAAACCTTGTTAAATCGTTTTAACGCTTTGTCTAGCGGTTCTCCTGCTTTGACAACAACAGTAGCCATAATATTTCAACTCCTAAAACTATATAAATTAACAATATCATCTTATCACACTTTTTTTAACAAAACAAACTTTTCTGATTTTATGTATGCATAAAATTAAAATATTTATTGGGATGTAAATATTTAAATTAATCTCCTAATATTCATATCATAAATTACCTTAATAACATATTTTTATTCTTTTTTAACCTTTGTTAAAATTTCATAATTATTATTACCAATTGCTAATTTTTCTTGAACAACTGTTTTAATTTTTTGCGATAAAAAAAGAAACCCTGCCATTGCCTGTTCATAATCTGTTATAACAATTTCTTGAAAAAGACCTTTTTCAAGACAAAGTCCTTTTATTTTATATGATTGTCATATCCTTTGACATAAATTTGGTATTAATGTTATTAAATCTGAAATAGGTAACACTACATTAAAATTACGATTAAGATACTGTTGGAAGACACTTTGACAATTTATCCAGCCATAATTTAATTTAAAAAGATCTTTTGTACTACGTTGATAAATTATTGTTGTTCTTGTTTTAACATCAACATAAAAATCATTTCTTTGAACTAATAAACCATAATGTTGCTTAATCGTTATCCATTTTAATTTAGGAAAATCAGTCATAATTGTTATTCGCTCAGGTCCACTACAAACAAAATTTTGAATAAGCGAAATCTGGTTTTTACTAAAATCTAATTCTAAATTATTTAAATAAATTAATAAACTTTTTAAATTAATTAATTTATTGTGTTCAATTAATCGCGTTTTAACAATATTTAAATTTCCTTCCATTTGTTCTTGTGCAAAATTTCCCATTCATAAATAATATAATGTATCTAAATCATATACAATTAAATTAGGATTATTAAAAAGGCATTTACTACGATAATACATCTTAACGGTATAATTGCCTAATTCAAGTCGAAGATTAGCCATGTAAATGTTCCCACTTTTGTTGTGCTAATGTATTAAGTTTCGTATAAGGATAGTGTAACTTTAAAAAATCATAAATTCCTTGGTTTATTTTCATTAAAGCATAATGATTAGTTAAAAAATGCGTTATTGCTTTTTCAAATGATAATGGTGGAATAATGTTATTTGCAACTAAATAAATAAATGCCAAAGCACTAGTTTGACTAATCCCATCGTAACAAGCTAAAAATGTTGTTTCAAGTTTTGCTTTTGCATTTAAAAACTTTAAACCAGCAATAATTGCTCCTTTTGAAATATTATTAACATCATAATGATTATATTCTTTTAAAACTAGTTGATGTTCTCATAATAAATAACTTTTTTTCTTTGAAATAGCAGTTGAATCATCGCGTAATAAATCATAATAAATATCACTAATAATAACTTTATTCTCAATATCAGTCGGAATTAAAAAATAATTGCCAATTACTAAATTAGCAATTAGGTGTTTTCGTGGCATCAAATCCCTTCCTTTCTTCAAAATAGTTAATAAATTTAAAAACTAATTATATTCTATTCAGTTCTTTTCATAATTTTTATATTGTAATCGTAACAAAAACTAAAAACTTTTTCTTTATTATTTTTTCTTATTCTGTTTTCATTTTTTTCTAATTCGTGAACCTTTTATGCATTTAGTAAGTGAACATTGTTTTAGTTTAATGCGATATGTTAGGCCTTCTCATCAGTTATGAAAAAAATAATCTTGACCCCCTGGAAAAATAATAAAAAAAGTTAATAATGCAAGTAAAAAATAATAAACTCAAGCACTTTTTAAAAACAATAAATAACTTCTTAACATTACTATATTAAAATTATTACTTGTTCAAAATAATGTTCATAATAAATGAATTGAAAATGGTAAAAACATTTGCATAATTTGATAATGTAATTGATAAAGAATAATCGTTTGAACCAAACGATGATTAACAACAATATCGTTTGATGTTAATCAAACGGTTATTGTATTCTGCTGATAACGATAAGTTAATAAATCAATTCAACTTTTATAATAAAAAAGATATTTATATTCATAATTAAACACCATACCAATTGTCATAAATTTTTTGTCAAGTTGATAAAACAATATTACATTACTCATAAACTGACCATACATTGCTTTAAAACTAGCTAATACTAATAAAATTCCAAATCACACTGTTGCACAACAATAACTATATAAATATAAACTAACGTTAATTAATGTTTCATGGTGAGAAAACAATAAAAACGAAATTACATTATATTGACTTTCAATAGCAAATAACTGCAAAATAAACCCTGTAATTGTTTGAACAATGACACAAATAGTAAAAATAAAGACTGGTTTAATTTGGAATAACAAGAACAAAAATAACAGAAAAAAACCAAGTAAGTTAATTAGTAATGTTGTTTTATTGAAATGAATATTTGAACTAAATAAAACATAATGATCTTTTCCTAACAGAAAAAATAAAATTAAACTAACTAAAAATGTTAACAAAAAAATTTTAAAATTACCAATAAAAATTTTTTTAATAAAACTTCGTTTAATATTTAGTTTTGAAAAATCATATTGAAAATAAGTTACTATAATATTACCTAAAATAATTCCTCCTAGAATTGCTCCTAATGCTAGTTCTGTCTTTGCATGATTAAGGAAAATAAATGGATATAACAAAACCGGAACACAAAAACTAATCGTATAGCCAAGGTCTTTTAAGAAAAAAGTCATTATTAAAGCAAAAATAAATACTAGTCCAATTAAATAAACCGGTGATAAAAATTTAAACAAGAAAAATCATAAACTGTATAATCCATAGGAACTAATAAATAACGCTAAAAAAAGCAGTAACAAAAACAATGTTAAAAAATAAAAGATTGTTGTTTGCTGAATTTGCTGTTTTGGTTGTTTTTGTAATAAACATAAAAACAATAAAAATAATGCTGTTATTCCTAAAATAGCAAACGTAATAATCCCACTTAAGTTATAAATTAAATTTCTTTCTTGAAATAATAAGAAAGCACTAATAATTCCTCCAACAATTAATAAGAAAAGAAACATTCTACTAATTATAAGTAGAATTTTCTTTACTTTAGATCCAATAATTACCATTAAACTAACCGCATAATTTCTGCAACAATGGCATTAATTTCTGCATTATTCGTATATGTAAATGAATGTTTATTACCTCTATTATCGATATACACATATAAATAAACATTAACTGTTGTAGTTGTAATTTTAATTGCATGATTAATACCCGCTTTAATAGATGTTAAAGCAGACTGATAACTATCAAAATAAATGTAAGGAATAAGACCTTGGTCAGCACGAATTTGACTATAAATTCGATAGATATGATAAATACCATTTTGGATAATATTATCATAACCCATCACTCCATTATCTCAAGCATTAATTTCTTTTTTATTAATATATTTTCCCGTTAAAGTAACTGTTTTATGTAACTTTGCAATTGCATCTGCTTCACTTTCCGCAGAAACAACTTTGTTCCCCAAAACATCATAGGCAAAGTATTTTTTTAGTAAAATCCCTTGGTTATATTGAAACTGTTTCTCACGAGCATCAGCTTCTGTTGTTGCTAATGCCAATCCATCTTGGGATGATAAATCTTGAACATCAAGATAAGTATACATTAACCGTGTATCAACAATTCCTGTTAAGAAAAGATAATTATCTAACTGAGTCTTAGTAGCATAAAAATCATCACGTAATCAATATGTTGTTTCACCTTTTTCATTTGGGGTGGTTGGTCCTGCTAAAATTTGTGGTTTAAGTTTGGTATGATAATATTTTATACTTTCAGTTAATGAATATTTATTTCCTTGTTGGCCGTTAATATCATATAAAATATCAGCTTTAACTCCATATTCATTATAAAAACTGCCATTTTCATCTATTTGATCTAATTTTAAAAATTTTTCTTCATAAAAATTATTAAACCATAAATCATAAGCTTGTCGGACATATTGCGTTGGAATTTCATTTTTTGTTTTAATTCCTAATGGTAATTTTTCTCAACGATATAATTCATTTTTTGTTTTGCTTTCTTTATCATTATCGTATAACATAATTACTGATTCATACTTATTGCTTGTTGCTAACCGATCTCAATAAAAATCACTATAACTTCAACCACTCCCTGATTTAACTGGTAAATAAGTTATTTCATAAGTTCTACTACCACTTGTAAAAGTTTTTGTGTAATAGTATTTTCCAACCGACTTAATCCAATCATCATCTTGTTGGTGCTGTTCTCATTTACTTACATCAGAAAAATCTTTTTCATTAAGCACTCATTCTGATTCAATAATTGCAATTGTTTCACCCGCTTTAAATATTCTCTGTGAGCCATTTTCACTTACTTTAATTAAATTATCATTTCCGGGTGATAAAAAAATTGTTTGTTCTGTTTTAGTTGTTAAGAAATTGGCATAATTTAACCGTTGATTCATATTACTTGCATTTGTTCAAATTGGACGAAAATTATTAGCAACAACATTCCGTAAACTATCCCTTGTTCCATAAATTGGCACATATCCTGTAAATTCACTTGGGGCTAAATTATATCCCTCTGTTAAAATATTTTTTAAAGCACTTTGATCACGAAGATTAAAAGCATTATAATAACGGCCATTAATATAATAATATAGTGATTTACGTAATCCGCCTTGATAAATTAACCCTATTTTTGCTTCTTCTGGTGAATCATATCAATTAATAGCATCATAACTATATTTATTTTTAATATTTTTTGTATAAGTTTCTAATGCCGCTGTTCTTGTTAAACTAACATTTCCATATGCATCACGATAAATTAATTGATAATTATCAAAATTAATATCATAAATTTTATCCGGACTTAATGTTCGATATTGATAATCATTAATAATTTTCCCTGGATCAGATGACGTTTGAATTGTTTCAATTTGGTTATTTTTGATAATATAATTATCTAATTCTTGTTGGGAATAAAATTCTTGACCATCATAATTTCATGCTGTTTTTGTTTCAACTGCTGTTGATGAATTTTTAATCATTCGAAATAAGCCTGCCTCTGGTGATGATATTACTTCATTAAATGCTGTTGTGCTCATTATTGTACCAACTGGTCCTGTTGATAATGTTACACTTGCTAATATTCCTTTAAAGAAATTAATTGCCATTTTGAATTACCTCCCCTTTGCCATTCACAATTAGCGTATTATCTTTTACTCATTTATAAAAGTCACTCTCGCTATTAAATTGTAAAGTTCCAAAAAAGACATAATAATTAATTACTTTATTTGTTTTTAGCACAATATCTGAATTAGAATAAACATAATTCTTAGCATCTCCAACAGTTAAGAAATAACGTTCTTGTCCATTAAAAAGTACGCTATAAACCTTGCTTTGAGCACCAATTTGATGTTTTAACTTATCAAAACGAATTGTTTTAATTAAATCACTTTGTAAAATTGTTTTTCTTATTAAAACATTATTTTCAAGATAATGGTTTTGTTCTTTAAGTAAAGTTGCTTCATTATCATAATATTTAGTAATCCCTTCTAAATCTGTAAACTTATATTTAATAATAAATTGATTATTTGTAATCTTTGTTTTTAAACTATCCCGAGCATCAATCGGATTACTAAAAAAACTATTAATTCCATCAAAATACATTTTATTAATATTGTTTGCAAAATATTTCGTAAAAATATCATTCACAAATAACCTTAATTTTTTCAAAGCATCAGTCGGATTATTTTTATCTGCAACAATTTCTCGTATTTCTTGATTACTCATAACTGTAATATAATATGACCGTGTTGCTACAAACTTTGTTGGATTAGTTAAAATATATTCTTTTAAATATTGTCGTGCTTTATCCTTCCCAACAATAAGACTTCCTAACATCGTAAATAATTGTTTGCTCTCATCTTCAACATCACCGCTAATAATACTTCCATTTGAAAATAATTTTATTGGTGTTAAATTAACAACTTGACTTGGGTCTGTCCTTGCTAGTTGAATATTTAAAATTGGAATTTCAAATTCAGTTGTTTGATAATATAATTTTTGACCATTTCCCAAATCATTTTCATAAGTATTAAATTTAAATGGTGAAACAGCATTTCCAATATCTCACATTGCTTTTGCAATTTGTAAGCCAGCAGCAATTTTTCCTGCAAATTTAGCTATTTTTGAAACAGGTTGAAAACTAGTTTTCATATCTATTTTTGACCCATCATTATTAATTGCTAAATTTCCCCGTAATACCTCAGCAACTTTTTGAAAAGCTTCATGTGCTGATAATTTTTTCCCATCAATTTCATAATATTTTTGACCATGTTGGAAAAAAGTTTCATACGATGATAAAACTAATTTAATTTCACCCTCTGTTATTGCCTGTCCTAACCGATGAATTTTTTTAATTTTCCCATAAGCATCAAAAATTGTATCACCAATGGTTTGAATTTTATTAATGACATTTGTTAATTTATTTACTTTTGATGGTGATTGATAAATAAATTTCGATGGATTAATAAACATATGAATAATATCAGTGAATGTTAATTCTTGATTTGACACCGTATTATTCTGATTTTGAAAAATATCATCCAAACAATCTTCAAACATCATTGTATTAGCTTTAATAACATTTTTTAACATTGTTCGTAATAAATTAGTAAAAGCTAAGGTGTTTTCTTCATTTCCCGAATGATTAACTCTTAAGGTATAATTATGAACATTTTGTAAAAAAGCTAATGTTTTTTCTCAACGACTCATACCAGAAACTTTAATTAAATTTTCTTCTATTTCATCAAAGTAAAAACTATTTGTTTCTTCATTATATTTATCATTATTTGCAAGAATAAATCCCTTTTTAAACTTCTCTTCCCCATTTTCTGTCGCGGCAAAGAAATCTCTCTTAATATTTCAACTATTATCATCATTTGGTTTTTGTGAATTTAATTGAACATTAATAAAAGTTGAAAAAAGAACCAATGGTGTCATTAAAGCATTAATTGTATTTGAACTAATTTTTTGTCAATTATTTTTTAATCTATCAATTAATGTATTAAAACTAACATTAGTTTCAATATACAAGGGACCAGAAAAATTGCCACTTAAACCACGTGCATCAAGATTTAATCAATAAGTATCTTTCGGTGGACTATACCTTTTAATATAGTTTTTTTCATCATGCTGTGTTAATTGCATTTCTTGCAAATTAGGATGACTAAGTTTTGATCAACGATAACTATTATAATTATATTGAATATCGGTTGTTGATTCTAACCATGATAAAATTTGATCTTTGGTAAAAAAAGAACCTGCCATTTCATAACGATCTGTCTGAAACTTTTTTTCTAAATTTTTAAGAACAATATTTTCCAAGTATTGAACTGCTTCATATTTATTTTGAAATTCAATATTAGTCTCATTGTTACTAATATTTCCCAATTGATAAACTTTTTGATAATCATGATAAGTATTAATTGCATCTTGTTTGGATAAATAAGCATTACCATCTTTTCCTTGAAAAGAAGAAACCAATTGATCCAAACATTAAAGTTGGTCTTGGTAAAAATATGAATATTGGGTTACGATAAGTATCATACTCCTTAATTGGTGTTTTATTCATCATATCCATTTCTAACTGATTAAAATTATTCATCCCATAACTTTTATTATTATATAAGTAATAATTATTTTGTGTTGCATAAGATTGAACTTGCATATTGTAATTTACATATTCCATTAATTGTGTATTTGAGCGAAAGATATTACCATCAAATTTATAATAAACATTATTATTTGTTTTATCCCCAGCAACAATTGTAGAAACAGTAGCAATAACTGTTCCTACAGTTAAAATTGACATTGAACTAAAAATAGAAATTATTTTTTTAGATTTAAAAAAATTACTTACCATGGTTGTGGCTGTACATGAAAATATTTCATCCATAGTTCAGCGTCTCTTGTTACTGTTATTTGTGGATTATTCAAATAAGCAAATGTTAACTTTACTTTTGCACGAAATGCTTCATGAGAATAAGATTCCGGAGCTATTCCCAAATATTCATAACTATTTGCAGTAATTGTCAATTTCTTTTCAGGATAAAATCATTTTGTTGGAGTGTCATCTCTAGAAAGGCGTCTTGTATAATATTCTGAAATATCTGCTAAAATCTTCGGATTACTTTTTTCCAAATACTTTGTTTTTGGAAAATCGTCATTTCATGTAGCTAAAGGATTAATTAGTAATCGATTATTAAATTTCTCATATTTGTCTACTCAAATTTGATTGCTCTGATTAATGTAATAATCAACATATTTCTCAAGTCATTCTTGTTCTCCATACTGCTTAGTTTCTGTAAACTTTAATACTAAATTATTCTGTTGAAAATCAATCTTATTTTTATTGCTTTTGATTGAAACATTAAAAGTTATATCATAGGTTTGTCCTAAACGATAACCAGGATAAGTCTGAAGATTTAATGCTCTAAACTTATATTCAAATGAAACATAAGAAAAATAATTTCTAAACTTTTCCCCAAAAATTTGATCAAGTAAAAACTTATGAATGCTTGATACTGTTCCACCTGTCATTTTCTCCATTTCTTCTTCTGTTTGTTCTAATTCATCTTTGAAAAAGAATTCACCTTGATATTCAAACATTTTATTTTCTGCAAAAAATGCTCTTAAATTCTCATTTGTAATTGGTACTTTTTGATTATTTTCCCATTATTCACCGTTTCACAACTAACAACTGACCCCACGCCACTTGTTATTGACGTTAATAAAGACAAAAATCCTAAAATTTTCCTCATAAAAACTAATTCCTCCATATTTTAATATTTTGTTATCGTTTTTTCGTTTTTTCTTACGCAAAAAAAATGCTAAGTTTACATTAGTAATTAATAATTTAGTACTTAATTTTTTATTATTACTTGTTCAACATTTAACCCCACGTTATTTGCTGAATTGTAAAGAACTCTAACAATACTAAAAATCCTTATAAAAACTAGTTGTTTTGTAAAAATACATGTTTTTATTATTAATAAATTTTAAATATTATTAAAATAAATTTAATATAATTTAGTATAATTTGATATTTTATACCAAATGATATAATTTATTATATCTAACTTGAGCATAACATAACTTAATGTCAAAAAGCAACTTTTAATTTTACTTTTTTCATTGTCCCTTCAATTGAATACATTTTTATTCATAGTTCAAATGATATAACTTAATATATCCTAATATTTACCTTATCAAGAAAACTTAATAAATTTTTTGACAAAAAAAAAAAAAAAAAATTATGCTTGTATAATTTTTATTACAACAGAATCTTTAATCAACTTTTTTATATTCCATCCATATTTCATAACTAGCAGTAGCATTAATACGATTATCACTTTTACTAGTAAAAGTTAATGTTATTTTTGCACGAGCACCATTATTTTTATATAATCTGGCTGGTGTTTTCCCTAAATATTCATATTTTATGACATTAACATGAAATTGTTTATCTTTATAAAATCATAACCCGCCTGTTATATTTACATCATTTCATAAATTTGCATAATAATCTGAAAGTAGATTTAATACATATGTATCATTATTTTTCGTAAAAGCTACCTTTGAATTTTTGCTAGTTCATTGCGCATCAGGATGATATGGCAATGACCCATTTTTTTCATAACCCAAATATTTTCTTTGTCATAGATAAGTACTGCAATTTCTTAAATAATCTAAATAAACTTTTAATCACTTTTCATTATTATATTGTTTAGTTTCTTTAAATCTTAATACTAAGTTATCTTGTTGAAAATAAAATTGATTTTGAAAATCAATAATTAATTGAAAATGAAAATCATAAAATTGATTTAACTTATAACTAGGAAAATGAGTTAATTTTGCAATTTTAAAATAATATTCACTTGGTTTATAACTAAAATGTTTACGAATTTTTTGGCCTAAAGTTTGATCTAACAAACTTTTAAACATACGTTCAATGCGCCCTTTTGTCATACGGAAAGTTTCATTCTCTGTTTGAGTATCAGCATCTTTAAAAAAATATTCGCCCGTATATTCTAAGACATTGTTTTTTTCAAAAAAAGTTGTTAAGTTTGCAGTGGTAAGAGGCACTTTACGAACTATTATATCATTAATATTTTTACAAGCACAAACTGCTAAAAATGAAATAACCGGAAATAATATGGCATTCAACAACATTAAAAATTTTTTCATAATAATGTTTTTTCCCTTTCTAAATATGTTGCCTTGTTTTCATTATTTTATAATTTTTTACGCTCCAGTAAGTCTTTGTCAGTTTATGAAATTTATCTTTAATATCATTTCATTTTGTTATATTCTTAATTATTATATATACTATACTATATTAAGATATATCTTAAAAATATATCTATTTTAAAGATAACATAAAAACATTAAAAAAAGATAATTTTTAATAAAAAAAGTTTTTCACTTTTTCTAATTAAAGTAAAACTTATTATTTAAACATAATTTTACTTAAATTTTACTTTTATATTATTAAAAACTAATGAATTTAATAAAACTAGTAATTGACTAGCACCCATTACAATTGCGCCAATTAAAGGTGGAATAATGCCAAGAATTGCTAATGGAATTGAAATTAAATTATAACTAAAAGCTCAAAAAAAGTTTCATCAAATTAAACTTCGTGTTAATTTTGTTAACACAAATACCTTATAAATATTAAAAATACTTGGTTTAATAATTGTAATATCACTATTTTGAATGGCAACTTCACTACCTTGTCCCATTGCAATTGCAAAATCAGCTTGTTTTAAAGCAACTAAATCATTAATTCCATCGCCAACATAAGCAATAACATTTCCTGCTGCTTGAATTTCTGCAACAATTGTTGCTTTTGTTAATGGTGAAACATTAGCATAATAACTTGTAATCCCAACTTCATTAGCAATTGCCTTTGTTGTTTGTTCATTATCCCCACTAATCATATGCGTTACAATATGTTTTTTAGTAAACTTTGCAATTGCCAATTCTGCATCAAACCGAATTGTATCAGTTAAGATAATCACATTAGTAATTGTTTTATTAATTACAAGGGCAATTAAAATTGGATTAACAACAGTTATTTTTTGAACTGCTAATTCCATTTCATTTTGAAAACCTTTGGCTACTGCTGTTTGATAAGATAATAATTGATACATTTGATGCTGGTATATCCCACTCACACCAAGTCCAGGTTGTTCTTGAAATTTTTCAAAGATAATTTCATCTTGACAATTAGCAAAATAATGATGAATACTTCTTGCAATTGGATGTGCTGATAATTTTTCTAAATTATAAATGTATTTGATATTTTCTTCATCTCCTAATAAATCATGAACAGTTAATTGACCATTAGTAATTGTTCCTGTTTTATCAAAAGCAATAGCATCAATTTTAGTAATCTTTTCAAATGCATCTGTAGTATTAAAAATAACCCCTTCTTTTAAAGCTTTTCCAAACCCAACTGCAACTGCTAAGGGAGTTGCTAAACCTAATGCACAAGGACAACTAATAACAATGACAGTAATGGCAATATCAATTGCTTTTGCGATATCATAAGGATGAAAAACAAAATATTGACATAAAAAGGTAATAATTGCAATAATTAAAATAAATGGTGTAAATCATTTTGCAATTTGATCAGCAATTCGTTGAATTCGCGGTTTTTGACTTTGAATTTCATCAACTTTTTGTAAAATATTTGCTAAAAAAGTATCAGCACCAACTTTTTTTGCTTGACAATAAAATGGTTCTCCCATATTGACGGTTCCACCAATCACTTCATCACCAATTTGCTTTTCAATAATATTACTTTCACCAGTTAACATTGCTTCGTTTAAATATGCGATTCCTTTTGTAACAATTCCGTCAACTGGAATTTTTTCACCTTTTTTTATTAATAAAAGATCATTAACTTGGACATCTTTAGTATTAATAACATCAATGATTTGATCCTTCCCTATGCGGT
Source organism: Spiroplasma melliferum KC3 (assembly GCF_000236085.2). Taxonomy (NCBI): domain Bacteria; kingdom Bacillati; phylum Mycoplasmatota; class Mollicutes; order Entomoplasmatales; family Spiroplasmataceae; genus Spiroplasma; species Spiroplasma melliferum. The sequence goes on along the minus strand of NZ_AGBZ02000004.1, from coordinate 259,748 downwards.
TCGCGTGTTCAACTTGTAACGAAATAACGCTTTCAATTCCCATTGTTACTTTTCGTTGTACTCTTGTATTAATTAAATTACCTAATAACATAATCGTAATAATTGTTCCAGCAGTTTCAAATAATAACATATAATGACTACGTTCTGCAATCAAATAAATACTATAGCCATATGAAATTAATGTTCCCAAACCAATTAATGTATTCATTCCTAATAAATGCCAGCGAAATATTTCATTAAACATATTAATATAATAACGACGCCCACAATAAAATAAGATAATGCTAGCAAGGGTTAATTGTAATCATTCATTATGGAGCAATCCTAACCCTGGTATCATTCCCAATAATAAAGGAATGTCTAAAATTATCGCAATAATTAATTCATACAGATCTCGAATTTGCCGTTTTGTTAACTTTGCTTTTTGCTGCTTTTTCATTAAATAATAACAATCTTATAACTGTTTTGTTTCAACTTCATCAAAATCATAGCCGGCTTTTTTAATCTGTTGAAAGATTGTTTCTTTATTTAGAACTGTTTCATCATAAGTAATTTTAACAGTTCGTGTTACAATTCCAATTTGAAATTTAATTTCCGGAATTTTTGTTAACTTTTTTTCAATTGCCATCGCACAACTACTACATGTTAATTCTGGCACATGAATTTTTACTACTGTCATTTTTATCATCTCCATTTCATATAGTTTCATTCTAGCACTAACGAAAAATAAACCAAGTAGTTCTTTTAAAAGAACTACTTGGTTTTTTTTGTAAACCGTCCATATAATTCATTAATTCGTTTTTCATATACACTATGTAATTTCGGTTGATAATAAACCATGCCCTGCATTTCCTTCGGAAGGTATTGTTGCGCGACATAATCATTTGGAAAATCATGTGGATATTGATAACCACGACCATTTCCTAATTTTTTTGCGGAAGCATAACTCGTATCACGTAAATGATGAGGAATTGGATAAAGGTTACCTTTTAAAACATCTTCATAAGCTTGATCTGTTGCTAAATAAGCACTATTTGACTTTTCACTTAAACACATTTCAACAATTGCTAATCCTAATGGAATTCGCCCCTCTGGTAATCCAATTTGACGAAAACTATCAATCGCTGTTTTAACATGAACCGCAATTGCTGGATTAGCTAACCCAATATCTTCATAAGCGATAATCAACATTCGACGTAATAATGCTTCGTGATCACCACTTGCTAATAAGCGTGCAAAATAATATAAAGCAGCATTAACATCACTACCCCGAATTGACTTTTGCAAGGCTGATTTTAAATCATGATGTTCATCACCCTCTGCAAAATTAATTAAATTAGCCGATGGAGCAAGATTATTAATAATTGTCACAGTAATTTCTTCTGTGGGATATAAATTTAAACATAATTCTAATATATTAATTGCAATTCGTAAATCACCACTTGCTAATTGACAAATTAATAGTAAAGCATCATTAGTAATTGTTAGTGGCAATTTTTTCTTTGTAATTATTTTCTGTAAACCAGTTAGCATTTCATCAACAGTAATTCGTTCTAATTTAATAATATTAGCTCGTGACCGTAAGGCTGGATTAATCACAAAATATGGATTTTCTGTTGTGCAAGCAAACATAATTAGGTGTCCATTTTCTAAATACTGTAATAAAATATCTTGCCGATCTTTATTCATCCGGTGTACTTCTTCTACAATAATAATAAATCGTTCAAAATTTGCTGCTTGCTTAATAATCTTCTCTAAATCTTGTTTTTTATCAATTTCAGCATTAAAAATTGCATACTCAAGTTGTAAATCATTGGCTAATGCTCGAGCAATACTACTTTTCCCAACGCCCGGATCACCATAAAAAATTAATGAACTTGCATAATTATATTTCAACATTCGTGAAATAACACCATTTTGATCATTAATAAGGTGGCTTTGCCCAATGATATCAGTTATTGTAGTTGGTCGTAAGACAAATGCTAATGGTTCAAACATTTTTTCGCTCCTAAATATTTTTTTACATCATAACATAAAAAAACTGATAATTATCAGTTTTATAATAAACCAATGCTAAACTTGGCAATATTGGTTTTGATTTTAATTCATAGTTGCTCTATGCTGACCATATTTGCTATTTTGGTATGCTCGTTAATTCTTATAGCAACTTGTAACATTTTTAATAATCTAATTCTTTTGTTTTATGATGTTCTTGGCGAATAATATCATAAATATCTGATTCAAATTTTTTTGTTCCGTTAATAACTGCTAATAATGGTTGTTCTCCAATTTTGGCTGGTAATTGTAATGTTTCTTCAAAGTAGTGATCAATTCCTTTAATTAAACCACCACCACCACAAATGGTAATTCCATTTCGGAAAATGTCTCCTGCTAATTCTGGTGGTGTTTCTTCTAACACTTGAACTGCTAAATCAATAATTCGTGATACTGGAACTTTTAAAACCTCACGGACTTCTTCTGGAGTTAATTCAATTTCTCGTGGTAATCCTGAAACAACATCGCGGCCATAAACTTTCATTTTTCGTTCATCACCATATTTTGCTAATGAACCAATTTCAATCTTAATCATTTCGGCTGTTTTAATTCCAATCTCTAGCCCATATTGAGAACGAACATATTTTAGAATTTCATCATTTAAATAATTTCCAGCAACTTTAACTGATTTTGATAAGACAATATCCCCTGAAGCAAGAACCGCAATGTCTGTCGTTCCTCCTCCCATATCAATCACTAAATTACCAAACGGTTTATAAATATCAACCCCGCCACCTAAAGCAGCCATTTTAACTTCTTCTTCAACAAAAACTTTTGTTGCGCCTAGATTCATCGCAATTTTTTTTAAAGCATTTTTTTCTAGTTCGGTAATAACTGATGGACAAGCTAATAACATAATTGAATTAGCTAATTGCTTCGTAACTCTTAACCGACTAAAAATATATTTTAATTGTGCTTCTGTTGCACGAATGTCTGTAATAACTCCATCAACCATTGGCCGAACAATTCTAATTGTTTTATTTCCTTTCCCAATCATCTTATATGCTTCATTTCCGACAGCAATAATCCGATTCTCTTTAATTTTATATGCCACAATGGATGGTTCATTATAAACAATTCCACTCCCTGAAATATAAACCAGAGTGTAAGCTGTTCCTAAATCCATTGATACAAAAGTTGGCTTCTTATTATTAAATATGGCCATATCAAATCCTCCTTAGTTAACATTATAATCTTTTTTCTTAATAAAAACAATAAGTTCATTCCTAAACTAGTACTAACGAATTCGTTTTCTTTTCCGAATAATAATTATGGCAATCGTAATTCCACCACCCATCAATGGAATAATTACTGCTGGTAATATTCATGCTAAATATTTTTTAGTATTAGAATTAATTTCTTCTTCTCCTGGTTGAATTGGAACTATTGGATGGGAAGGATTATCTGGATCTGTTGGATCTGTTGGATCAATTGGGTCAGTTGGATCAACTGGTGGTTTTGAACTATCAATATTATTTAGTAATTTAAATTCAGTATAACCTTTTGTTAAATCACTAGCATTGTTTGAATATACAATTAATTCTAATTCTTTATTATGTTCAGTATTATCAATAAACTCTGTTAAAATTGCATCATTTAAATCACCTGGTGTATTGTTATGACTAATTGGATCTTCATCTGGAATACCATTTGCTGAAATTCCATAATCAGCATTCAAAGTAATCGGATATTGATAAACTGCAATACCTTTTGCTACTCATTCTTCAATTCATATTCGTAATTGACTAGGTGAGAAATCTGCAAAATTATAAGATTGATTACGAAAACGTACTTTTGAAAGATTATAAACATTATTTGGATCATAATTTTTTGAATTTTTAACTTCAACTTTTGCTGTTCCAATTAGTAATGTTGAGGTTGGAGATGCTTCAACAAATAAATTCATATACTGTGGTTGCTCAGCATTATTTAACAAATCTGCTAAAACACTGTTATTCTCTGTAATATCAATATGATCTTTATTATAAATTTTATAATCAATTGTATACACTGCTTTTGGTACTTTTGAAGTAATAAATTCTGCTACTTCTGCTTTAATTATCCGAACAATTTCACCAAGTTCATGTTCATTCATCTTTACAATTGGTAAGTTTTTTTCTAATTTATAATAATTATCTGGTTCTGGAATAGCAGGGATTTTTTGTGCCATAATATCACTAGTATACTCTTTTCAATATGAAACCACTTGCTCATATGTTAAAGCAAAGATTTCTTTTGAATTTAAATTTTTATAAGTAATTAAAAAATTCTTTAGATGTTTCCCATGAATAGTTGTTCAGAAATTTACAACTAAATCTGGATTATTCATAATGTCTAAGAAACGAGGATAATTATCAAAACCATTTTTCCCAATTATTGCATATTTTTCATATGTTAATTGATCATTTGTTTTTGTAATATAATGTCATTTCCCAGTTTCAGATAAATAGTGTCCTTCTTGATCACTTGGAATTTGTTGCATTTTACCAGTAATACTGTTTGGATTATTTCCTTTTAAATCATCGCCAACTTGTTCTCTTGCTACATTAGCAATCTCTGGTGCATCAAAGATTTGTCGAATTCCCATACTCACTGCCGTTCCTTCAACAATATATCCCAAATCATATTCTGCTTTATTTTTAATTACTTCACCTTTTTCATTTAAAGGGTCAAATGGGAAATTATGGTCAGTTTTTCTTTTAACTCATACGATTTGGGATTTTGTTCCTGTTTCTGGATTAATTTCTGGATCATATTTTGGATTTGGTTTCCCATCAATTGTTGGGGTAATTAATTCCTTTTGATCCTTATTTTCTTTTGGATTTCAAGCATACCATTGAATTGATAATTCTGGGACTAGGTTATTAATCTCATAATCAATTTTATAACTCACATTCTGATTACCACTTTCATGAATAATTTCCACTTGATAAAGATTATTCTCTTTTGAATCCTTATCATTATTTCTTAAATCTTCCATTTTATAATTAAACTTATAGTCTAAAACAGGAACTTTAATGCCATTAACTTTTAAATACTCATTTCCATAATTTGGGGTCCCTGGTACTAGGGCATCAAATTGAACAGAAGCTGTAGTATGATATTGTCATTTTCCACCATATGTATCAGTAATTGGCGGTGAATCAGGTGCTAAAATTGGTTTATCTTCAACCATTCCATTTAAGGGATCAAATTGATCAACAACTTTACCTGGAATAATATTTAACCGTTCCTTCAACTGTTTTCCACAATAATTTCCCGAAAGTGATATTGCAACGGGTGTTTTAAATGTCCAAGTTACTGCTTCACCAGTTGATAATCGATTAAAAGCAATAACTGTTGTTATTTCATGTTTGGCATCACTAAAACTAAATGGTCGAATAAATTTTTCTCAATAAGAATATTCTTTTCCAAATCCTTGTTTTAAAACTTTATTCATTGCCGTTGTCAAATCATTCCCCTGACCTTTTGGGTCATAAATATTGCTCTCATCTTCAAGACTGCCAGAATAATCACTTGCAAACGAAAGTTTTTTTTCTAAAGCATTTTTAACACGACTATAAGTTGTACTTTCACTTTCAGCATTAGAAACAACATCCATTTGATTAACAATAAAAGTTGAACGCGAATCAGCATCATATCCTCCGAATTAATGATGTCAAGCATATGCTGTTGCCCAAAATTTTATTTTGAGGGTATTTCCATTTCATTCTCATTTAACTCTTCCTTTAGCAGAAGCAAACATTGAACCCCCTGTTCCTGATCATTCATAAAACATATATTCACCTGCTTTAGTAATATCAAATGTAAAATCATTTCGATATTATTTATGATGGCTATCTCAATCAGAATGTGTTCGTCCATAAGGATTTTTGACAATAATTTTTTTATAATAATTTAAAAATGTGCTTTGTGTCAAACCATATTTTGTGGTATCTAGCTCATAAATATGTTCTTTTTCAACTAATTTTTCTTCGCCATCACGCACAGCACCACCACCGCTAACCCATGCATAAGCTTCAACACTTACACCCGGATCAATTGTTATGGTTGGATGAGTTGGATCCATTGACATTGTTGTTTTATCCTGAATAAATGGAAATTGACTAAACTTTGCCATTAATGGATATGTTCACAAACTTATTCCAGTTAACAAAACTAAAAATACTTTCACTTTATTTCTCCATAAACCAAAAATAAAATCATATAATTATTAAATTTAATTATTTTATTTTTAACCTAGTCATTTGCCAAAATAAGATGGCCATCTACATACACGTAATTGTATCATATTCTTATCATAAAAAAAATAATTAATATTATTAATATTAATTATTTAAAATTTACTGTTTAAAAAACCTATTTTATTATTTTACTTATTTAATTAAATTTTATTTTCATTTTCTTTATTTAATTTTTCTAAAATTTCTTCACAGGTTTTAATTAAATTTTTAACTTTATTAATTTCATCTTCTCGATATGGGTCAGATGAAGTTGTCATTAATTTTAATTGTTTTTTTAAAATATCATTTTCATTTTTAATAATAGCAATTGCATTTTCTCTAATTTTCTTATCACTAAAATCACCATCATTTTCTAAAAATAAAATTTGATAATCACAATCATAGACAATTGCTTGATATTCATACATTTCAACCATATTTGCATCTATTATTTCTTGTAATTCAGAACACATTCTTGAACTACCACATATTTCCTGAATTGATTCTGATGAATTTAGTTCATCAATTTCTTTTTTTGCTTTTTCAAATAATTTTTGATTTTTTTCTTTTAGTTGCAAATAATAATTGATATCTTTTACTTCTTCTGGTGGTTCAATTGGTTTTAAATGAGGTGGATTTGAACCATAATTAAAACCTTTACATCCAAAAGTATAAATTGTTAATTGCATTGGTATACTGCATAATAAAATTCATAATATTTTTTTCATAATTTTTATCCTCTTGCTAAGTTTTAATTAACGTTCTTTTCTTTTGCCAGCTTTGTATTCTCGTTGGACATGATCATAAGAATGTCTTTTAACTTGTTTTATTCCTTTTGCAGCTATCTTCATAGATTTTCTACCAAGATAATTTGCTCCAATGCGTGCTTCTGTTTTCATAAAGTTTTTAGTTTGATTAAGATTTTTCTTAACTTTCCCTAACCTTCCTGTTGATGTTGGATTAACATCATATGAGTCTCCTCATGCAGATTTTGTTGATTCTCATCCATTTTTAACTGCCCATATTGAACGTCCAAGCGCATTACCCCCAACCCGTAATCCTTTTCCAATCATTCCTAAGGCTCCTGTTCTTGTTTCTAAAAAGCTTAGTGGTGATATTCCTTGACTTTGGTTTTGGTTCCCGCCACCACTAAAAGTATCTATTCCTGGAATGCCAGGAATACCTGATGAACCTTTTTTATTTTTCTTTTTCGCAAAACCAAGTGCTTTTTTAGCTACCTTCCCTGCTCCCATTGCGAACATTCCTGCTGCCATTGTACTTCGAATTGAATTAAGCCCATCTGACATTCCAATTGCTTCACCAATAAAAGCTGAAAGTAAATTTGTAATGCCTCAGACACCTAATGCTCCTCCTAAAATACAAATAATTTGTAAAAGCATTTTGGCATAGCCAGGAAAATCAGAGGGACCAAAATTAGGACCTGAAATAACATTAATATATATCATAAAAATATAATAAGCCACTAAGGCTGTTGAGGCTGCTAACATCTTTGATAACACCATATCTTTTCATGTTAATGCTCTTTTTCCTTCATCTTGCACCATCGTTGCCATTACAACTGGAGCAACTATAAAAAGAAATAATAATTCAAAAATCTTTTGTGTTAATGACATCCCCAACATTGCAATGGCAAAAAGAACAAACCAAACGGAAAAAATTTCAATAATTAAACTTCAATCCATAATATTACTTGGTGGCCCATAATCGCCTGGTTTACCAGTAACACCATTGCTATTTCCAATTCAATATAATACATCAGCTAAATTTTGGTCACTAGTTCCAAAAATCGTACTTAACATTCCCATAAACCAAGTAATAATTCCATTTAAAAAGAAAAAACCAATTGGAATGAAAAGAACAAAAATTCCAGCTAAACCAGTATATTTAAAGCATGCCATTAGTCTTGGTTGCATTTCTTTTGCATCTTTAAATTGTAATGTTAAATATTGGGTAATAAAAATTATTACTAAGAAAGCTACTGAAACAATGGCAAATTGCCAAAATGCAGTTGGAATATTTGACCAAGAAAAGCCTTCTTGTGAGTTAAATAATAAACTAAAAATTATTCCTGATGATAAAAATTCAAGAACTTTTGTAAAAACTGAAACCAACCCTAACGGGCCAGTAATAAAGATTCCTCATACTGCTTTATATATCCCAGTTAAAATTCAGTCAATGATACCTAAAAAAGGTAAATTAAATATTAATTCCATAAATCCCTACTTAGTAGGAGGTTCATAGCTTCCTGAACTATTAATTAATTCTGGTAGAATTGTGTTAATAAATATTGGTGCAAAAATACATAATGCTAACCCAAAAACACATCAGCAAACAGCATAAATTTGAATATTTCGTTGTTCAGGATCATCAGCAAATTTTTTAATTTTTAAACCATGTTTAATAATATATAAAATACAAATTGCCCCAGCAATAATTGAAACTGGTGATAATATCGCATTTAATAATACAACTACTAAATCGGCAGTTTTTGAAAAATCAGGTGCATCAGCTAGTAAACTTAATAGACTCATGATAATCCTCCTTTTGTAGCAATTTGTATTTTTAAAATTAATTTTAATATTTTACTTTTTAATTTAATAAAAAATTGTTTTGTCCCTTTTTTATTAAATTTGCAAGATGACTTATCAATATTAACATTATGATAAACCATCTTTTCTTCTTTTTTTAATTGTCAACTAAATGGTTGTGCCTTGTTAATCAAAAATATCCCCTGCATATTTTTTTCCTTTCCTTTTGTAATATTTTAATAAGAATTATTAAAATATAGCTTGTCATTTACCAAATACCTTTTCTCTTATAAAAAAATGGTCATTTACAAAAATAAACTTATTACTTTTAACAAATAAATTAAAAGATTATTATTCGTCATCACCAAAGTAATTTTGAATTCCTTTTTTGATAAGATGCTTAATTACATAAGCTAATGAATGTTCATCATCAATAAATTTTTGTAATTCCTCATATAATTCAATCGGAACTTTTAATTGTACTTTATAAGATTTACGTTTTAGTCTTTCCATTTTTCTTCCCTCATCTTAGTTTTCTAATAATTTAATCCCAAAGGCCTGTTGTTCAAAATCAGATAATTCAACATGTAAACAATGGCGATTATAATCTGTCACCATAAATAACATATCTCCTCGTTGTGCACCAGCACAAAAATTAATTTCTGATTCAGATAAACCTCCACTTGCACTATACAATTCACTTACATCATGTAAGTCTTTTTGTTTTAATTTTAAAATTCCAACATATTGCGCATTGTTCAGAATGGCAGATGCTTCTCGTTCTAATTCGGCAGTCATTCTAAAATCGGTTAAATTTTGTGTTACTAAAATTACCCCGCCATTAAAACCACGAATCATTTTTACTGTTTCAAATAGAAACTTTAGCGCTTGTGGATTGTCTTTGTCAATAACAATATGTGCTTCATCGACTGCTAAAATTATTTCATTGTCTGTATTAAATCGATTATTATTAATTTCTGTTCGAATATAATTAAGCATTAAAAACATTTGTGCTTTTAAAACTTTTTGTTTTGAATATAGTGTTTGAATATCTAAAACATTTAATAAATTATCATCTAAGGTAATAGTTGAATGTTTGTTCCATAAGGCAGCATATTTTCCATAACCAGTAAAATCATATTGAATAATTTTTGTAATTTTGTGGAGCATTTCTGCTTCACCAAGATCTGGTTCTAGCTTTGTTAAAAAATTGAGTAAATCATCAAAAATTGGTCAGTCATTATTTTCCATTTTATTAAATTTTTCTTCATTATTAATACCTAGTTTTAAATATAAATCTAAAATTCGTTGTGTTAAAAAACCAACTTCATCCATTTTTAAACTTGGATGGGTAAAATGAAAAAATGTTTCTAAAATTTGTAAATGGTCACCAATGATTGTATTAATATTTTGATATTGATCAATTTTTGCATTAATTTGTAGCGGATTAAAATTTCCTTTATGTCCAGAACCAACATCAATTCAGTTTCCATCATGATAATCACAAAGTTTCCCAAACTCTCGTTTTGGATCAATAATAATTACTTTTCTACCATTAATGATATGATAATTCAAAAATTTGCTAACAGTTGTTGTTTTACCACCTCCTGTTGTGCCAATAAATAGTGCATTTGAATTTTGAAAATCACCACCACGTTTAAATTGGTCCGTAAAAATTACATCACCCGTAGTGTTATAACCAACAAATAATCCTTTTTCATCTTCTAAAGCATTATTTAAAAATGGAAATGAATTTCCTAATGTTGCACATGGCATTTCATAAGAATTATGATATGCAGTTGGATCAGTTGGTTTTGGTAATAAGGCACTATACCCACTTATTTGTCGAAAAAATAAATAATCCATTTTCATATTAAGACTTTTTAATAAGATATGTAGTCTTTCTTCTGATTGTTTTAACATATGTCGATTAAAACCATAATTTAAGAAAATAACATTTACCCGTTTAATTTGTTCTTCTCCTGATGCAATTAATTGCACTAAGTTTTCAAACGATTCATATTCACGTTCTTTTTCTGAACGATTAACCGTTTTTTTAACAGAAAAATAATTAGTTCGGGCATTAATCATTGCTCGATGTAATTGTTCTTTAACCGCATCGATATTTGTATTAGAGATGTTAAAAATAACTGTACTATCTGTTGTACATAATTTTGCAGCTCAGCCATCTTGTGGATAGATTGGATAATTTTGAATTCCTTTAATAGAAAATTGGGCATCATTTATGCGGAAGCCACTTTTAGTAAAGGTAATATTATCTAATGCTAATAACTCATTAACATTATCTTGATACTCATCAATTTTTTCATTTGAAAACTTTTCATCAAATGGATTAAAAATCAGTTTAATTGTATTAACTAACTCATATTTATCCAAATCAATAGTTCGCAAATTAGTTTCAGTTAACTTCATTTTAATAATATGAATGTCTCGTTCTAATTTACTTAATGAAGTATCATATACAAATAAAACAAATACTTTACTAGTAAAAGAATAACCTAAAATACCAGCTTGATCTTCATAAAGCTTGCGATAACCTTCTAATTGTTCAAAACGGCTTTTATATCCTTTTGCGGTTAAAATTTCGTCTCTACGAAGATTAATTAATTTATCAACTGTTTTATCTAAATTAATAATATTTTTTTCTAAATCATAAGGTTTTTCAATTTTTACTAAACTTAATTGACAATCTGTTAAACGAAACATATTTGCCAATTGATTAAATTTTAATAATTGTTCATTTGTATCTAATGTTGTAATATTAAGTCCTTTAATTTCAATTGCACCAACATATCATTTTTTACCACCTTCTAAAACAGTAGTTTCAATACACATATCATGCAATTTCTTATATGGCATTAATAAGGATGTGTTATTATTTTTACTATAAATATCAAACTTTCTTTTTTTAGCTAAAAAAACAAATGCTCGAAAAATTATAATATAAATTTTTCCACTATATTTATCAGAATGAATTAATGTCATCATTAAAAATAAGAAAAAAGTAATACCAATAATTACTCTTAACATTATTGATAATGTGATTAAATTGTAACCTAACATAAATGCAAACATTGCATATGTTAAAGTTAAACCTAAATCAACTAACGAAAAATTATCCTTTAAGCGTAGCTTTTGTTTTTTCAACTGCGGTGGAATAATACTGTTATTCATTTAAGTTTTCCTTTCTCGCGAAAAGGGTCTAAAATTATAAACATTTTAACTATTAAAAATTAATATGAAGTTCTACTTTAAAATTATTTATTTCAAAAAATATACATTTTCATCTTATCACATTTATTTAAAAAAATTTATTAAAATTAAAAAATTTTTACTTTAATTTTTGTTTTCATATTTCTTCAGTATTATTAAGCAGAAAACAACTAACAATAGCCTATGTTATCTACTAGTTTATTTATTTTATAAATATTTATTTTAGAATTTAAGTAAAAAAAACAAAAAGAACATCTTTTAAATCAATATTTAACATAATTTTTATGTTTATTTTAGATGTTCAATAACTATTATTATCTTTCTTACTAAATATTAAAAAGATAGTAACTACGATAATAATTTATTAACTTTCATTAACATTAATTCCAATATTTTTACATTTTTCTAACAATTTAATTTGTTCAGGTGTTCGTTCTGCAAGAGGAATTTTTAAAATAGTTGCAATTTTTTCTTCAATTTCATTTTTCATCATTTCAACTTGACCTGATGTGACATATGAAAATAAATCAAAATAATGATTATTAAGAAAATTAAACGGTTTAATTATTTTTGTATTTTTAAGTTTACCTAAGCCAAATACTTTACTATATTTTCATGCTGAGTCCATATAAACTAGACCCGGATTTTCTTTCGAACTAAATATAATTCCATAAGGATTTTTTAATTTCATTAAATCACTAGGTTTAATTAATTCCATTCCTTCTTTTCTTATTTGAACAGGATCAATCATAATTCGTTTTGTTTGCAAGCTACGTGAACGTGAATGAGATAAAATTTCAACTGTTTCAGTTCCTAACATATCTGAATATGTTTTTGCAGTATCAAAATTATTAGTTTGAATATAAATATTTAAATTACAGTTTGAAATAATAACTGTTCCATTTTCTTTCCCATATTTTTCATAAACTTGATCTAAATCTTGAACAATTATTAGGAAAAACATTCCCCTGCTCCGAGCAACCGTAACAAAGGATTGGAAATTAGGAATTGTTGGCATATTTCCAAACTCATCTAAATAAAATTGAATATCTCGTGGTAAACGTTTACTTTTTCGTTCTGTTGCAATTGCTACATTTGCTTTATATAACTGAGAAATAATTAACGAAGCAAAAATATGACGATTAGTTTTTTCATCCGGAATAATTAAAAATAAAGCTTTTGGTTTTTCAGTAAACTTAAATAAATCAATTTCATTATTACATACAATAGATTGAATACCAAGATCTTGATATATTTGTAATCCACGGTCTAAAGTTGAAAATATTGAACCTAATTCTTTTTCTCCGGTTGCTAATGCATTAGCCCCGATAATTTTTGCTAATGATGTTGATGGTAAACTAGCAAATCAGGCTTTCATTTTTTTACGGTCACTACAAAGCATATTAATTAATGGAAAATTAAATTTTTCTAATGGCAATGTCGCTGGATTATCATCTAATATTTCTAATAATCCTAAAATAATTGTTTTTGCAATACTAGCAGCCATACTTGCAAAATGGTCATTTTCCCCACCAGTTAAAGGTCAAATTGTTAAAACTAAATCGTTAATTTCTTCAATTGCTAATGATTTTAATTCATTTCTAGTTGCTTCAACAAATTCTTGTGCTTCTTTTAAATCAAAAAATCATTGATTGCGAAAAATTGCAATTTTTTTGTTAACAATGTTTCTAAAACATTCTGCACAATTAAATTCATCATGATAATAACAAACATATTTTTCCAAATGTTTTTGATTTTTAACTATAAAATATTTTAACTCTTTTGCAATAGTAACTGAATCATAATAATACTTGTAAGAAATTGCCAACGGGTTTCAAGAAGACGAATTTTTAGGGTCACGTAAATTTAAAACTAGTACTTCATAACCATTTTTTTGTAATAGTTTTGATAAAACATCATATAATTCTCCTTTAGGATCAGTAAAAATTAGACATGGTTTATATCTTTCTGGTAAACAACTATTATAAATAGCAGAAGGCATTACAATTTTTTGTGATTTCCCACTATTAGTTGCTCCTAAACATATTGCATGTGTATTACCACGAACATTAAAATTAATTTTACTGTTTTTTCTCAAAAATCTTACTACTCATCCTGCTTTATTTTTAACATCATGTAAATTATGAACAGGATATAATTTATTAAATTCCTTAATACTTCCTTTCTTGTCTAGTTCATTTACAATTCATTTTGCTCCTCCATATTCTGATGTTTCTGTTTTTTTAACATATGTTTTTTCAAAATGTTTTGCAGCAACAAATATTATAAAACAAGCAATTAATCAAAAAAGGAGTGAAATAACTAAAATGCAAATCAAGACAAAAGTGATATTTTCAGACATAAATTTTCATAAATAAGGAAAAAATTTACTAAAAGTAAAACCTGGCATTTTTCATACTTTGAAAAATGAAATAATAATGGTACCAAAGATATTAGCAATCGGGAAAAAAACACACGCAGCGATTAAACTATCTTTTTGGTGTTTTGAAAATCTTTTACTTTTATGCATATAAAAAACTTAGTGTAGAAAAAAGGAACATTCCTACGATTCCAATAATTAATACTATAATATTAATTTTTTCTTTATAACTAAGAATGCTAACTACTTTAGTTTTAATATTTTCAATATCTTTTTCTTTATTTATTAAATTTTTATTTGAATTTTTTATTGTTTCATTTAGCATATTACTAAAATTTTTTTTCCGAGCTCTTTTATATTTTATTAATAAAATTATTTCATAAATAACTAGAACTAAACATAAAATTGCTACTGAAGATAGTCAAGTTCTTACACTCATATTTTCTCCAAAAAATAAATTAATGTAATTTACCAGTAACCTTGGCCATATACAAAAAAATTATAGCATAAATATCATATATCACCTTATTATTTTAAAAAAATAAAAAAGCAATTAAAATATTAATTGCCTGTAAAAACTAATATGTATATGTATATTTTTGAATAAATTTAAAGTAGTAAATTTGATTTTTAATAACCTAACCCCTTCTTAATATTGTCTTTATTTATAATAAAATTTTAAATAAAAATATTT
This sequence comes from Spiroplasma melliferum KC3, assembly GCF_000236085.2. Classification (NCBI taxonomy): domain Bacteria; kingdom Bacillati; phylum Mycoplasmatota; class Mollicutes; order Entomoplasmatales; family Spiroplasmataceae; genus Spiroplasma; species Spiroplasma melliferum. The sequence continues at coordinate 244,613 of NZ_AGBZ02000004.1, read as the reverse complement.
AGAAAAATTTCTATTTTATAAACTATATATTTCATTTTCTTCAACATCCACTATCCCATTTTGTCCAATTTTTAATTGTGATAATGGTTTCGCTTGCTTTACCTTTGATGGTCAATTTTTGCCTGTTACTTTAAAGGCTTCTTTTGCAAAAAAGATATTCATTTCGTGTAAAAGTTCTTTATATCTTCTAGCACGTTCTTCATCAAATGGTTTAATATTTGCGACTGCTTCCTCATATGTCGGTAATTGTGGTTTTATTTCACTATATGATGGCAAACCACTCACTTGATTGTCTGACTGAGAATTTATGATTGCTTCACTATATGATGGCAAACCACTTGTTTGATTAAATAATTCCAAATTGTTTTTAATTGTTCCTTGTCCGAAACTTTTTGGTTCAATTTGATCATCGATATTTTTTTGAACATATCTACCTATTGTTCCATACATTTCAGTAACAACTTGGTTTGATACTTCATAGGTTTTCTTTTTACTAAAACCAAGTTTTTTTAAAAATATATTAATTCTTTTTTTAATTGATTTGTAAGATTTTTTTAAAGTTGTTTTAAATCCTGAAGTAATTTCCATAAATTCTTCTTTCTTTTAAATATTTAATTAATTACTTTAATGAAATAATTAATTAAAGTCATTTATTTTAAAAATATCAATATTTATATTTTTAAATCATATACATTTTCACTCTATCATATTTATATTAATTTAGCAACAATTTTAAAATTAAACCTCCTTTGGCAATTCTAAATCATTTTATCGTTAAATATATGTTGTGAATTGTTAAAAATACCCTTCTAATAGTTATATCAGAAATTTTTTATTTTTAAAATAAATAAAAATAAAAATCTTTTAAATAAAATTATTTTAAACATTTAATACGAATATTTAAAAGAAAAATAATATTATTTAAAGATTTTAACTTAGTTTATCATTTTATCTTTCAACAGTGTTTTCTTCTACTATACTATTTTCATTTTCTGTTATTTTTTTATACACATTGCTAACTTTTGCTGAATCTAACTGTGAAACTGGAACAATTGTTTCTTTTTTTAATTCTGAAACTGGTTTAGCTGGTGGTAAATAATCATAGATTGGCTCATTTTTAGAAGATGGAATATTTTCATAAATTGGCTCAGCAACTGATTCATAAATTGGCTCAGCAACTGATTCATAAATTGGTGTATTATTTAATTTAATTGGGATTTCATATCCATATTCATCTTTAGTACTATCATTATTCAAAAAAGATCAAGATATATTGCTTAAAAAACCTGGTTCAAAATTTAGATTTTGGTCTGAATTAGAAATTTTTCGATAATTTTCCATTGTTTCTATTAAATTATGTGTATTTTTTGTTGCAATTTGCACTGATTGCTTTTTACTAAAGCCTAATGCTCTTGCAAGTTTTTTAATTTGTTTTCTGGTATTTTTTAGAATTTTTTTTACTAATTTTTCAATTTTTACCATAGCACGCATAGTTCTTACCCTTTATCATTATTATATTTATTAAGGATTAATAAATATAAGTCATGTACTTTAAAAAACCATTTTTAAATCATATACAACAAGATACTACTATACTTAATTTATTTTGTCAATTTAGAGTTAAAACAAAAGAAAATAAAAATGTATCAAATTTGATACATTTTAAAATCTAGTTTGTGCCAAAAACATTTTTGAAAACTTCATCATATGTTCCAACTGGAATAATATTCAATGTTTCTTGCACTTCTTTTGGAATATCTTCAATATCTTTAATATTTTTATGTGGAATTAAAATTGTTTTTAAACCACTACGGTTGGCTGAAATTGATTTTTCTCGTAACCCACCAATTGGTAAAACTTGTCCTCGCAAAGTAATTTCACCAGTCATTCCAATATCTTTTGATACCGGACGATTACTTAAAGCACTAATAATTGCTGTTGTTAAGGTAATTCCAGCTGATGGACCGTCTTTTGGAACTGCTCCTTCTGGAACATGAATATGAATATCATGTGTTTCAAAGAATTTTGGATCAATGTTAAATTTACCAGAATTTGCTTTTACATAGTCTAATGCAATTGATGCTGATTCTTTCATTATGTCACCTAATTTTCCAGTTAACACTAATGAACCTTTTCCTAAGAAACTATTAACTTCAATTGGTAAAATATCACCACCAAATTGAGTATATGCTAACCCTGTTACAACTCCAACTTGTGATTCTTTTTCTTTTTCAGTATGTTCAAAACGACGTTTGCCTAATAGTTCATTAACAGTGTTTGGTTTAACTGTTAAATTAACCATTTCTTTATTTAAGAACTTAAAAATAAATTTCCGTGCAACGGCATTTAAATCTCGTTCTAACTGACGAACTCCTGCTTCACGCGTATAATATTTAATTATTTCATTAATTGCATCATCAGTAATTGTTAATTGTCCATCTGCTAAACCATTATTACTTAATACTTTTGGCACTAAATAATCTTTTGCAATATGGAATTTCTCCAACTCAGTATATGATGATAATTGAATAATTTCCATTCGATCAATTAAAGCTTCTGGAATATTATCATAGTAGTTGGCTGTTGCAATAAACATAACATCACTTAAATCATATGTTTCTTCTAAGTAGTGGTCAGAAAATGTTGAATTTTGTTCTGGATCTAATACTTCTAACATCGCACTAGCAGGATCACCACGATAATCTGAGGCCATTTTGTCAATTTCATCTAATAAGAATAATGGATTTATTGAACCAGCACGTTTCATTGACTGAATAATACGCCCCGGCATTGCTCCAATATATGTTTTACGATGTCCACGAATTTCTGACTCATCTTTTACGCCTCCCAAGGCCATTTTAACAAATTTTCGCCCTGTTGCTTCAGCGATTGATTTTGCTAAACTTGTTTTCCCAACCCCTGGTGGCCCTACTAAACAAATAATTTGTCCTTTTAAAGATTTAGTCATTGTTTTAACAGCTAAGTATTCAATAATTCTTTCTTTAACTTTATCTAAACCAAAATGATATTTATCTAACACTTCTTTTGCAAATTTTAAATCATTTTTTTCTTCTGTTTTTTCATGTCATGGAATTTGCATCATTCAATCAATATAAGTTCGAATAATATTTGATTCACTTGATGCTTGTGGCAATGCTTCATAACGAGTGATTTCTTGTTCAATTCGTTCTTTAATATTTTTTGGAAATGGTTCATTTGCTAATCGTTCTTTATATAATTTCATTTCATCAGCTGCACCATCAAATTCATCTAATTCATCTTTAATTGCTTTTAATTTTTCCCGTAAGTAATATTCACGTTGTTGTTCATCAACTCGTTCTTTAATTTTTTTGCTAATTTTATTATCAATATCATTTGCTTGTTGTTTATTAACTAAATGATCAAAAATAATTTGAAGCCTTTTTTCAACATCTAATTCCTCAATAATTTCTTGTTTTTTCGCCACTGGAATAAATGGTAAAAATTGGGCAATTGTATCAACAACTTCATTCCCATCAACTGAATCACCAATTTGATCTAATAAATCTTCTGGCAAAATATCCTGTAATTCCATTAATTCTTTAATATTAGCTGTTAATTTTTCAACAATTTTATCTTCTGATTTAACAAATGACTTCAAAATATCAATATCAGCAGCATAAAATTCTCCTTCGCGTAAATCTAAAATTTTTACCCGATCAACTGCTTTAAAATTAACTGTTAAACTACCATCTTCCCACACTTTACGAATTTTTAACTCTGCTAAAATCCCAATTCGATAAATTTCAGATAACTTTGGATTATCTTCTAACGGTTTTTTTTGACTAACTAAAACAATATGATTATCAAAATCCTTGCTAGCTGTATTTACCGCTAAAATTGATTTATCTCGTCCTACCTCTAATACTTGTTCAAAGCCTGGAAAAATATAACTACCCCGTGTTACAAGAACTGGTACATTTTTTAATTGTGTTATTTTTGAATCCATCTTCAAAACACCTCCTGTTTCTTTTCTTCATTTATATTGACAATATCTTATCTTATTTTAAAAAATATCGCAATATAAATTTAAGTTACACAAAAATTATAACAAAAAAATTAGCACTTGCAATAGATAAGTGCTAATTTTTAAAAAATCATCACCCCTATTGTTTATTATATCTTTATCCCAAAATGAAGGAATACCAGTTTTTAATTAATAATACTCTTATTATACCACAAAAAGAAAGAAAATTCAGCACTTTTCATACTACTTCAAATTGTCCTACTATATAAAAAACTAACAATAATGTTAGTTTTTATTCTATTCACCATTATTTTGATATAAAAAGGCAAATACCTTATCATGAATAACTTGTTCTTTTACTTGTTGATCAGATACTAATTTTGTTTCTTTTAATGTTTTACCATCAATTCCAAATTGTTTTCCTAACTTTTCATATTGTTCATCAATTTCTGCTTCAGTTGCCGTAATATTTTCATTTTGAACAACTGCATCAACAATAACACCATTTTCTAAACGATTTTTAGCGTCTTTAAATAACTCATTAAAAATATCTTCTTCTGACATTCCTGTTCGTTTTTTATAAGTTTTCATATCCAGCTGTTGACCTTGCAACTTTTGTTCAAATTCATGTTTTAATTGATTTGCTTCTTTACGAATAATTGATTCTGGTAAAGCAATCTTTGAATCTTCTGCAATTAAGCGGAATAAATGACCAATAAAATGATCATATTCTTGTTTTAATAATTGCTCATAAATATTATTTTTAACATGCACTTCCAATTTAGCTAATGTATCGATGCCTTTTAAATTAACATCTTTTGCTAATTCATCATTTAATTCTGGTAATTCTTTTGTTTTAACTTCCTTAATATTTAACTTAAAAATAGCAGGAGTTGCTTTTAATTCTTCAACATGATAATCAGCTGGGAAAGTAACATTAATTTCTTTCTTATCACCTGTTTTTAAACCAATCATGGCATCTTCAAAGCCTGGAATAAATTGACCACTACCAATCTCTAACGTAAAATCTGTTGCTTTACCACCTTTAAATGGTTTTCCATCAACAAAACCTTCAAAATCAAAAATTACTGTGTCTCCAGTTGTAATTTCTGTTGTCTTTGGTTTAAAAATTGCAAAACGATTACGTAATTGATTAATATTATCTTCAATCTCTGCTTTTTTAACTTCAATTTTTGTCTTCTTTAACTGTTTATCAGTAAAGCCAGTATACTTACTAATTTTAACTTCTGGTTTTAAATCAAATTCTAATTGTAAGATATATTCTGTTTTACTAATTTTTTGTACACTTGGAACTGGTGATGAAAATGGTTCAATATCTGATTTTTGATCAAATGCAAACTTATAAGCTTTATTAACAACTAAATGATGCGCTGCATCTAAAATTTTTGCTTCAGTTAAATGTTTTTTAACTAAATCGGTAGGTACTTTCCCTTTTCGAAAACCAGGGACCTCTAATTGCTCTGCTGCTTTTTTTTCAGCTTTTTGAATATAATCTGTTCATTCTGTACCATCAATGATTACATATCATTTTCCAATTCCTTTATCTTGTATTTTTTCCGCTTTAAATTTCATATTTTACTCCTTAACTAATTATTGCACATAATTTATTATAACAAAAAGAATGACTTTAAATAACTTTTTTCCCCAATTTATTTTGCTTTTATGACTTATTTCTAAATAATAATTTATTTTATAATCCTTCTTGATCTAAGTAAGGAAGATATTTTTTTACTATTTCAACTTGGACTTTAAATTGTTCTGCCAAATCTTGGACTACTATTTGCTCACCATACATCCGATGACCTTGATATATAATGGCAACCGTTAATGCTTTTTCTTCATTATTTTCTAAAAAATAAGGATATAAGTTATAATAGTATGTTTCTAGCAAATATAAGCAAGTATGATATAAACTAGGATTATCATTATAAACTCATTGGTCTAATAATTTCATTATGGTCTTAACTTGTTCATTTTCTTTATATGGTATTATTTGGCTTGGATTCAAGTGAAAAGTGCCATTTGTTTTTTTCACTTCAAAGATTTCTGTAATTTCTTGTTTTTTTAATAAGTATAATAAATAAATCTTTGCAAAATCAGTTACTTTTTTATTCAAAAAATATTTACGAATTACTGGTAAAATTTGTCGTAAATTTTGGTCTTTTAAATATTGAAAAGCTAATAATTGTGTTTCTTCATCAGCTGGATTTGCTAAAATATCACTAATTTTTGCTAATGTTCAAACTGTTGTTTCTCTTGGTTTTTGCTCTTGCATTTTTTCATTAACTTCTTGTAATAATCTTCTCAATACTGTTTCAACTTGTTGAGGAATATAAGGCATCATTAATTCATCATTAATTTTAACAAAAGCACCATTATAATCATAATTGCTAATTAATTTTTTAATCTCATCAATTAATTCATCATAATAATTCAATGGTGTTTGCATTTAATAAATCCTCCTTTAGATAAAATAATCATTTATATTATTATAACAATTTTAAAAAAATAAAACCTTATTTAAATGATTAAATAAGGTTTTTAATTTAATTACAATTTAAAAAATGGCGCCCACGGAGAGATTCGAACTCCCGACCCTACGCTTAGAAGGCGCATGCTCTCTCCTACTGAGCTACGTGGGCATACCATAGAAATAATAACATAAATTAAAGAATATTTTCAAGAAAATAAGTTTGCTTTTTTAAAAATAAATTTCATCAATAATATTATAATCATGTAATGCTTCTGTTACTTCTTTTCTTGGTTTTATTATTATAAATTGCTTTTGCAGGTGAATTACTGCGCGATAAATTAAGATAAAAACAATACTATTAATTGTAAATTTCAATAAATTAAAAGGAATAATTATTGGTACTAAAATACTTTTAAATCCTTGTACTATTTCGCGGGAAAGATTTAAAAAATGAGCATACATATCATAAATAAATAATCAATTAAATAATGCCATTACAAATGAAACAGTAATTGTTGCTAATCCAACATTTATTGTTGTAATTAAATAATCAGTTTTTTTTGAAAAATTATTTTTAAACAAGCGATTAATTCCTTTTCGGAAAAAGTTATCACCTAATCAAAAAACTAATAAAAAGATTAAATCAGCTAACATTAAAGCAAATATATCAATTGGAGTATCAGCTAAGTAAACCATTCTTAACCAACTAACACTAATAGTTAAAAAAGTAGCATAAATAATACCAAACAAACGAACAGCTAATAACATTAAAAAATCAGTTAATTCAATTTTCAAAAACGGAGCAACTGGAAAAACTGTCAAATTCATTATTTTACTTAATCATGACAATAAAACATATAAAGCAATCACAATTGCCATTGCAACAATTCTTTTTGTATCTAAGTAAAATAAATCTTTTATTTTTGTCTGCATATTATCACCTTATTTAATTATAAATTATTTTTAAAATATAGCAAAGTAAAAACTAACTATAAAAATTATTAAGTTGGATATAAAATGCTTTGTATAAATTATATACAAAGCATTTTATATCCAACAATTTATTCTGTTTCAGGTTTAACATTTCCTAGTTTGTTTATAGTAACTATAATGCTATTAAATCCTTCAATTAAAATTGTAGTTTTATTAGTTTTTGCAATTGTTAAGTTTTCACTAGATAACTCTTTTACTAAATTAACAAGTTTTTCTTTAATTTTAATATTTTTAATATCTTCTCTGTTTGTTATTGCCTCTATTGCATCTTTTTTATTGCTATCAATAAAGCTTCATAAGTAAGGTAATGCGGCTTCTAATTTTTGTTTTGCTCTCAATTCTGAACCATCAGCCATTCCTTTATTAAGAACTTGAACCAAAATTGCATATGCAGTATATTCTAATGTATCAGGGTCTTGTGACAATTGAACACTATCTAATATAATATGTACTGTATCTTTTGCAGAACCAAGGTATAAATCCATTAAGATTTCATTATTTCCTGTTCTTAAAACAGCAGTTTTTTCAATGATTTTTGCATCACTATCTTTTAAGCTGTTTATTAATGTAATAATTTCTTCTCTAACTTTTTTATCACCAATATTGTTTGCTTTTTCTATTGCTTTAATTTTTGATTGTTCAATTGCAACTCATAATAATTGAAAAGCAGTATCGTAACTTTGTCCGGCATGTAAACTTGATCCATCAACTGATTCAATTTCACTAACTGCTTCTTTAATATAAGTTAAAGCAATTGCTTCTAATCCACAATCATAATTGAAATCTTTGAAAACTTCTTGATTTGAATTGAAACTTGGTAATGAAGTCGTTGTAACAATAGGTCCAGTTAAAAATCCTGCTAATGTAAGGCATTTAATTAATTTACACATAATAATTGATCTCCTTTTTCTTTTTTAATAATTAAATAAATTGCTTCATACAATTTATATGAAGCAATTTTAGTATTAATTTTATTCTAATTATTTTTACTGTTTATTAAACTTCAAGTGCTTTAACATTAACTAAGATTATAGACATAATATTATTTGTTTCTTTAATTTTTAGATTAATTGTTATTTTTTGATATCCAGCTTTTAAAAGTTTAGTATCTCCATTTGGAATTATTAAATCTTCTGCTTTAATATCATTAATTACGGCTGTAATTTCTCTAGCATCCATATCATCAATTATTGAAGCGATTGCATCAATTTTTACTTCATCAATTTTACTATATATTAAATCTTTTGCGCTATTAATTACTTCACGTTCTGTTAATGATGCTCCATCTACTGGATTTTCACGAATTTGGTCAAAGATAGCTTTTGCAGCTTTCTCTTCAATAGAAGCTCTTTCTTGCAATAAATTATATCCTTTTCCAATGTCACCACCGATTGGTTTAACATTAATTAACATAATAGACATAATGTTATTTGTTTCATTCATTTTTATATTAATTGTGACTGTTTGATAACCAATTTTTAAAGATTTAGTATCTCCATTTGGAATTTCTATATTATCAACAGTGATGTTCATAATAGCATTAGTAATTTCTCTAGCATCCATGTCATTTTCAATTGAAGCGATGGCATCAAATTTAACTCCATCAATGTGTTTGAAAATTACTTCTTTTGCTTCATTTAATTTTTGTCCTTCTTTTAATGATGATCCATCTGCTGGTTCTAAACGAAGTTGATTAGCAATAGCTTTCGCAGCTTTTTGTTCAATAGTAGCGGCATCTTGTAACAAACTATTTGATGAAATAGCAATATTGCTATTGGTTTCTAAGATTGGTAATGAAGTTGCAGTCACAGCAGGTGTTGCTGCAAGTCCTGCTAATGTAATGTATTTTAATAATGTATTCATAGTAATTGGCCTCCTAATTTATCAATTTTTTATTTTTTATAAGTTTGATAAGTTGGTAATTTAATACAATTTGATACATTTTTTAATACAATTTTATTTGTTTCTTCATAGCCTCCTTTCTTACTTTCATTGTATACCTAAATTGAGCAAATTACCAAAATTTTTCATTTTTTTTAAAATAAATAAAAATAAAAATAATTTACTAGTTTTATTAAAAATGTGTTAATATATAATATAAGTTTCATTTTATTTAAATTTATAATTGGCATAAAAATAATAATTATCTTTTATTTTCCTGAATATAACACAATAATTCTGTTTAATATTACTACAAAAAAATGAAAAGGATTAAAAAGGCATAACATTATTTGCCTTTCTATGCTATATTAATAATTAGGAAATTAATGAAAGGAAGAAAAATAATGAGTAAAAATAATGTTTTACCAATTATCGTTGAAATCCCTAAGGGGTCTGGTCATAAATATGAATACGATCTTAAAACAGGACGAATCGTTTTAGATCGTGTTTTATATGGTGCTAATTTTTATCCAGGAGAATATGGTTTTATTGAAAATACATTAGATTGAGATGGCGACCCCCTTGATGTAATCTCATTAAGCACTTATCCAACAATTCCTGGCTGTCAAATTAATGTTCGTATTTTAGGAACAATTAATATGATTGATAACGGTGAAATTGACACAAAATTAATGGCTGTTATGGCGGATGATCCTCGTTTTAATCATATTCAAACTTTAGAAGATGTTCCATTAGCAATACGAAATGAAATTGAAACTTTCTTTTTACAATATAAAACATTACAAAAAAAAGAAGTTAAAATTAATGGTTGAAGTGGATTAGACCAAGCTTTAAAAGAAATTAAAGAATGCCAAGAACGTTATTTAGAATACAAAGATATTTTAGAAACAAAAGGAAAAGATGCTGTGATGAAAATTTGAAAAGAAAAAGGATTAGGGCAAATTTAAACATATAAAAAAACTAGTGTTAATGACAATGTCAATTCAAATTGACAGAAAAAAGAGACATTTTTATTTTGAAACTCCATTCGTTGTTCGAATGGAGTTTTTCTTTGTTTAACTCTAGGTCTGACAAAATTATAGAAATCAACATAATTTGAAACAATGTTCATAATATTACTAAAATTAAGACTGTTTCGTTTATATAAGAAAAAACATTCATTTTTAAATGAACTGAATCAAGTTTCACAAGCACCATTATTTGGTGAATTACCACGGCGAGACATCGAAATAATAATTCCCATTTTTTCACACAATTCTTTTCATTGCGGGGATGTATATGCATAGCCTTGATCTGAATGAATAATTAATTTTTTGGGACGTCCTGCATAATTTCAAACTGATACTAAATTCTTAAAACTCAAATTAGCATCAGCATGATTTGATAATTTTCAATCTATTATTTCACCATTGAATAAGTCACGGACAATTGATAAATATACCATTCCATTCTTAATAGGTAAATATGTGATATCTGTCACTCATTTTTTGTTTGGTTCAGATGTAACAAAATCTCGTTTTAAGATATTTGGGAATCTGAGAGGACCTGATTTAAAATAATTCGGTTTTATTTTCTTCCGAATAGACTTAATTTTTAATATTTTCATATAGCGATAGACTACTCATTTGTTAACTTTGATATTTTTATATTTTTCTAACAAAATCGTAATCATTGGGTATCCATAAACACCTTTAAATTTATTAAATATTTCAAGTATTATTTCTGCTAAAACAAAATTATAGTTTTTATACATAGGTTTTCCTTGTTTAATCCATAAGTAATAACCTTATCTAGTAATACCTAATTTTCTACATAAAAAATCAACAGAATAATCTGTTGATAATTTATTTACTGCGAAGAACTTTTCTTTAATAGTCTTCGCCTCATACTTTTTTAATGCAAAATGTAATTTAGCAATCTCTTCTAATTCAGAACGTGACATTTTTTTGACATCATTTGAGTCAATTGTTGAAATACTAATTCTTCTTTTTGTCTTTTGTTTACTTTGAGATCCACGACCTCATTCTAGGTTATCAAAATTGTTTTGTACATCTACACGTCATCTATGGATAGTAGATTTGGCTATGTTATATTTTTGAACTGTTAGTTTAATGCCATTTAACTCAGCAAATGTTAAAATTTCTAGTTTTTCATTTTTGTTTCATTGTTTTGCCATAAGAAAAGAACATCCTTTCAATAAAATTATATAACAGAAAATGTTTGTCTCTTTTTTCTGTCAATTTTATTTTAGATGTTCATTAACACTAGTTTTTTTATATTATTTCTTTTCAATTAATTTTTCTGAAATTATGGCAACAATTTCTTCTGGTGTTTTATGATTGGCATCAATAACTAAAAAATTAAACTTATCTTTTGAGCGTTCATATCATTCCTCATATTTTCGGTTTAATAATGTTCAATAAGCGCTGCCAATATTTTGTTCACTAGCGCGGCCTCTTTTGGTAATTCGTTCCATTGCTATCTCTGGATCAACTCGTAAATAAACAACTAATTCTGGTTTAATGTTTTCATCTAAATATAAACTTTGTAAAACAACAACATCATAAAATTCTTTATAAACTTTATAATCTGTTGTATTCATATATCCTAACTCATATAAAACATCAACAAAAATTGGGTCTTCTAAAATACTACGGTCAAAAATAATATTAGATGTTATTTTTGCTTGTTTTAATTGTTTACTACGCGCCATTACCATATATACTTGCATTTTAAAAGCCATATCTTTTGGATCAGCATAATACTGATCTAAATATGGATTCTCCTCAACTGGCTCATCCATTACCATATAATGATGCTTTTTTCCCAATAGCTTACTAACAGTTGATTTTCCAACTCCAACAACTCCTGCTAATGTAATCCGCATTGTTTTTTCTCTCCTTTATTTTGTTTTTAAGTGTGATGCTATTCCAAAAAAAAGTTTAATTTCTTTGGGCTTTAAATAACGTCATTCACCAGGCTTTAATGTTTCATCTAATTGTAAAAAACCAATTGCAATTCGTTTTAATTTAATAACTTCATGCCCTAATGCTTGTATCATTTTTTTAACTTGATGTTTTCTGCCTTCATGAATAGTTAATAAAAGAATCGAAACATTTTTTGCTTCTTCATATTTTACTAATTTTGCTTGTGCTTGGCTTGTTATAATTCCTGGCTCAATTTCAATTCCTGTTGCTAATTGTTGTAATTGTTGTTTTGAAAGATAACCAGAAACTAAAACATGATATGTCTTATTAATAATATGACTTGGGTGTGTAATAATATTAGTAAATTCTCCATCATTAGTCAATAGTAAAAGACCACTAGTATCATAGTCTAAGCGACCTACCGGATAAATTCGTTCTGAAATACCTTTAACATAAGTTAAAACTGTTTTGCGATGTTGCGGATCATACATCGTTGAAACACAATTTCGTGGTTTGTTCAGCATTAAATAAACCTTATTTGAATTTTCATTCATAAGAATTTGATTATTTACTTGTATTTGATCATTTTTGCCAACTTTAGTACCCAATGTTGTTACCACAACATTATTAACTTTAACTCGTCCTTGAATAATTAGTTCTTCTGCTTTTCGTCGTGAGCAATAACCTTTTGCTGCAATAACTTTTTGTAAGCGTTCCATTACTTAAATAAATCCTGCTCTTTTTCTACAACAGTTTCTTTAATTTGTGGTAAATCTGCTAATGAAGTTAAATTAAAAACTTTTAAAAATTCCTCAGTAATATGATATGTCATTGGCTTTCCTGGCAAGTCACTTTTACCTGCTTCATCAATCAAATCACGTGCTCGTAATTTGTTAATAACACTGTCAGAATTAACTCCTCGTAACTCTTCAATTTCTGGCTTACTAATTGGTCCACGGTATGCAATAATTGCTAATGTTTCTAATGCTGCTTGTGATAACCGTGCTTCTATTTTATTATTAGCTAATTTTAAATAAAATTGATAATATTCTTGCTTTGTTGCTAAACGATATTTATCAGCAAAAGATGTTATTGTTAATCCACGATTATTACTAGTTTGATATTCTGCTTTTAATTTTGTTAAAACCTCTTCACACTCAGGAACAGAAATTTCAAGAATATGAGCAATTTCTTTTAAATTAATTCCTTCATCGCCACTAATAAATAATAGCCCTTCTAAAACAGCCATTTTTTCATTTAAATTCATCAAATTTAATTCCCCTCTTTCTGTAAATATGGTCTAATGTAAATTGCTTCTAAATGCTGGTATTGCTCAATTTCAATTTTTTGGTGGCGAGCTAAATCTAACAAAGCAATAAAACATGCAACAAAAACTTGTAATGATAAAGTAAAATTACCTAGTAATTCTTCTAATGTTCATTCTTTATCATCTTGTGCTAATAACATCATGATTCGTTCAGCCATTTCTTCTGGAGAAACTTCAGTAATAACAACATTTGATTCTAATGGTTTTGCCGCATTAATTCGTTCTAACATTTTCAAAAAACTATTCGTTAATTTATCAATATTAATTTTTGGTGATAATGGTAAATCTTCTTCTTTAATTGAATTCCCTTTAATAATTGTTCGTGGTTTTGATAAATAACGAATTCCCTCTTGATGTTGATCTTTAAAATATTGACTAACTTCTTTAATTTTTTTATATTCTAGCAAACGATTAATTAGTTCATCGCGAGCATCTTTTTCATAATTATCATCAATTTCAACCTGTTCTTTTGGCAACACTAACTTTGTTTTTGTCTCAACTAAATAACTTGCCATTGTTAAATATTCCGATGCAATTTCAATATTCAATTGTTCAATTTCCCTAATATACGCTAAAAATTGATCAGTAATTTCTGTTAACTTAATTTCAAAAAGATTCATTTCCTTTTCTTTAATTAAATGCAATAACAAATCTAATGGTCCTGAAAAATTATCAAGTTTTACTTCATAGCGTGGTAAATGTAACATTCTTTCTCTCCCATGTTTATTTTCTTAGTTAATAATACCGCTATTTTAAAAAAAATTAAAGACATTAAAACAAAAAAAGTGATTAACTTAATGCATCACTTTTATTGAATTATTTCATAAACTAATTCTTCTTGTGGTGGTTTTGTTGAAACAATTCGAAAAGTTCGTTGTGCTCAATCATAGACTGGAGCAGTAACATAGCGACTAGTATATAAAGTCATCACAACATCATCTTTTGCAACTTTTTCACCAGTTTTTTTATTTAAATAAATACCAGCATGATAATCAATTGCTTCATCTTTTGTATTACGTCCAGCTCCTAAACGAACAGCTAATAATCCCAACTCATTAGTATCGATAATTTCCATAAAACCAGCATGGTTTGCTTTAATTTCAATTACATTTTTTACTTTTAATACCTCTTTTAAAGTTAAATTATTATCAATAAAACTTAAATCTCCACCTTGCTTTTTAACAAAAGCACGGAAGTAATTTAATGGCTCTTCAGTTTGTAATTTTTCTTCACAAGCTTTAACTGCTGTTGCTAAATCGTTAAAAAGCCCTGCTTGGCATAAACTTAAGGCTGCCGCTTCACATACAATGTAAGTCAAATCATCAGGTCCTTTTCCTTGCAATGTTTGTAACGCTTCATAAATTTCAATTGCATTGCCGATGGTACGACCTAATGGTTGCGTCATATTAGTAATTTCAGCAGCAATTTTTTTATTAAATTTAATCCCAAGTTCAACCATAATTTGTGCTAATTTTCGCGCATCAGATATTGTTTTCATAAAAGCACCATTACCACATTTAACATCCAACACAATTCCATCACTACCAGTTGCAATTTTTTTACACATAATACTTGCCGCCACTAATGGTAATGAATCAACTGTTGCTGTCACATCGCGTAAAGCATAAATCTTTTTATCAGCTGGAACAAGATTATCAGATTGAGCCATAATTGATAAATTTGTTTTATTAATAACATCTTTAAATTCATGAAAAGAAAGTTCAACTTTAAAACCAGGAATACTTTCCAACTTATCAATTGTTCCTCCTGTTTGGCCTAACCCCCGCCCTGACATTTTTGCTACTTTTAAACCAAAGGCAGCAACTAAAGGCGCATAAATTAAACTAACCTTATCACCAACTCCACCAGAAGAATGCTTATCAACTTTAAAACCAGGAATCCCAGTTAAATCATATACTTCCCCTGAATTAACCATTGCTTCAGTTAAAAACGAAATTTCTGTAACTGACATTGATTGAAAATAAATTGCCATTAAAAAAGCTGACATTTGATAATCCGGAATAATCCCCGTTGTATATCCTTTAACAATAAAGTTAATTTCTTCTCGTGATAACTCTTGTCCATTTTTCTTTTTATCAATTAATTCTAAAATATTCACTATTCGATACCTTCTTTTTTTAAGTTACTTTTTTCTTTAATGAAGTTTTATATTCTTCATAAGCTTTTTTATGATCAACATCTTGATATTGGTCGATCCCTTTTTGAATAATTTGTTTAACATTATTTGCAATTAACTCAGTTGATTTGGTCATAAACGTATCTGGCTTAATTGGCTTGTGAAACACAACATGAACATACTTTTTCCCTCTTTTTTTAAATTCTTTATTAAAAATTGGATAAGAGTTAACAATTGAAACAGGAATAATTGAGACATGTGCTTTCTGGGCAATTTTAAAACTTCCAGCATGAAATTCTCCCATTTCTTGGCTTCGACTCCGAGTTCCTTCTGGAAAAACAACCATTGTTCGCGGTACACGAATTAAATAATTTGCCTCTTTAATAACTTCTAATGCCTGACGAGGGTTTTCACGATCTAAAAATAAAACATCAATTAATGTTAAAAAATTCCGAAATGTTCGGTTATTTTGCAATTCTTTTTTAGCAATAAATGCACAAGGTGCGGTTTTATTAAAATCATTTAAAGCAAATAATATTGCCGGGTCAACATTCGATTGATGATTGGCAATCATTAAACAACCTTTATCAATTCAATTATCACGATCATGAACAATTATTTTAACATCGTGTACTCATAACATATAACGTGTTCGTTTTTGCAATCAATGATAACGATATTCTTCTGAAACAATATTTGGATCTCTTTTAATTTTTTTGCTAATACTTCTTGCTTTAGTAATTGTTCGTAAAAATCGTGGTCATGTCAGAATAATTTTTCAAATATTTAACATTTTAACTTTGTTCCTTTCTCTTATAATATTTTATTACAAATTGTTGATATTCGTTTAATTTAGTTAAAGTAAATTGGTTTAAATCAAACGAAGGAAAATAAGTATCGCCTTGGTATTTTCCTTTAATAAGACTAGTAATTAATTCATCAGCATATGGTAATGTTGCCTCATAAATTTTTTTTCCCCCACAAATATAAATATCTTCGGTTGGATTTTGATGATAAAAATTAATAATTGCTGTTAAATCAGTTACTACTTCCACATCTGGATGCTTAATTTGATAATCAAGCTGTCTTGTTAAAACTAATGTTTTTCGTTTTGGTAATGGTCGTCCAATTCCTTCATAAGTCAACCGACCAAATAAAATTGTTTGCCCTAATGTTGTTTCTTTAAAATGCTGTAATTCTTCTCTTAAATGTCATGGTAATTGGTTATTTTGACCAATTAAATTATTTTCATCCATTGCTCATAATAACTTAATCATTATACTGCGACAGTTCCCTTAATTAATGGGGCTGGGTCATAATTTTCAAGCATAATATCCTCAAATTTAAAATCAAATAACGAAGAAATGGTTTGATTTAACTTCAAGGTTGGTAATTTCCGTAGAGAACGTGTTAATTGTTCTTTAATTTGACTAAGATGATTTTTATAAATATGACAGTCGCCTAAAGTATGGACAAAATCCCCAACATCTAAACCAACAACCTGAGCAATTAAATGGGTTAATAAAGCATAACTTGCAATATTAAAAGGAACTCCTAAAAAAACATCCGCACTACGTTGATATAATTGACAACTTAATTTATTATCTTTTGAAACATAAAACTGAATTAAAGTATGACAAGGTGGCAAAGCCATCTCATCAACTTCTGCTGGATTTCAAGCACTAATAATATGACGACGTGAATATGGATTCTTTTTTAAATTTTCTAATAATTTTGCTAACTGATCCACCCCATTAAAATTTCGTCATTGTTTCCCATATACCGGTCCTAAATCACCAAATTCAGCAGCAAAATTTGCATCAGTTTTAATTTTTTCAACAAATTCAGCTAATGTTTCATTATTATATTTTGATGATGCTTGATATTTCTCATATGGTCATTCATTTCAAATTCGAACATCATGATCCACTAAATATTTAATATTAGTATCGCCTTTAATAAATCATAATAATTCATAAACTATTGATTTAAAATGAATTTTTTTTGTTGTTAAAATTGGAAAACCTTCGCTTAAATTAAAACGCATTTGATAACCAAAATAAGAAATTGTTCCGGTATTTGTTCGATCATCTTTTTCTTGCCCGTGTTCCAAAATAAAACGAGCCATTTTAAGATATTGTTCCATCATTTTCACCCTATTTTCTATTCTCATATACTTAAATCTTACCTTATTTAAAAATAAAATCATCTGAAAAAATAAAAAAAAATCTTAACAAGATTATTTTTTTATGTTATCATATTACTAATTACAAGAGGTGAACAGCAATGAATAAATTTTTAAAAAAAATAATTAAAAAAATTAAGTTTTCATTAAGTTTATTTATTCCTGGCACTTTTAATCCTCTACGTAGTAAATATGAAAATGAAACCGAATTTGATTATGCATATATTTTAAGCAATTCAATTCATCAACAAAATGCTATTGATGAAACTGAAATTACATTAGAAGAAAAAGATAATAATTGTCAATATGATAAACAAATTATTAAAAAAATTAATCGTTTAAAAAAACCTAATAAAAATAATATTTTAGTAATTTTGGGTTTTGTTGTTTGGTTTTTTAAAATCAAAAATAGTACATTACCACCACAAGATTTTAATAGGACAATACAAGCAAAATAAATTAACGACCTAAAAATAACAAAATAATTTTTTCAAATAAAAAACCTTTCAAATTTTAAATAATAGTTAAAAATCTAGATTTTAACCCTTGTCTAGATTTTTTTTTATTTTATTAACATAAATAAAAAAATGTTATTAAATAACATTTTTAAAACCATGGATTAAATGGTACTTCAAGCCCAAATCAACCATTAATTAAATTATGAACTGCTTCTAAATTAAAATACAACATTACAATTGTTATAACTGCTAAAACTAAAACTACTAACACAACAATTAAAACTATTGCTCAAACTGGTAATTTTCGCTTGGTTGTTTCTTCATCATATTGAAATGGCATTTTTGTTGAATCAATTTTGCCCAAAACATTGCTATTATTAAAACCATCTGATGGAACAAAATCAGGTGATGAACTAAAACTTGGTGCTGCATTAAAATCTGGTGTTGGTCCAAAATTTGTATTTCCTTGGCCAAAATCATTTTGACCAGCAAAATTACCACCACCAAATTCATTTGTTTGATTAAAATCATGGTTTGACCCAAAAGGAGGCCCCTCATTAAATGTATCATCAAAACTCTCATCAAAATCGCTATTAATGCCTTGTTGTTGTTTCATCAAATCTGGATTCATAATTGCAAAATGACGGCCTGAATCTTGAGCATACTGTTTTTTATTAAAATTAGAACCTTGACTAGCAGATTGTTGTTGCATTCCTTGTAATTGTTGTTCTACTTCTGGCCCTGCCATTGGAGGATAAGTTAACATTCCGGGATATTGTGACATTTGCGGATAACCCATCATCATTGGAAATTGTGGCATCATTGGGTAAGGAAACATTTGCGGATAACCCATCATCATTGGATTATATGCTCCCATTCCCATCGCATTCATTGGGTTAGCCATAATAGGCATAACAAATGGTTGATAAATAATTGGTTGATAAATTGGTTTATTATGCTGCGGTTTAACTTCCGTCCCATTAATTCCTAAAGCTTTTGAAATATAAGAAGAATTAAAGGGTGGATTAGTTTTTGTTTTAAAATCATTTGCATTATCAGAAACTCTAATTGGTTTTGTTAATGGTGTTACTGGCGAATTTTGGTTTAATAAATTATCATTGCCAAAACCATTATTATTTTCAAACGAATTAAAATAATTTTCGTTTCCTCCATTAAATTTTGGATCATTATTATTCATGCGATACCCTCCATATCAATATGCCCTATTATCCACTTTGCTTATAAATGAATTATACCATATATTTAACTGAAATTAAATGAAACCATTGTCATAATTATTGGAAAGGTATATAATTATTTATCATTTTATTTAATTTTAATAACTTGTTTGTTGTTTTTTGCTTTGTAAATATTCTTGATCTTTTTCATCAACTTCATTAAAAATATGATGACGATGTTTATATCAAAAGAAATATAAAATAATGCCCACAACAATAGCTGAAATTAAATCATTTAACCCTAATAATATAAAATAATAAATATTACTCTGGTCTGTGCCATCCGATAATCCATGTGCTAAGAAATATCCACATAGCATTAAAATTGGTAACACAATAAAGGCACGAAACGAAGAACATAATGCTGCTTTCCGTGCATTATTCATTCCTTGAAATAACGAAACACCTAAAAATGAAATGGCAGCGCAAGGATAACTCATTAACATTAGAACTGCTATTCATCGATATTCATCAACTAAATCAGAAGGAAAAGCAAAAGCCATTAACAATTGTGGGCCAAGAGCAATAAATAATAATAGAGTAAAAAACAATCAGCCACTAATAATTGCTAATCCATATCAACAAGTTTGATACATTCGTAAATATTTTTTCGCTCCATAGTTATAACCAATAATTGTTTTCATCCCTTGTGCAATCCCTAACGCAATTGCGGTAAAGAAGGCAATTCAGGGACTTACCGCACTATTAAATAATTGGAAAGATGCTAAACCATATTGTTGCCGCTGAGCAAATTGTCCTGGCAACGATGAAATAATTGCTGATGATAAAATTGAAACTAAAACAGCACCTAAATTATTAATAAAAGATGAAAAACCTAACCGAAAAATTTCCTTAATTGTTGTTTTATGTAAATAAAAAAGATCACGTCAATGAAATCGCAAATAAGAATTCTTATTATAATAAATACAAATTAATGAAACAATAATAATAAAAATTCATGCAATAATTGTTCCTAACATTGTTCCTTCCAATAACATTTGACCATATTTTACAAAAATAATTGAAAATAAAGCATTAATTGCAATTGCTCCAATTGTAATGTAAATTGCAGCATGGCTTTTCCCATCTGTTCGTAATAATGTTAATAATAAATAACTAACAAACATTAAAGGACTAGCAAGTAACATTGGAAAAACGTAATGCCAAGTTAAATCTTGTACAATTCATGTTCCTTTTTTACTTAATTGAATTAAAATCATAATATTATCTCATTGTGGAAAGACTAAACAAAAAACAAAAAAAGCTGCAACAATTGAAAATAAAACGGTAATTGTTAAAGCATTTCCTGCTAAAGATTGTGTTTGTTGTTTATTACTTTGCCCAGATTTAATGGCAAATGTAATTGATGTTCCAATCGCAAATAAAATTGCAAAAGCAAATAATAAGTTATAAATTTGCATTGCAAAATGGGTTGATAAATTAACAAAAATTTTTGCTGATTCATATGTTAATTCACCATTATTAATTGAAATATGTTCTTTATATCAATCCAAATATGGTTGATGATGAAAAACATTTGGTGTAACAAATGTTAAGGCAATAAATTTATCAAGGATTGGATATAATGCTGTCATTGCCATCACAAGGACAGTTGGTAAAGAAAAAATAAAAATTGTTTTTCATAAATTGTCATAACATAACTTAATCTCGTTTTTTGAAAAAACGGTTTTGTTCATTATCTTCGTTCCCCTTTACAATACTATGTATCTATTATTTTATCATATTTTTAGCCAAAATGCTAGGTCAAAAGGAAAGGCTTATTTTAGTAGTTGGAATAAAGTAAGTGTTTGTTTAAGAGTCATAAATTTAATGCTTTTGGTATAAAAGCATTAACAAGACTTTGTCTTTTTAAGTTATTCTAATTAAACCATGAATATTTATATTCTGCAACATCAAAAATACAAATTAACCTTTGCCATTCGCATCGATAACATATTGTGAAAGACAATTTCACTATATGCTTTTGTTCCATGAGATTGAAAAAAAACAAACTTTTATTAAAATGAAAATACAAAGAAACTCAAATATGTTTTTAATAAAATTAAAAATTTTATTCTACTTTATTTAAGCGGATTTTGATTAATTGCTTATATTGTTATGTCATATCAAAATTAATGTTTCTTTTCTTAACATGACTAATGCAAGTAATAATTTTTTATTATTTAGATCTTAATCCTTTTAATAACAATAAAAAAGATTATTTATTCAATCTTGTTGCTTTTTGAATTTATTTGATATTTTAAGTTTTACTATAAAGTTTGTATGCAAGTTTATGTAACGCAATTTTGGACAATTCTTTAACTTCAAAATGAAAGATAACCGCTTGCATCATGGGAAAATATTTTAGTAAAAATAAAACCACAAAATCTTTTTTGTGGTTTAAAATTTAATTTGTAATTGGTAATAAAATATTTTTTATCCCTTCTTCAAAAGGGGTAATTTTAAATTGTGGAAAACATGTTTTGAATTTATCTGAGTTAAATAAATTATCAACTTTATAACGTGGTAACATTTCTAAAAGTTCTTTAACTTGGCTGTTAAAGTGACTTACAAATTTAAATTGCCATTCCTTAATTATTGAATAATGTAGTTTTCTATTCGTAACTTCACTGGCAATTTCTAAAATTTGTTTATATGTTAAACTTCGATCGCAGGGCAAATGTCAAGTTTGGTTATATGCATCTTTTGTATTACCAATTAAAGCCATCGCTTTGCTTGCATCGGGCGTTCAAATTAAAGTTCGTAACGTTTTTACCGTTATTGGAATTTTAATTTTTTTATGGCGTTTAATATTTTCAAACACCATAGAATTAGTAATACTCTGCGTGTGTCCAGGTCCATAAAATTCCGGGGCACGACATATAACGATATCAATTTCTTTTTTATCCATCGCTGCTAAAACCATATTAGTTAATTGCGCTCGCAAAACTGATTTTCTCCCTTTGGGCTCAAACGGTGTGTCCTCAAACTGTGTTTTAGTAGTTTTGGGATACATATAAGTATTATCAAAAAATACTAGTTTTGTATTATTTACTGTACAAGCTTTAAGCACATTTTGTACAATAACCGGAAACTGTTCTTCCATTAACTTTGCATTCATTGGTAAACCAACAGTAAAATAAACTATTTCGCTTCCTGCAATTGCATTAAGAGTGGAATTGTAATTAATCAAATCGGCTACCATAATTTGGTCTGTTTCATTTATCTTGACAGGTTTTCTACTTACCAATCTAATTTCTTTTGTATAGTTGTTATATAGTTCCTTTGCCAATTCATGACCAATTTGTCCATTACTTCCCAAGATTGTTTGCATTATTTAGTTCCCTAATAAGTAGCTTTGCAACTGATCGCACAGAAAATGGATTTTGTCCTGTAATTATATTGTTGTCAATCAAGGCATAATCTTTATAAAAACGTTTCTTATGTCAAATGGCACCACGACTTTTTGCAATTTTTTGATTTAAAAACGGTACTTGTTTTTTCTTTCCCGCTAAAATTTCTTCTGAGGTAGTAAAACCAGTGATTTTTTTACCAGCAATTATATAGTTTCCTTGATCATCTTTTAGATTTAATAAACCAGCAATTCCATGGCACACTGAAACTAAATAACCATTATTCATATAAATTTGTCTAGCTATTGCTTGAATTTCACTATTGTCTGGAAAATCTCACATTACACCATGCCCACCGGTATAGTAAATTGCACTATATTCATTTGGTTTTATTTCGTTGGGTTTTAATGTGTTTTGAATGCCCCTTTGTAAAAAATCTTTGTCTTCATATACATTTCAAATCGCTTCATCCATGTATTTCATGCTTCTAGGATCAAGGGGTACTAAACCACCGTTTGGACTCACAAAATCATATTTAATTCCATGTTTTTGTAATTCATCAACAAATTCTGCGCTTTCACCCAATCACAAGCCAGTAGCTTCATTGGTATTTTTATATCTATTTGTATTAGTTTCTACAATTAAAATTTTCTTCATTATTTTGTCCTCTCCTTATACATTATTTCACTTATCTTGGTTAAAAAACATTATAGTTTTCCAATTTCAGTTGTATCATTATACAAATAATAAAAATTTTTCGTGCCAACTGCATGAAATGAAACTATTTTAGCTTGTTTTAAAATTTTTAAATGGTGCGATATTGCAGGTCGCGAAAACCCCGTTGCTGCTATTAATTCTTCAACCTGAATTCCAACACAATCGTTTTCTTCTAATAAACAAATAATAATTGTTTGTCTTTTTTTGTCGTCAATTGCAATTAAAAACTTACTTATTTCATTTAATTCTAGCTACAGTTCGCTATATTTTGCCATGTAACCTCCAAAACAGTCATTTAATAGTTTAAATTATTAAACCATTAAATACCAAAAAAATCAATCTATTTTGGTATATAGTTAGAATAGGATGGAATAAAGTAAGTGTTTGTTTAAGAGCCATAAATTTAATGCTTTTTGGTATAAAAGCATTAACAAGACTTTGTCTTTTTATTTTTCCTAAACAATATTAAATACATTATAAGATTAACAATAAAAGACCCTAATAAAGAAAAACTATAAATAAAAATAATTAATTTTATTTTTAGTAATAGAATATTAAATCCAATTAATATAAATGGAATTAAATAAACTGTAAAATTTATTATACATGATTTTATTAATAAGAATTTTAATTTGCCAATCCCAATAAAAACAGCCTCAATCAATGTAGCTCAAGTATAAAAAAGATAAAATCAAATAACAATCGTCATAATTTGCATTGATTCGGTCATTTTTGTTTGATCATTATTAGTTAAAAACCTAGAAAAAGGAATTCATATTCCATAAACTATGCCTGCTTAAACAACAAATAAAAGAAATGAAAGTTTAAAATATTTAATAAATTTTTTATTAAGTTCCTTACTATTTATCCCCTCATCTACATTAATGGCAATTACAGCTTTAAATACTTCAACTAAAGCAATTATTGGTAATAAAATTCAATTTCAAATTAGTTGATTTGCTAATCAATATGAACCAGAAGCAGTTAATGAATTTAATGTTTTTGCAATTACTAATAAATAAAAAAAGTTATTAATTGCCGATGATAAAAAAGTAAAAATAAAATTAAGAAAAAAAAACTTTATTAAATTCTAATTTTGTTAATCGAAAAGTTTTAATATTTCAAAAAATTTTAAAACTAAAAAAGTTTGCAATAATTAATAAAGAAAAAACAAATAAAAATATATTGGTTAAAATACTACTTAATCCCAAACCAATATATGCATTTGGAAAAACATTTTCATTTACTAAAGTAAAATCTAAAATAATATAAATTATCATTTTACCTAGTAATAGAAAAAAGAACCATTTACTTTTACCAATATTTAATAAAAAGGCAGTAGAAATTAACAATAAAATTTCTGGAATTTTTGAATATAATTGCAAATTAAAAAATATTATTTGGTCATTATAATTATAACCATCAATAATTTTAATTAAATTATCAGTAAAAAAAGAAAAAAGAAAAATAATTCCTAAGTAAATCAAAAAAACAAATAAATAAATTTGACGAATTTTATTTAAGTCATTAATTTTATTATTTTTAATTTTTCCAAGAAAAAAGAACAATGGAAAAACAAAAGCTTCTTGAAGAATTTCAAGAATAGTATTGAGATATTCTCATTGGGCATAAGTATCTAATGACACATCCATATATTTTGTAATGATTATTGTACGAACTAAAATTCATATTGATGGAATTAAAGAATATAAGAAAAAACTTAAATATAAATTAGTTTCATTTTTATTTAATTTTATATCAAAAAATGATTTTAAATTCAAAGATTTTTTCATTCAGATTTAATCCAGTCGATACAGTTTAAATATCATTTTAATAATCAATCATTACCTTTAATTTGATAAGAATGTTTTTTCATTTCACTTTTTATAACCTTATAAATTCACCGTTTAAGATATTTAAGGTCTTTTTGATTATAATGTAAAGTGTTTTTAAAAATATTAGCTTCCTTTTTAATTTCACTAAAACTTTTATTATTTCCACCAAAATTTATTCATAATCAAAAAACATATGCTGGGTCTTGATATTTTGAACCAAGTTTAACATTATCTCAATCAACTATTTTTTTAATTTTTAAATCTTGCTTAAAAATAACATTAACCGGGCTTAAATCTCCATGGACAATATATTTATTTTTATATTTTAATTTTTGCAAATTTTGTAATACTAATAAAATACTTCTTAATTCTAATATACCAGTATCACCAATTTGAGTAAAAGTATATCCATCAATTAAATCATATGAAATATAATCTGGAAAAATAGTTATATTAGGAATATAATCATTATTACTTAATAATCAATTAATAATTTTTTTTGTTTTATTGTTTAATTTAATATATTTAAAAACTTTATTATAATTAACAATAATTTTTTGGTTAGACAAACCATTATATTTAAAATTTGTTGAAAAGTTTATTAAATTTTGTACCATATTAAAATCCTTTCGTAATTCTAAACATTTTTCTCCTAAAATTTAGATCACAATACTAATAACACTAAGATTTATTATTTATAAATTGGTTTCTGTTACGGCTAACAACACTGTTTTAATATGCTCAACTGGTTTAACTTTTCGTCATTCTTGAATAATCTTAAAATCATTGTCTAACAAAAAGGTACTTCGTTCAATTCCAAAATAAACATTATTAAACATTTTCTTTTCTTTTAAGACACTAAACATCTCACATAATTTAGAATCAATATCACATAACATGGGGAAACTAACATTATTATCATTTTGAAACTTAGTTTGTTTTTTTAAATTATCACGACTAATACCAATAACATTATAACCAGCAGTTAAAAACTTTTGATAATAACGATTATAAGCAATTGTTTCTAAAGTACAGCCTGGTGTTGCTGCTTTTGGAAAAAAATAAAAAATATAACCCTTTTCTTGCTGAAAATCAGTAATAAAATGTTCTTCCCCATCTGTAAACAAAAACTTCTCTTGTTTTAAATCCATTTTTAATAACCTCCATTAATAATAATAATAATAATAATAATAATAATAATAATAATAATAATAATAATAATAATAATAATAATAATAATATAAAAGACAATAATAATTAATTACTGTCTTTGAAAAAGTTGGATTAAATATTTTGTTACTTCTAACTTATTTTTTAAAATATTAAATGATAATTTTAAATCTAAAAAAATTAAATATAGTGAAATTTCCGTAATATCAAACTTATATTCTAAATCATTGATTTCCTTTGCAATATTAGCAATTTGCTCAGCAATAGTATCATACTCATCAAGAACAGCATTCGTTTTTAAACTTGCTCGTTCTTGTAATTCACTAAGATCTAAATTAATTGCTTGAATTATTGACATTAGTTCATTCAAAGTTTGTTCAATTTTTTCTTCACGCAAAGACATTTGCTCCACTTTATTTTCCATTTTTTATTTTCACCTACTTATAAATATAATATATCATAAAACTAAAAAAAGATTAGTTTTAATAATTAATTACTAATCCTTTAAAACGAGTAACTGAATTAATTGTTTCACGAATCCCTTGCACTCCCTGTCCAGAATCATGAATTCCTAAAAATGGGAATGAATCAGGCCCCCGTTGAGTACGACCATTAATGTTAACCGTTCCTGTTTCTAACTCATTAGCAATATTAAATGCTGCATTAATATCTTTTGTAAAAATACATGCCTGCAATTTAAAGTTTGATTTATTTGCTAAGGTAATCATTTCTTCAACATTTTTGCAACGAATAATTGGTAAGACTGGGCCAAATGGTTCTTCTCATGCTAATCGCATTTCTGGCGTAACATGGTCAATTAAAGTTGCACTAAGTAAATTATCTTTTCGTTGATTACCAAGTACTAATGTTGCTTTTTTTGCTAAAGCATCATCAATTAAACCTTGCACAAAATCTGCAGCTTTTAAATCAATTACTGGAATAATTGCTTTATTATCTAATGGCGAACCTACTTCTAACTTGCCAACTTCTATTTTTAACAATTGTACTAATTCAGCAGCAATTGTTTCATCTACTAATACTCGCTTAATTGCTGTACAACGTTGCCCAGAATAAGCATAAGCACCAGCAACAATTTCTTTTACCGCTTTTGCTAAATCAGCATCTTTTAATACTAAAGCTGGATCTTTTCCCCCTAATTCTAATACTAAGTCTTTTCCATGCCCTAATTTGCGAATATGATTCCCAACGGCAACTGACCCAGTAAATGAAATAACATTAATTTCAGGATTTAAAACTAATAAATCTCCAATATCACGTCCACGACCAGTTACAACATTAAAAACACCTTTTGGAAAACCAACTTCAAAAGCTAACTTTGCCATATATAATCCGGTTAAACTACCATTTGTTGCTGGCTTAAAAACAACAGTATTACCAACAACTAAGCTTGGTGCAATTTTTGCAATACTTAAATTGACGGGATAATTAAATGGTGAAATTGCTAAAACAACACCTTTAGGAACACGAGAAAAAATACCTATTTTATTTTTAACATTTCAACCATCACCAGTTAATGTTTCTGGAAAAACTCGTTTTGCTTCTTCAATCGTATAATCAATATATTCAATACTACGTTCAACTTCAATTTGACCATCTTTTAAACTTTTTCCAACTTCATGGGCCATAATTTTCGCAAGTTCTGTTTTATGACTTTCTAATAATTTTGCTCATTTTTGCAAATAACTAATTCGTTCAAATAAAGTTAATTTTGCTCATGCTTTTTGTGAATGTCGAGCCCCCTTAAAAGCTTCATTTATTTCTTTTTCTTTTAGAGCTGGAACACGACCATATGGCTTATTATTAATTGGTGAAATTATTTCTAATCAATCCCCATTATTGATTAATTCACCATTAATTAATGCATTTAATTCCAAATTCATTTTTAGCGCCTCTTTTCTGTTTGCATTATTCTACTTATATTTTATGCTTTTTTAAAATTATTAAAAGATACTTTCCATATTTAAATTATTGTTTATAATAAAATGTTTTAATATTGTTAATGCCCGATCACTATATGCTAAATATTTTTCATTTTTGCTTTTAAAATGTTGTTCAAAGGCAGGGATAATTCCAAAATTTGCTTTCATCGGTTGAAAATTAGTTTTTGAAGCATTAACAATATAATTCACTAATGCTCCCATCATTGTTTCAGGTGGAAATGTTAACATTGATTTCTTATTTAAAAATCTTGTAATATTTAATGCACTAATAATTCCTGTGGCCGCTGATTCAACATATCCCTCAACACCAATAATTTGACCAGCAAAAAAGATATTATGATGTTTTTTTACTTGTAAAAATTGATTTAATAAAATTGGCGAATTAATAAAATTATTCTTATGAATAACACCATATCGAACAATTTGGGCATTTGCTAAGCCTGGAATCATTCTAATAAGACGTTGTTGTTCAGGAAACTTTAGATTAGTTTGAAAACCAACTAAATTATATAAAGTATCAATTGCATCATCTTGACGTAATTGCACCACAGCATATGGGCGGTTACCACTTGAGGTTTCTAGACCAACTGGCTTTAATGATCCAAACAATAATGACTTAATACCCCGTTTTGCCATTACCTCAATTGGCATACACCCTTCAAAATAAATTTCTTTTTCAAAATCATGTAAGGCCACTGTTTCTGCTGTAATTAATGCTTGAACTCATAATTCAAATTCATCCTTACTCATTGGACAATTAATATAATCTTTGCTATCGCCTTGATCATAACGTGATTTATAATATACTTTAGTAAAATCAATACTATCTTTTGTAATAATTGGCGCTGCTGCATCATAAAAATAAAAATATTCTTGACCCAATAATGCTTGAATGGTAGTTTGAAATTTTGATGTTGTTAATGGTCCAGAAGCAATCAATGTAATTGCCTTATCATCAATAGTTGTTACCTCTTGGTCAATTAAAGTCACATTTGAATTATTTGTTAATCACGTTGTAATATATTCTGAAAACTGATGACGATCAACTGCTAATGCTCCACCAGCTGGAACACGACTTGCATACGCTGCTTTAATAATTAATGAATCAAATGCTAACATTTCTTGTTTTAATAAACCGATACCATTCGTTAAACTTTCACTACGTAATGAATTTGAACAAACCAATTCCGCAAATGAATTTTGTTTTTGTACTGGATTTTTTATTAACCGTTTAGTTTCATACAAGTTAACCTTAAAACCTCTCCGCGCTAATTGATAAGCTGCCTCGGTCCCCGCTAATCCAGCACCAATAATGTTAATTGTTGGAATTGTCATTTGTTATTTTTCCTTTTAATTGTTGATATTGTTCTAAATATTGGGCATATTTTTCTTCTTCAAGTTTAATCTTTTCAGCATTTGCCTTTGCTAAAAAATTTGGATTATTTAAAATGTTTTTGCTTCGTTTTAGTTCTTGTTCTAGGCGAGTTAATTCCGCATTGATTTTTTGGTGCTCAATTGTTTCATCAACAATATCATTCAATCCAACTTCTAAAATAACATTCGTTAATGGAATTGTTGCATATTTTTGGTTTTGATCTTTTTGGTGAAGCACACCCATAATTTTACTATTAACCATTTTTAAAATAAATTCATTAATTAATGAAATAACATTTGTAGTAATGTTATTCTTACTACTTGCTTGATCAAATCAAATTTCAATAATATGTTCTTTTTTAATTTGATAATTGCTTCGCAATTCGCGGATTGCAGCAACAATTTCCGTTACTAAATTTAAATAATCAACATTATAATTAAAATTAATTTTTGGATAAACTTCTAACATAATTGATTCTTTTAAATTTAATTTTTGATAAATTTCTTCCGTTACAAATGGAATAAATGGATGTAACATAATTAAAATTTGTTTTAAAACATAAAACAATGTTTGAGTTGATACCATTTTAATTGTTGCATTATTACTTTGCAAATTAACTTTTGTTAATTCAATATATCATGAGCAAAACTTATTTCATACAAAATCATACAAATCTTTTCCAACTAAAACAAATTCATATTTTTCCATATTAGTTTGTACTTTAGTAATTGTTTTTGCTAATTCTGATAAAATTCATTGGTCAATAGCATTTTCTTGATGGTTTAATAATAAGTTTTTAATTTCTATTTCAAAATTAACCAATGGTTTAAAATTATTTGCTAAATTCATTTCAACATAACGAGCAGCATTTCATAACTTATTAATAAAATTTCAAGCACTATTAACTTTTTCTAACGAAAAACGTAAATCTTGTCCTGGGGCACTATTTGTAACTAAAAAATAACGTAATGTATCTGCACCATATTCTTTAATAACATCCATCGGGTCAATCCCATTCCCTAATGACTTACTCATTTTTCGCCCTTCTTCATCCCGAATTAAACCATGAATTAAAACATCATTAAATGGTTTTTCCTTCGTAAATTCTAATGATTCAAACATCATTCTTGAAACTCAAAAGAAAATAATATCATAACCAGTTACCAAAACATTAGTTGGAAAATAGCGTTGAAATAATGTTTTATCTCAATTTCATCCTAAACTTGTCATTGGCCATAATGCTGATGAAAATCAAGTATCTAAAACATCTGCATCTTGAATTCAATTTTTACTATTATCTGGTGGAGTTAAACCGACATGAATTTTTGTTGAATCATCTTTATGATATCATGCTGGAATTTGATGTCCCCATCATAGTTGCCGTGAAATACATCAATCTTGAACATTTTTCATTCAATTAATTAATGTTATATTAAAGCGAGATGGATAAAATTGAATTTTATTTGTTGATGATTGAAATTTAATAATTTTTTCAGCAAAATATTCCATTTTAACAAATCATTGGTCTGACAAATATGGTTCAACAATAGCACCACTTCGTTCTGAAAAACCAACTTGGTGAGAATAATCTTTAATTTCAACAATTAACTTTTGTTGATTTAAATCATGCACTAAATTTTGACGAGCAGTAAAACGATCTTGGTTATGATATTTCCCAGCTAATTCGTTCATTGTTCCATCTAAGTTCATACAAATTGGCATCGCTAACTGATGACGCAAAGCAATTTCAAAATCATTAGCATCATGTGCTGGTGTACATTTCATTGCTCCCGTTCCAAAATCTTGTTCAACATAATCATCACAAATAATAGGAAGTAATTCACCGTTTGCGGGATTTACTACCTTTTTATTTCAATATTTGCGATAACGATTATCATTTGGATTAACAACAACACATTGATCAGCAAACATTGTTTCTGGACGCGTTGTTGCAATGGTCAAAAACTCACTTGTGCTATTCTCTAAAAAATATTTAAAGTAATACATTTTACCTTGTTGTTCTTGATAAATAACTTCAATATTTGATAAAGCGGTTTTTTGCACGGGATCTCATGAAATAATTCGTTTACCACGATAAATTAATCCTTTTTGGTATAAATCAATAAAAACTTTTTGCACTGCCACTGATAAATTATTATTTAACGTAAATTGTTCGCGTGAATAATCTAATGCTAAACCTAATTTAGCTCATTGCTCACGAATAATTTCAGCATATTCTTCCTTTCATGCTCAAACTTGTTCAATAAACTTTTCTCGTCCTAAATCATGTCGTAAAATATTTTTTGTTACACGCAAACGTTCTTCTACTTTTGCCTGGGTAGCAATTCCCGCATGATCCATTCCTGGTAAATATAAAGTATCAAATCCTAGTAATTTTTTATAACGAATAATCAAGTCTTGCAATGTTGTATCTCATGCATGACCTAAATGCAATTTCCCTGTCACATTTGGGGGTGGAATAACAATACTAAAACTTGGTTGTTTACTTTTAACATCCGCGGTAAAATAACCTTTTTTCTTCCAAAATTGATATTTTCCTGTTTCGACCAAGATATGATCATATTTCTTTGTTAATTCTTTTCCCATTTTTGTTTCCTTTCTAAATAAAAACTCCTATTATTTAAATAAAATAATAGGAGCAATTATTATCTAATAATTACGGTACCATCCTTTTTTTAATAAGTATCACTTATTACCTTAATTAAAATATCAAGTTAAAATATTTAGCAACCTTCATTAAAACAATAGATTAATTTCACACCACCACAATTAACTCTCTGAACTATCCTTTTAATTACTCCTCTAATATTTATGGTTTTATTATAATTCTTTTTCAATTAATTGCAACTATTTTTTGTTTCTCCAAACAATATTATTCTAAAGTAAAAATAAAAGTTATGATTAACTTTTATTTTTACTTTTTTTTAGTTTTGTTTCTTCTGCACTTTTAATATTATTGTTTCAATCTTTATACATAAAAAAGATAAATCCTCCAAATAAAACAAGAAATAACACAATAATAATAGTCAATGTAATAATTAATCAAGTTGCCATTGCTTAGTTCTCCAATCCTTCTTGTCATATTCCAATTGGTACTGGTTTAATTTGATATTTTTTTAAAACAGTAACCGACAAAACACTACATCCTAACGGAATAATAATTCCTAATAAGACTGCTAATACTGATAATCATCAAGGTTTTGATAGCCCCGAACTAATAAAGGCATAAAACATAAAGACACTATTAACTGCTAATAATAATGGTGTTAAATACGAAATAGCAAATTTATATGTTTTACCAATTTTAATTCATGAGTGTGCATTATTATATGCAATCATTATTGGTAACTTTTTGTAAATATGAACAAATAAAATAATTTCAACTAAAGCCATCACCAGCATGTTAACACTACCAGCTAAAGCTTGGAATGAGTAAAGTAACTGATTAGTATCTTTAAACATCAATACTAAACCAATTGTTGCCATTAATATCATTAAAATAATAATGACATACTTTTCCTTTACCTTGTAATTTGAAAAAATTCCATTTATAACAACTTCAATCATTGCAATAATACTACTTAATCCAGCAAATAATAGTGCTGTAAAAAATAAAATTCCTAAAAAGTTTCCAAAACCAACAAAGGTTTGTTTATTAATAACATTAAAAGTTTGTGGAAAGACATTAAAAATAAAACTAGAACCACCATCCTTTGGAAAAGCTTCATCAATTGCGTTGGTATAATCATCAATCGTAATTAATCCCGGATTTTGTTCATGAACTAAAATTCCTGCTGAACCAAAAACCATAATTAATGTTAAAAGCGAAATTGCTAAAACTCCAAATGATAAAATATATGCTTTATTCGTATTATCCTGTGTTTTTGGCGCTGCACCAGCAAATAACATCATAAATCCTGATCCGACGCAAACAGTAAACACACCTAATCCAAAGGCATCACTTCATACTTGCAAGTTGCCAAAGGAACTTAAAGTTTTTTCCGTTGGCATTAAAACTGTTCCTAGTCCTTGTAATGCTCCTGGAATTGTTAAAACATAAATTGCTAAAACTAATAAAATAACAAATAAGACTGGAATAAAAATAACATTCGCTTTTTCAATTCCTTTTGCTCGAAACATCACAATTGTCCCAGCAATAATAACAATCGCAATAAAGGCTAAGTATGCTAATCATTGAAAATTAGCATTACCGGTCACACCAATTCCACCAGGATTTAAAATATTATTATCAAACCATAACGGTGTATTAATTGACGATGTAAAATTTAGTATTAATGAAATTAAAACATAACCAATTAATACAGTATAGTAGTTAGCGACAATAAACATAAAAGCTGATTCAAACCAACCGATAAATCTACTTGCTTTGGGGTTTTCTTCATCAAAAATATTAATTAACGATTTACGACGCATATTACCAATGTTGAATTCCAAAATTAATAACGGAATCCCACAAGTAATAATTGCCAAAATATATAAAACAAAAAAGGCTAAACCTCCATTTTGTTTTAATAAGGTGGGGAACCCCCATACATTACCAAGTCCAATTGCTGCACCCAATGTGGAGACAATAAAACCAAACTTGCTAACATGCTTCTTTTTTTTCATTTTCTTTAATTCCTTTCTTTTAAAAATAAAAAACAATTACTAATAAATTATTAATAATTGTTCTTAACTAATGAGATTTCTTTTGTTTAATAAAAAGATCTCGTTGCATTACTTTATCAAATTTTTCTTATTATTAATTCTGTATCTAAAAAATTGAATAATAGTTTTATAGTTTAGAAAACTAATTCTGAAACAACTATCACCGTGTTCAGAAATCATCGTGCACCAAATACTCCTGCAAATACTTGATGCACATTTAAGAAAAATATTGATAGGGAGATGCCTTCCCTGTTTGGGAATGACATTCTCCATCGCTTATATTAATAATTTTTCCAATAACTGGGTAAAAATAAAATTTTCAAAGATCTCGTTGTTGATAAATGTTTGTTATTGTCATCTTATTTTGATATTTTATAAAAGATAAGAAATAAACAATCATCACAATTGGGCCTATGATATAAATATATTGAATTGGTAAAATAACACTAAAAAAACTAAACCCGATTAAAATGGCAAACAATAATTGATAATAAACTTGTCAAACTTTTCAAGTTTTTTTATTGCAAATCATTCTAATCCTCCTTTTAATAGATATATTATAACCATAAAAAAATACTAATTCTACTTTTTTTCAAAAAATTAGTATTTTTTATTTATTTAACTTGTTTTTGATAAACTGATGCTTTTGTTTTATTTCGTCCAAATTTTTCAAACTTAACAATTCCATCAATTAAGGCAAATAAGGTATCATCACCACCACGCCCAACATTTGCTCCTGGGTGAACTTTTGTTCCACGTTGACGATAAATGATTGATCCTGCTCTAATTGTTTGGCCATCAGCTCTTTTTGCACCTAATCGTTTTGAATGTGAATCACGACCATTTTTAGTCGATCCTACTCCTTTTTTTGAAGCAAATAACTGTAAACCTAATGCGAACTTCATCATTATTCTTCAACCTCCTTTACACTAATAAATTTTTGATATTGCTGATAAATTGTTAAAAATTGATAATAAATTGTTTGTAACACAACTTGTAAGTCAGCACTATTATTTTTTACTGTAATAATAATTAATCCTTCCTTCACAATGAATTGACAACTATTTGATTTAATTTGATCAATTGCATTTAAGCCACCAGTTGCAATTCCTGTTATTGCGGCACAAACAAGGTCTTTACCATATTCAGCTGCTTTAGCATGACCAGTAATTTCAATTTTCTTAATTTTTTGTTCAGTTTTAGTAATTATAATCTTAATCATAATGTTTTACTTGTCACTTTGTTTTGTTTTTGATGCTGGTTTTTTTGCTGATGTTGTTGATGAACTTTTAGCTGCTGGCTTTGCCGCAGTTGTTGATTTTGCTGCTGGCTTTGCCGCTACTGGTTTTTTATCACCTGAAGAAACTGTTTTTGTTGTTACTTTTTTTTCCGTTGTTACTGGTTTTTTATCAGCAACAGGTTTTACAGTTGATTTTGCAGCAGTTGTTGTTTTTGCTACCACAGGTTTAGTTTTGGCATCTGTTGTTGTTCCTTTAGCAGAACTTGATAACAAAATTTGATCAATTTTAACTTTTGTATATGGTTGACGATGCCCATATTTTTTATGTTGTGTTTTCTTTGGTTTATAATGGAAAACAACAATTTTCTTTTGTTTTCCTTGTTTTAAAATTGTTCCTGTTACTGATGCCCCTTTAATAAAAGGAGTTCCTACTTCGCCATCAATCATTAAAATTTCAGTGAAATTAACTTTTTCACCTTCATTACCATTTAACATTTCAACAAATATTTCATCACCTTGAGAAACACGAAGTTGTTTCCCCCCAGTTTTAATTATTGCAAACATTTTTACACCTCCAGTTTAGACTCGCCTTGTAAGTAGATAAGTATTGCATATCCTTTAGGTACTTAAAAGTCAAAGAGCGGTTGAAACTGAAACAACCATAATTAATTATATCGTTATCTTAAAAAAATTCAATAAATTTTATGTTTTTCTTAAAAATTAATTATTCTTCAGATTGTAACACAAGTTCTTCTTTTTTATTACAAGTACAACATTCTTCACAACTATCGCATATTTTACAATCTGGATCTAAATCATTAATTTTATTGCATTTTTTTCCACAATCACAAGTGATTTCACGATATGTCCCCATAATGTTTATATACGTTCCCATTTCTTTGCACTCCAATCTTTTTGTTAATTTTATTCTTCTTTTATTATTACTACATATCTTTTTTTATTATCGACTATATGTTTCATCTTCCTCACCTTGTTCAACAATAAATTTTGAATTCGTTTGTTTTAATTTTTTGCTATCTTCTGGTAAAAAGTTATTAACCTCATTAAATATTTTCTTATATTCATTAGCATACTCTTGATTATATCCTTTATTATTTTCAATATTTTTATTTCTTACATTAAATATTGGTTCTAATGCTTCAGCATCAATTTCAGCATTAATCCCACTATTCACATAGGTTTCTAAGGTTTCATCAATATGGTCAAAAATTTTAGTTGATATTTTAGTAGTTTCATTTTTATTAAAACCAAGTTTTTTTAAAAATGTATTAAGTTCTTTTTTAACTGCTTTATAACTTCTTTTAAAGGTAGATTTTATTTCTGAAATAAATTTCATATTAAATTTCCTTTTTTTATATAATCAAAGTAATTTATTTTAAAAATATTACTAATATTTTTAAAATCATCTACATTATGCTTGATTTTACAATTTTTATTATAAAGTGTCAATAAGATATGATAAAGAAAGAATTGGAATAGTAACCTTTTAATTAAATTTATTTTGAAAATCAACAGATTTTAATATTAGTTTCCTTAAAAACACGATATAATATATATAATTTAAGGTGGATGAAAAAATGAAACAAAAAAAGTATCGACAGAATCCTAAAATTAAGCGAATGTTCCGAATTAAAGGTGAATATGAGGCAACAAAATTAGCACAAAATTTTGTCCGTTACATGACCAATCCCTTTCAAGATAAACGCATTCGAAATGAATTAATTGATACTGAAAATGAAATTTATATGACTGATATTAGCAATGATGATGATAAAACATATACTATTGCAATTAGTACCCAATTAGATTACCAAGAAGATGCTGAACGTGTAAAAGAGTTAGTAAAAGACTATGTTGATAATGACTTAGATTTTTTATGATATACAATTGGCGAACAAATTGATGAAAAAGAACAAGCTTTTTTTGAATCATTAGGATTTATTCAAAATGAAATCTTAGTTGGAATGGTCCTTGATTTAACAAAATGAAAAAAAGTAAAATTAAAAGTTGATAAAAATCTTAAATTCCGACGTGTTAATGATAATAAACGATTAACTGATTTTAGTAAAATTCTTGAAAGTGCAATGGGACCAAAAAGTTGAGATTATGCATTTTATAAAACTTTATTAAAATTAAATAAAAATAAAGATACTGCTGAAATTGATTTATTATATAAAAATGATCTTCCTGCAGCAACTGGAAATATTTACTTTGAAAAAGATATTGCAATTATTGATGATATTTCAACTCATCAAAATTTTCGCCGACAAGGATTAGCAAAACTAATGATGAATCACTTAATTAATCGTGTTTATAATCAGGGTTACGACTTAGTTGGATTGATTGCAACGTCACAAGGATATAATGTTTATCGCAAATTAGGATTTCGTCCAATTAATTTATATTTAAGTGAATACATCACAAAAACAAAAATCACTAATTTAAGTCAAATTGCCACAAAAATTAGTCGTGGTAAAATTAAACATCTCCAAACATTAAATCAAACAGCAATTAATAATATGGTAAATAATTTTAGTTGTAAAAAATGTAATAAAGAAATCACTGATAATAAATATTTAATGGCTTTCAAAGGATTAAGTGATTTTGCTATTAATAATTATCACCAAAATTGTTATAGTTTTTCAACAAAAGATAAATGAGTAATTTTAGTTGAAAAAGATAATAATAATTAAATTTACCCTATAATAAATAATTTTCAATAAAATAGGCACATAAAAAACAATTTTATGTGCCTATTTTTGGTATTAAAACCTTGTTATTTTTTTTGTTGATGTTTTACTTTTAAAACTTTTTTAGTTCGTAAATCTTCTTGATATTCACTAAAATATGGATCAGGTTCATCCACTAATTTATTCCGATATTTTTTTCAGTAGTAAACTAAAATTGGAATAATAATTGCTGCTGAAATTAAATCATTTAAACCAATAAAGATATAATAGAAAATTGGATTTCCAGTTGCTTGACTAACCCCAAAACCAATTCCAATTAATGGTAAAATTACGACAATTGAACGTAAACTACTTGTAAATGTTGCTAAAAATGAACGATTAATTCCTTGGAACAACGTTAAAGCAATATAAGTTAACGAACAAAATGGATAAGTCATAAAGTTTAAAACAATTCATCAACGATATTTAATCGCATATTTTTCAGGAAAAGCAAATAGCATCATCATATCTTTTCCAAAAATAATAAAGACAATTAACATTAAACAAAATCAAATAATAATTAATAAACTAACACGTTTTAAAACTTCTCAAATTCGAGCATTCTTTTTCGCACCATAATTATAAGCAATAATACTACGAGCACCTTGTGTAACACCAACCCCAGCCGATAATACTAATGTCATTCATGGCACAATTGAAGAATAAAGTTCTTGTAAAACAGCAACCCCATTATGATATTCTTGGTTTGGTAATTGAACAACAAGAGATGTCGCAACATAAGATGTAACTACTAAAGCAGCATTATTAATAAAATTTGGTAGCCCTGCTTTAGTAAAATTAGCAATATTTTTTCCTTCAATTTGGAATAAATCATTTCAGTAAAATTTTGAATAACTATTTTTTGTTTTAAAAACAATAATAAATCCTCAGATTACTTGTACTGTTCAAGAAAAGACTGTACCTAACATTGCTCCTGACATACCAAGATGACAAACTTTCATAAAGAAAATTGCTGCTGCAGCATTAATTAATAATGAACTTAAAATCATAATTATTACTCATTTCATTCGTCCTTCACTACGAATTAATGACATAAAATAATAACTTAAAAACATCATTGGCGCGGCCGCTAACATTGGAAATGAATATTCCCAACATAAACTTTCTGTAATTGGATTATAATGTTTTCCCATTTGAGAAGTAATAAAAATAGCATTTCATCCTGGAAACACAATACAAAAAATTGCAAATGCTACCATTATTGAAAAAAGAACTGTTAATGAAAAACCATTTCCCGCAATCCGGCGCATACTTGGAATATCCCGTTGCCCATAAGCAATTGAAAAATTCATTGCACAACCCATTCCAATCATAATACTAAATGACCATTGTAAATTATATGTTTGTGAAGCATATTGAGTTGCAACATTAATAAATGACCGCATATCCGCTAAAGGAATTTCTGTAACATTAATATTTTTTAACCGATTATATGCATCAATATAAAATTGGTCATGAATTAAATCAGGTGCGGCAAATGATAACGCTAAACTTTTATCAACAATATTATACAGCCCTTGTACAATCATTAAAAAAACAGTTGGAACACAAAAGTAGGCTATTGTTTTTCAAGGTTTTTCAAACCGTAATTTTTTTTCACGAACCGTTAAAACTTCTGACAAATTAATTTCCCTCCCCTCAATAAAAAAATAAAAAAACCTTACGATGTAAAGTAATTTTGAAACTACATTAATAATCTTCGTTATAATTATAGCTCAAAAAAAATTATTTTACTAAGGTTTTTTAACATTAATTACTTAATGCACTTGCTTTACCAAAATTTTTATTAACTGAAAAAACAACACGATCGTAAATTTCTGTAATATTTGTTACAAATGGTTTAATCGTAATTAAGATAACTTTTTCCTCAAAAGCACGATAAGCAATATCTTTAATTTGCGCATTACCATTTTCTAAATGTAAAATTAAACCATCAGCTAATTTTTCAATTACTGGAAGATTTAATTTTTTTACAACATTTTCTAAACTTGCTAGCATTGGTTTTTCCATTACGGTAAATTGATAATAATTTTGACTAGAATTAATAACAGCGCCTGAAAACACAACCTTACCATAATTTAGAATTGTAATCTCATCGGCTAAATCTTGTAATTCAGTTAAAATATGTGAACAAATTAAAATTGTTTTACCTTGATTTTTAACTTTAATTAAATCATTGAATAATTCTTGACGAGCAGTTGGATCTAAATTAGCAGCTGGTTCATCTAAAATTAATACCTTTGGATCAGCGATTAATGCTTGTGCTAACAAGACCTTTTTCTTCATTCCTGATGAAAATGTATTAGGATTTTTAGTTCGAAATTTTCATAAATTTAGATTTTCTAAAATTTCCTTTGCTTTTATTTTTGCTTCTTTATACTTAACATCTCGTAAATAACTCATTTCAATTAAATATTTATAAACATTTAAGTGCTTTGGAAATCGAGCATTTTCAGGTATATATCCAATCAGTTTCTTTGCTGCTGGTGAATTAGATTTTAAACCATTAATACTAAAATTACCACTTGTTGGAATAATGGCCCCAACTAATGATTTAATTGTTGTGGTTTTCCCAGAACCATTTGGCCCAATAAAACCATGAATTTTCCCTTTTGCAACATTCATATCAATATCATCAACAGCTACAAATTTTTTAAATTTTTTTGTAAATCCATGAATCTCAATTGCTAAATCAGGATTTGGTGTAAAATTACTTTTTTTTGTTTTCATAACTATACAAAATCCTTTCTTGTAATTCATCATAATGTTAACCCTGCTAATGCAATAGTTACTAATAAATAACCTGTGTACAATCCAGCTAAACTTGTTAATGTTACTGGTTTATTAAAGTCCCCCATTAAAAAATAATTTGTTTTTATATTAGAATCACTTGTTTGATAAATAACACTATCAATTTTAACATCTAAATAATTATTAATTGGTAACAACATTGTTGCAGCCATATCGTTTGTTCCTGATACACTAGCACTAGCATTTCCTGTTCACATTACAACTCATTGTTGTCATAAATTTAAGTATGCCATTAATTTATAATTTGTTTGAGCTTTTTTAACACTATTTAATTCATTTTGTGACTGTTGTTCATTATCATGAATAGCATCATATCGACCATATATTCCTTGTTTTGACCAATAAGACATTTGCGCAATAAATTGAGTATATAACGACATAACTGGATCATTAATATAAACATTTTCATTATATAAATTATGGGCCAAGAATTCACGAAAATCTCAAGAAAAATTATTAAATCTATTTTGACTATTTTTTGACAATGTGTTAAAAACAAGAGATGCAATTCGACTTGGTGCAAGGATTCCTCCTGAAAGATAACTATTTTTTGGATAACCAAAAATTGTCGGTGAAAAAATTGATTTATCATACATTGTTTTAATAATTTGATAAATATTTTTTGTTGTTTTAGTTTTTAATTTTGTTTCATCTAAAACATTTAAATCAATTTTAGAATTAGATGATGGTTTTGTTCTTGACAGCGTAATTGGCTGTTGTAAACTTACATCATTATAAAAATCAGATAAAATATTAATTCCTTTATCACTATTATTGGTAAATGTAACTTCGTTACCTGTTGTAGGTTTAACAACATTAAATTTATTTGACTTATAACCATCAAATTCTAATACATTAGTATTAATTAATTTAGCTAATGTTGGATAATCATTTGGTGTTTTTTTAACTTCTGCAACAACATCATCTCAAGAAATATCTTTTCCATTATTAGGTATTTTCGTAATCACTAAATCAATATTTCGTGCTAGCGAAGTCACATCAAAAGCTTCCATATTTTCACTACTATTAGAAAATGACATACTAAGTTTATTGTCCGTTACGCTTCATACTGGTCAACCAGTCGGATTTAATAAATCATCATATGTTTTTTTAACATCAGAGTCCTTAAATTTAACTGGATTTTTTGCTAAATCCGCGGTTTGGATCAAATATTGTGATGCGCGATCACCTTTACTTGCATTATAAATAAAAGGAATCATTGCCCCAATTACGGTTAAAAAACCAATTGTAAATAAAATACCAATAACACCTTTTGCATTTAACCCTAACGAAATTAGAATACCAATTGTAGTTAAAAATAATTGTAAAATAAAACTTGTTAAAATCATAAAGTTAACTTTGCTTAAAATTACTTTTCCAAATGCTGTTCCTTTCGGTCCCATGGCTAATGATAAAATTGGTGGTAATAATAAAATAATTAGTGAATAAATTAAGCATAATAACTGTAAAGCTAATCATTTTTCAATAATCATTCTTGTTCGCGATATTGGAATTGATGAAAAAATTAATAACGTTCCATCATCAATTTCATCACGAATTAACTGTACCGCTTTAAAACCAATAAACATTGATGTTAACCCAAAGTATAGCATATATCAAATCCATGAATAAATAGTAAATAATGATTTAGCAGCATCAGTATAGTCTCCACTAGCGACATCTCTCATTCCTAATCCTAATGATAAAACCATAATTATTCCCACTGCTAATGTTAAAACAAACATCACCCATGTTGATGGTGCCTTTAACATTTTAATTAAAGTATAACGAAACATTTTTAATGAAAAAAAATGAACTATCTTTTTATTTAAATCCGCTTTTTTTCCTTGCGTTGCTTCGACTGTTTCATTATGAGTCATAATTTTCCTCCTATTTCATTAATTTCATAATATATTTTGTAATTTTAAAAACTACAAAATAATTATACAAAAAAAAAAAAAAAAAAAGACTTTTGTTTCTTGTTTTAAAAAATTAATATTAACAAAAAACTTGAAGTTTTTCTTTTTAATCTTTATCAAATAATTTGTTTGCCCGTTCTTTCGCTTTTTCTTTTTTAATTCTTTTAATTGATTCCTTAATATGACTTCGCCGAACTTGTTTTTTAAATTCATCAATTTCTGCTTTACGTTTTTTCTTATAACCAGGTTTAACTTTTTTATTATTATCTTTTGTCTTATAACGATGAATAATTTTATTAATTTCATTATCAACCACAAGAGAAGAATGTTTTTTAGACTTATCAATACTAATAACTGTTTCAACCAATTCTCCCTGTTGATTTCATTTCTTTGTTTTAAAAGTAATTCCCTTTGAAATTAATTGTTGAACTAAAGTTAAATTTTTCGTATCATAAAGAACATAACTATACCCTGTATAATTTGCCCGCCCAGTACGCCCACTACGATGAATATAATATTCTAAATCATTTGGTAAATCAATTGAAATAACATGACTAACACCAATAAAATCAATCCCACGGGCTGCAATATCACTTGCAATAACATATTTATATTCTAAATTTCGAATCCGTTTAACAACTTGTGTTCGCAATCGTGGTTCTAACCCTGCATGTAATTGAACTACAGAATAATTATGTTCTAATAACAAATCATAATACTTATTAATGTCTGTTTTTTTATTAACAAAAATTAAACATAAATATGGATCAAATGTTTTTAAAAGTTTTAATAAAATTGTTTCTCGTTCTTGATGCTTCGTTGGAATTAAAATATGTGTAATGTTTTGATTTGTTAATTGATTGGCATTTAAATCTAAATAATGTGGATTTTTTAAATATTTGATTAAAAAAGGTTTCAACTCATGCGGAATTGTTGCAGAAAAAACAGATACTTGAACATTAGAATTAACTTTACTCAAAATATAATCAACATTTTCAATAAAACCCAAATCAAAAAGCATATCACATTCATCAATAATAAAAGTTGTTAATTTACCTAAATTTAAACTTTGTTGCTCAAATAAATCTTTTAGCCGAGTTGGAGTGGCAATAATAATGTGCGGCTGTGTTCGTTGTAATTGTTCAATTTGACGTTTAATATCTTCGCCACCAATAAAATAATTAACTTGTAAATTTGGTTCAAATTTTTTAAAAAAACGAATATTATCATAAATTTGTTTTGCTAATTCACGTGTTGGGGTCACAATAATGGCTTGAATCTTCACTTGCTCATAATTTATATTATTTAAAATTGGCAAACAAAACGCAAATGTTTTTCCAGTTCCTGTATGCGCCTTGCATATAACATTTTGATGTTTTAACAATAATG
Organism: Spiroplasma melliferum KC3; assembly: GCF_000236085.2. Lineage (NCBI taxonomy): Bacteria > Bacillati > Mycoplasmatota > Mollicutes > Entomoplasmatales > Spiroplasmataceae > Spiroplasma > Spiroplasma melliferum. The sequence continues at coordinate 199,716 of NZ_AGBZ02000004.1, read as the reverse complement.
GCATTACTTTTTCTTGAACAATAGTTGGTTCAACAAAATTTAATTCAGCAAGACCGAAATTTAAAAACCGTTTAAAGCCAAATTGATTAAAATTACTCATAATTTAACCCTCTTTTCTCACCTTCCAAATTATAACATATTTAAAAAATGAAATTATTGCTAATTTCATTAATAACTTTTATTTTTTACCAACAGGTACTAATTTTTTCACAACTGGTTTTTTATTATCCTGCGTTTTAAAAAGTTCTTTTTCTTTAATAAAATCTGCTTCAGCATTAACAATTAAATTAGCTCATCGTTCTTGTTCTCGTGCTAATGTTGTTGGTGTTTCACGTCCTTTGCGAACAGCTTTATTCATTTTTTTCAGTGCCTTTCTAGCTCCTTTTATTGTTTTTTTCAATTTTTTCTGTGTATCTAAATATTCAATTGAGTAAGGATGTGTCATTGCTTTTATCATTTTTTTTGTAACATATATCCCAATTAGGATTAAAACAGGAATAGCAACTAATAACACAATTAATAAACTACCAACTACTTCCGCAAAATTTGTCCCTGCTTCTAATTCATAATTTTGGGGTCATTGAATCACACCACTATTATTAACATTACCCGGTTGTTGCAATCATGTCATTAAATCAATTCCTTGACCACCATCAGGCACAACAATATTTGAATATCCTCAAATAAATGACCCGGATGATACTAACCGCATTAATTTTCCAATTCCCAATTGGGTTATTAACTGATAACCATTTCCATTAAATGTTTTAATATCATTAATATTAACCGGCAATCCTTTTCCTTCTCAATAATAACCATCATAGTATATTCCTAAAAAAACTAAGGCTAAAACTAAAATAATTAATACAATAACTCATATTAAAGTTATACTTCATTTACCAAATGATTTCATGATCCAACCTCTTCTCTTTTATTATTATAGTCCTAATTATTTCAAATTCTTAATCTTATTTTTCTATTTTGTAAAAACAGGAAAAATATTAATAAAAACTTTAAATAAAACAATAACTAGAAAATCTAGTTATTGTTAACATTACTTATTTTTTGTCCCTACTTTTTTCAAAGGTTTTTTTGGTGCTGCTTTTTTAGCAGGTGTTTTGTCTTTCTTTGAATTTAACATTTGAATGGTCTTTTTTTTACTTTGTGCTTCAATTGCTTTTCTCTGTGTTGCTGTTTTTCCTAAACGTTCTGCAATTAATCTTTCTGCTGTAATGGCAGTTCTAATGGCAGTTCCATCTTTTGCCCGATAATCTGCTGCTGTTTTTGTATAAATATCTCCTACTGAACGATCAATTGATCTTTTCATAGCTGGAGTTGAATCAACAACTGCTTGTGATTTAATGAATAATCATTTTTCTTCTGTCGCATTTTTTGCTACTGGTTTTTTCGACTGGGGCACCTTTTTGCTTTTAGCTTTTGAGCTTACTGGCATACTCAATCTCCTTTCATAATGAAATCAAACCAATGTTGGTTGCTAGTGTTAAAATAGCATTAATCATTAGTTTTTGCATTAAATAATTTTTTATCCCAAATTGAATTTAGTATTTAAGATAATTGTAATATTTTAAGAAAAAGATAAAATTTTCACTTAAAATAGACGAGTTAATTATATCAAATTTAGTTTGATTAATGAATAAGTTTAAGATATTATTTTAAAATGATAAAAGACATTTTTAGTTATGATATCATATAAGTAGATAAAAATGGATTGGTGAAAAAATGAAAGTTGTAAAAGTAACACCTCGTGGTTATTGTCTTGGTGTTGTTAAATCAATTAAATGAGCAAAAGAAGCTGCTATTAAATATGCCGGGCGACAAATTTATATGTTAGGTTATCTTGTCCATAATAAACATGTCATTGATGAAATCGTTAACTTAGGTGTTATTCCTGTTAATGATTTTAAACTTAATCGCCTTGAGTTAATTCAAACTTTGCCAGATAATGCTGTTGTGATTTTAAGTGCCCATGGTAGTGATGATCGGATTAAAGATGTTGCAGTTCAAAAAAATATTACACTTGTTGATACTGAATGTGAATGAGTAACAGTTACGAAAAATTTAATTAAGGAATATTTAGCAAAACCGGATTATCAAATTATTTTTATTGGGAAGCACTTTCATCCCGAAACAAATGCAATGTTAGCACTTAGTCCAACCATCAATCTTGTGACAACAGAACAGGAAGTTGCTAGCATTTTACCCAATCTTGATCCAACCAAAAAGATTTTAATTACAAACCAAACAACGCTTTCTAAAATTGATATTGAAGCAATTGTTGAAAAACTTAAAACTCTTGTTCCAAATGAAATTATTTTTAAAAATGATTTATGCAATGCAACATTAGAACGACAAAATGCTGTCCTAAGTTTAGATCCAACAACAATTGACCTTTTACTTGTTGTTGGTGATGATCGTAGCAGTAACACCTTAAAATTAGTTGCAATGGGTGAACAAATTGGTATTGAATCATATCGCATTAATGATAAAAGTGATATTCAACCAACTTGGCTAGCAAATAAAACTTGTGTTGCTGTTACTGCTGGAGCATCAACACCTAGTATCATCCAATTAGAAGTAATTCGTTATTTAGAACAAATATAAAAAATATTATTAACGATAGTTAATAATATTTTTTGTATGATATGGAATAATTGTTAAAGTTGGAAACTTTCGTGTTAAGTATCCAGCAAAAGCAGCAGTAAAAAAATCTTCCATATAGTGGTTGAAACAAATAACTGCTAATTGTTTTTCATTTGCTAATACTCATTGATCTCATTTAACTTCACCAGTAATAAAAAGATCAATATTTTGGTCAATATTTGCAATCACATTACCTGCTGCTCCTGCTGCTAAAGCAACTGTTTTAATTGGTTGATCTAACGTAGGTAAATTATGCTGTACTGTTGTAATTTTAAAAATTGCTTTTAATTTCGTAATAATTTCATCAGCTGTTAAACTGATATGACCAATCTTTGTTAAATTATCATCAAATGCAACAATTTTTTGAGGATTTAATTCTTGTAAAATCAATTCATTCATTAAACCATCATAATTGGTATGTAAAGCATAAACAGCAATTTGATGTTTATTAAGAAGCTCAATAATTGTTTGTTTATAAGGAATGCGTTGAATTCTTTTTTTCTTGCCAAAACAAAAAGGATGATGGGTTATAATAACATTAATTTGCTTAGCTATTGCCGCTGTAATTACTTCACTCGTTAAATCTAAACAAACCATAATTTTTGCTACAAAATGATTTTTACTTCCATACTGATGACCACTATAATCTCATTTACAAGCTGCTTTCAATGAAAAATCAGTTTCAATTTCTTGATATAATTTTTTAATTAACATTATATCACCTTGTTAATCATTTTTAGTTTTGCTTTAATTTCTTGATAGCTCTTAGTGTTCGAAGGAATCTTGTTTAATAATGTTAAATAATAATCATTTTTTAACAATCATTTTTCTTGAAAAAGTTTATTATGTTCTTTGCGAAGACAAGGACCAAAATATAAGTCTTTGTTATTTTTAACTTTTTGACCTGCACTTTTATTAACAACAATAATTTCATAAATAATATCATTTTCTTTAATTAATAATTCTTTTTCAACAAAGTATTTTTGTTTTTTAATTCATTCTCGTAATAAAAATGGATCATCATTAGGACATAAAATATAGCGATCAATTAAATCAGAATCTTGTTGCAGAATGGTTAAAATTGTTGCACTTCCTAATCCTGAAATAATACATGTATCAATCTTAATATGGGAAATTCCTGCTAAGCCATCTGCTAAAATTGGGGTAATAAGTTCTTCAGCATGATATTTTGCAATATTTTTTTTTGCTTGGTTTAATGGTTGTTCAGCAATGTCGCAAGCGTAAGCTTTGGTAATTAAATTTCCTTTTGCTAAATAAATTGGAATCATTGCATGATCTGTCCCAATATCACAAATAATATCTTTTTCATTAACTTGTTTAGCAATTAATAATAAACGTTCCGATAATCTATCCATTTTTAAAACCTCTATCCTTTAAAAAAGTCTTTTAATACTTTTGCTTTTGAGTTAGCTTGGTTTGGTTTAAACTTACGAATTGTTTTTGCTTCAATTTGACGAATTCGTTCACGTGTAACTTTAAACTCTTTGCCTACTTCTTCTAATGTTTTTGGCGAATCATATTTTGATAAATGTTTATCAATTAACGCATTTTTTTGACTTTGTACTTTTTCAATTGGTGTATCATAGTGAATATCAAGCGCTTTAACTGTTTGGACTAATTCAGGAAAAGTTTCATCTTCGCATTCTTTTGCTAACCGTAATACTGTTCGTAACTTTGTTGGTAAAAGTCCAAACCGCATTCTAATTACTTTTTCTTCTCGGGCTGATAAAATTTCATGGAAAACTTCATCAATTACTTCTCGTAATGATTCTTTTTCAGCATATTCATCCGGTGTAAAAATATCTTTATCATCAACAAAATCACCAAAATGAGTATCATCCTCATCACCAATTGGTTTTTCTAATGAAACCGGTTCAATTGATAATCTTTTAATTTCACGAACTTTTTCGCCAACCATTCCTTGCCCCATTTTTTCGGCAATTTCATTGTAACTTGGTTCGCGCCCTAATTCTTGTGTTAATTGACGTTCAATTCTTGTTAATTTATTAATTGTTTCAACCATATGAACAGGGATCCGAATTGTTCGCGCTTGATCAGCAATTGCCCGTGTTGTTGCTTGTCTAATTCATCATGTTGCATATGTTGAAAATTTAAAACCACGCTTATAATCAAACTTATCAACAGCTTTCATTAACCCGATGTTTCCTTCTTCAATTAAATCTGAAAAATCTAATCCCCGGTTTAAATGTTTGCGGGCAACTGAAACAACTAACTTTAAGTTAGAAGTGATTAATTTATCCCTTCCAAAACGTCTTTCTTCTGGATCAGATGATTCTAGAATTTTGGCATATTTAATTTCTTCCTCACGAGTTAAAATCTTACTTGTTCCCAAAATATTAAAGTAAGCTTTAATAATATCCTGAATTTTTGTTTCATTTGAAATACCACCAACTTTATAACGTAATTTTTCATCTGGTTGTTTTTTTGTTACTTTTTCTGGTTCAGGAACTTCATTTTCTTCTAATTCTTCTAAATTAACATCACTAAATTCAACACCATTAGTGACTAATTCTTCAAAATATTCTTTAACATCATTATCATCAACTTCAAAATGATCATTAATTAATGTTATTAATTTTTCTTGTTCAATTTCATTGTTATTTTCTTCTAAATATTTATTAATATATTCTTTAAATTCATCAAAAGATTTCATATCTCTGACTTCTTTTTTTGATAATCCCATTCTCTCTACCCCTTTTTAAATTTTAATCGTTGATTCAACTTGTCAATTTCCATTGAAATTGCTTGTTGCTCAATTAGATTACTTGCTTTTTCTAACTTATTTCATAGCATTGCAATCTCTTTTTCATTAGCAAAATCATCAATTAAGAGCGCATAGTCTTCTAATTCTTTCTTATTATATTTAATTTTAATCGTTGATTTATTAATAATATCCATTAATATTTTTTTTAAATTTGGATCATTTATTTCATCACACAACATATTAATTTTAACATTTTCTGCCCCCAAATGTCCATTATAATAAGTAATTATATCATTTGCTAACAAACGATAACCATCAAAATTTAAATTTCCAATTTTTCTTTGATAAAAATCCGCTGCTTTCCGAGAAGCAAGTAATTGTAAAACCATATTTTGCTCTGCTAAAAGATATCGCTTTAAATTTTTAATTTTATATTTTGTCTTTTTAATTATAACAGTCTTGCTTTGCTGTGGTTTGAACCTTGTTGATAACCTTTGCTGATAATTATTATCGTTCGTTACATTAGGAATTGGTTCTGATGTCATAGGTGAAAAAACTGCTTTTTGATATGATTTAATTTGCCCAATTTTTGTTGTAATTGTTTCTTTCGATATTCCTGTTATTTTAACTAAATTATTAACCGCTAATTCTTGTTCCAATGGATTTGGACTGGCTTTAATTAAAGGTGCCACAATATTAAAAAATTCTTCTAATTCATTTGCTGCTTGTAAATTAAATTTATTTTGAAAATAATCAAGAGCAAAATTAATTGGATGTTGGGCATTTGCTAACATTGTTTGAATTAATTCCCCTTGACCACTATTAACTAATTCGTCAGGATCTTGCTGAGTTTCATTCAAGACAATTTTAACTTTTAGATTATTACTTAACAATTTAATTGCTGCTTTTAAACTAGCATTAATTCCAGCCTTATCGCCGTCCAAAAAAAGTAAACATTCATTCGTTAATCTTTTAATTTCTTTTAAATGATATTCACTTAAATTAGTTCCCATCAAAGCAACGGTATTTTTAATATCTAATTTTTCTAAACTAATAACATCCATATATCCTTCAAGTAAAATTAGATTATTTTGCTGACGAATAAAAGGTTTCGCCCGGTGAATATTATACATTAGTTGTTCTTTTTTAAAAACCTTTGTTTCAGGAGTATTAAGATACTTTGCTACTTGGCTGGTAGTTCCAATTACTCGCCCAGAAAAACCGATAACATAACTATCTTCATTTTTAATTGGAAACATTAGGCGATTATTAAAATAATCATATACCTTACCATTTTTAATTGTAATTAAACCCGCTTGTTGGATATCATTAATTGAATATCCTTTTTTAATTAAAAAATGGTACAAATGATCAAAACCACTTTCCGCATAACCAATCTGAAATAATTCAATTTCAGTATTATTAATGTTCCGTTTTGTTAAATATTCTTTTGCATCATAAGCTTTTTTTGTTTCTAAATTATTACTAAAGTAAGCACTTGCTAAGGCATTAATTTCAAAAATTAACTGTTCACTTTGATCATATTTCGGTTTTTCTTGATAAGCAGTTAATTCATCTAATGAAATATTGGCCATTACTGCAACTTTTTTTAACGCTTCAATAAAACTAATATTTTCATATTCTTGTAAAAAAGTAAAAACATTGCCACCAGCTGAACAAGCAAAACAACGATAAATTTGCTTTTCTGGTGAAATACTCATTGAAGGATGTGAATCTTGATGAAATGGACAAACTGCTCAATAATTACGGCCACGTTTTTCAAGCGATAAATATTCTGACATTACGGTAACAATATTTACTTTTGACTTAATTAAATCAATTTTTTCATTACTAATTAATGCCATACCTTTCACTCCTTTTAATTATTTTAATGCTGCGGTGAAATAACTTTCTAAATTAGTAATTGCCACTCGTTCTTGTTTCATTGTATCACGATTACGAACGGTAACTTTTTGGTCTTCTTGAGTATCAAAATCAACTGTTACACAAAACGGTGTTCCAATCGCATCTTGACGACGATAACGCTTTCCAATATTTCCTGTTTCATCATAAGTACACTGAAAATGAACTAAGAGTTTTTCATATAGTTGATAAGCCTCGCTGTTTAATTGTTTGCTTAATGGAATCACCGCAATTTGATACGGAGCTAATAACGGACTTAATTTTAAAACAATTCTCGTCTCATTGTCATCAACTTTTTCAACATGGTAAGCATCATATAAAATAGCTAGCAGCAAACGACCAACTCCAACAGATGGTTCAATTACATGCGGCATAATTTTTTCATTTGTTTCTTGATTTAAATACGACAAATCATTTTTACTCATTTCACTATGACGACGTAAATCATAATCCCCACGGTCAGCGATCCCCCATAATTCACCTATTCCAAACGGAAATTTATATTCAATATCAATAGTTCGTTTCGCATAATGGGCTAATTCATCAGCATTATGCTCACGAAAACGATAGTTTTCTGATTTTAAATTAATTAATTCTAAAAACTTGGTTACTTCTTTAACTCAATATTCAAATCAATCAACCTTTTCGTTACTATCATAAAAAAATTCTAATTCCATTTGTTCAAATTCACGTGTACGAAAAATAAAATTTCCCGGGGTAATTTCATTACGAAATGACTTTCCAATTTGACCAACTCCAAAAGGGATTTTTTTTCGTAAAGAACGTTGGACATTTTTAAAATTGACAAAAATTCCTTGTGCTGTTTCTGGCCGCAAATAAACAACTGATTTTTCATCTTCAATTACACCTTGATTTGTTTTAAACATTAATTCAAACTGACGAATTTCAGTAAAGTCATGTCCACCACAATTTGGACATAAAATATTTTTTTCAGTAATAAAAGTTTCTAATTGTTCATTAGTTCAACCACCACAATTTAATTTCGGATAATTATCTTCAATCAGTTTATCTGCCCGCATTCGGGTTTTACACTTTTTACAGTCTAATAATGGGTCAGCAAAATTACCAAGGTGCCCAGAAGCTTTTCAAACATTATTGTTCATTAAAATAGCACTATCAAGACCAACATTATATTTTGATTTCGTAATAAAATGTTGTCATCATAAATTTTTTAAATTTCGTTCTAATTCAACCCCCAACGGTCCAAAATCTCAGCTGTTTGCTAAACCGCCATAAATCTCACTACCTTGAAACACAAAACCTTGTGTTTTTAAATGATTAACAACTTCTTCTAATGTATATTGCATTAATGTAACTCCTTCTTATTTTTCTATTCTCAATTATACTATTATACTATGTTATTCTTTAAAATAAATTGATTTTTGTCGCATTTCATAAATACTACACGAAAATATTCCAACTTTTGTTAAATAATACTCACATAACATTTTAAATAATATTATTAACACTTTTATATTAATCTTATTGTGAAAATAAAAATTAGTATGAAAATTACTATTAAAAACTTTAACTAATTCAATTGGAAAAAGATAATCTCTTGGTAATAAACAATTTTTACAAAGATATCCTTCTTCAAGAAAACTAATTGTTTTAATGTGTTGTTTGCTACCACAGCGTTTACACATTGTAAAGTTTCATTCTAATCCATATCATTTTAAAGTACGAAACATAAAAGCAATTACAATACTTAAATTATCTTCTCATGCAACTAAATTATCTAATGTTGTTGTTAATAATTCGTACAATGCATTATCGGGCTGACGGTCAGCCACCGCTTGTTCAGCAATTTCACAAATTAATGTTGCTAATAAATAATCATCATAATTTTGCGCTAATTTAATTCTTGTTCTTAATAAATTTCCTGTTTTTAATTTACTTAACTTATTATTATGATATGATAAAAATATTTCAAACTCACTTGTTGCTAAGAATTGTACTGCATACTGATTTTTTGATGTAATTTTTTGTACTCCAGGGGCAAAAAAAGCTAATTTGCCTAATTCTTTTGACAAAATCGTTACAATGGCACTATTATCATCATAAGGTTGTTTATTCAACACTATTCCTGTTAATTTTTGGGCCATTTTAATAACTTTCTTTGTTATAACCTAAACGAGCAATCATTGAAGGCTTATCCCGTCATTTATCAACTACTTTAACAAATAATTCTAAAAATATTTTTGTTCCTAAAATTTGTTCTAATTCTAAGCGTGCTTGTGTTCCAATTTTTTTAATTAGGCGTCCTTGTTTCCCAATAATAATTCCTTTTTGTGAATCACGTTCAACACAAATTGAAGCCATAATTTTTAATAGTTGTGGTTGATCTTCAATTTTATCAATTAAAATCGCAACACTATGGGGAATCTCATCTTCTGTTAATAACAAAATTTTTTCTCGAATAATTTCACGAATTAAAAACTTTTCGGGTTGGTCAGTTAGCATATCATCGGGATAATATTGTGGTCCTACTTCTAAATGTGTTTTTAATAAAATTAATAATGTTTCAAGATTTTTATGTTTAACTGCTGAAACTGGAATAACTGCAGTAAATTGATGAATTTTTTCTCATTCAGCAATTTTTACCATTAAATCACCTTTGGAAACTAAATCAATTTTTGTGACAACTAAAACAATTGGAATTGCTCGCTCTTGTAGTGCTTTGATAATATAACGATCATTATCACCAATTCGTTCATTTGCCGGGGCTAAAAATAAAATAACATCAGCTGCTTTGGTTGCTGATAACGCAACTTTGTTCATAAATTTTCCCATTTCATGATGAGCTTTATGAATGCCTGGTGTATCCATAAACACAATTTGTGATTCTTGATCATTATAAATACCTTGAATCCGGTTACGCGTTGTTTGTGCCTTTGCCGTTACAATTGCTACTTTATTATTTAAAATTGTATTCAATAATGTTGATTTTCCGACATTTGGTCGACCCACAATTGCAACAAAGCCTGATTTAATTGCCATTTTCCTCACCTCTTAATTATTCTAATTATAAAGGAAAATACCTTAAAAAATTATCTTATTTAAAACTCAAAAGCAATTTGATCATCTAACGATAAATCTTTTAAAATTCCAAGTTCTTCAAATGATTCTAAATGAGCCTTTGTAATATTTGTTCGTTTTTGTAAATCAGCAACTGATAAAAATGGTTTTTCATAACGAGCATTAATAATACTATCACCAACAGCACCTCCCAAGCCATCAATTGCCGAAAATGGTGGTAAAATAATTTTTTCATTATTTTCAGTTGTAATAACCGTAAAATTTTTATTGCGACTTGTTTTTAAATCAATATTACTCATTTTAATTCCTCGGGCATACATTTCTAATGCTATTTCATAAACTGGAATTAAATCTTTTTCTTTTTGAGTTGGTTTATTCGGTGCATTAAAATCTTTATTATCCAACCGAGTTTGAATATCTCTTAATACTTGTTTGATTGTTTCTGCTCCTTTTAAAATTGTTTTAATGTCAAAAACATCTGTTCGAGTTGAAAAAAATGTTGCATAATATTCAACTGGGTAATTAATTTTGTATCATGCCACCCGTCATGCCATTAAAACATAGGCTGTTGCATGTGCTTTTGGGAACATATACTTAATTTTATTACATGAATCAATATATCATTGTTCAACATTATTATCCCGCATTAATTGCTCATGTTCAGCTGTTAAACCTTTTCCCTTACGAACATCTTCCATAATCTTAAAAGCACTTTGAGCAGGTAACCCTTTATAAATTAAATTAACCATAATGTCATCACGACACCCAATTACTTCTGAGATACTAATATTTTGATTTCGAATTAATTCTTGGGCATTACCAATTCAAACATCTGTTCCATGTGATAATCCTGAAATTTGAACTAAATCTGCAAATGAAGTAGGTTTTGTATCTAATAGCATCTTACGAACAAAAAAAGTACCAAATTCAGGAATGCCAATTGCGCCAGTTTTTTCACCATTAATATCTTCTGGTTTAATGTTTAAAACATCTAAACTTCGAAAAAGACTTAAAACCGCTTCATCATTTGTTGGAATTGTTTTTGGATCCACTCCCGTTAAATCTTGTAGCATTCGCAAAGCAGTTGGATCAACATGACCTAAAATATCTAACTTTAAAACATTATCATGAATTGCGTGGAAATCAAAATGAGTAGTTAACCAATTTGATTTTATATCATCAGCAGGAAAATTAACTGGTGTAAACGCTTCAACTTCATATTCATTTGGAATAACAACAATTCCACCTGGATGCTGGCCAGTTGTTCGTTTAACCCCTTCACAACCCTTAGCAATTCGTTCTAATTCTGCGCGGCGTTTTAAATGTAAAATATTTTTACTTTCAAAATAACCTTTCACATAACCATATGCAGTTTTTTCTGCCACTGTGGAAATTGTTCCCGCACGATAAACACTACGCTCGCCAAACATTTCTTTGGTAAAATCATGCGCAATTGGTTGATATTCTCCTGAAAAGTTTAAATCAATATCAGGAACTTTATCCGCTTCAAACCCTAAAAATGTTTCAAATGGAATATCATGTCCTTCCCCTTTTAATGGTTTTTGACACTTTGGACAAGTACGAGCTGATAAATCATATCCACACTTAACCGATCCATCAACAATAAATTCACTATAACTACAATAAGAACATAAATAATGTGGTTGTAATGGATTTACTTCGGTAATATTACTCATTGTTGCAACAAAACTACTACCAACGCTTCCCCGCGACCCAACTAAATAACCATCTTGTAATGATTTATCAACTAATTTATGCGCAATTCAGTAAATAACAGCAAAACCATGTTTAATAATAGCATTTAATTCTCGTTCTAAACGGGAAGCAACAATTTCTGGCAATGGATTACCATAAATTTTATAAGCATTTTGATAACATAATTCTTTTAATAATTGGTCACTACCCTTAATCTTAGGCGTATATAATTTATCTTTAATAATTTCAACTTTTTCAATTTGGTCAGAAATTAAATTTGGATTTGTTACTACAATTTCATAAATTAATTCATCATCATTTAAAAACTTAAATTCGTTCATCATTTCCATTGTTGTTCTTAAAAACTGATCAGGATTATCCGTTACTCGTTGCTTATAGTCATATAAAGGATGTGGTCGGCCCCCAATTCCTTTTGCATTAATATAAACTTCACGAAAAATTTTATCTTCTGGATTAAGATAATGAACATCACCAGTAGCAACAACTAATTTATTTAATTCTTTTGCTGTAAAAACAATATCTTTGATTACCGTTAATAGTCGTTCTTCTGACAAATCACCCATTTGGACTAAATGTTTATATACACTTGGGGGTTGAACTTCAATATAATCATAAAACTTAATTGTTTCTCGTAATTCCGATAAATCTTTATTTCGTGCCACTTCAAAAACATCACCGTTAACACACGATGACCCAATTAATAAATTACTACGATGTTGTTCAATTACACTTCGTAATAATTTTGGTGATGAGTAAAAATATTTAGTATGTGCAGCAGTTATTAATTTAAATAATTCCAATAAGCCCGCCTGATTTTTTGCTAAAATTGTCATATGTTTTGGTCGCAATTTTTTGTAAACAGCCGGGTCATGAATATTCTCAATGTCATTATCAAACTCAATACCATAATTATTAATCATTTTCCGTAGTTGATGTTCATAAATGTCAGTTAAAACAATTGCATCATAATCACCACGGTGAGCAACTTCTTCATTATAAATAACACTATAACAACGAGCAATTGTTCCCAAGCGATAATTTTTCAAATGTGGTTCTAAAATCCGTGATAATTGTAAAGTATCAATTACTGTATTATTAATTTCTGAGCGCCCAGCTTTTTTTAACCATGATTGAATAAAACCAAGGTCAAACTCAGCATTATGCGCAATTAAAATTGCATCCTTAAAATATTCTAAAATTTGGTCAATTGATTCAATAAAAGTTGGTTTATCAGCTAATAATTCATCAGTAATTCCTGTTAATTCGGTTGTAAATGATGATAACTTAACTGATGGTTTGAACAGATGATTAATTGTTTGGCGTTCACCACTAATACCATCCATGATAACGGCTCCAAACTCAATAATTTCATCATAACTACTACTTAAGCCAGTTGTTTCTAAGTCAAAAATAACATATTTTGCAGTTCGTAAATTATGGTGATGAGGGTTTTTAACATATCATACTTTATCATCTAAAACATCTGCTTCAACACCATAAATAACTTTAATATCGGGATATTTCTTATTAAGATTATAAATTTCCGGATAAGCTTGAACATTTAAATGGTCAGTAAAAGCAATTGCTTTATGATTCCAATGCTGTAATGTTTTAAAAAGCATTGCAAGATCTGTTACTCCATCCATAACACTCATTTTAGTATGTAAATGTAACTCTATGCGTTTCTCAGGCGCATTATCTTCACGATACAAGTCTTCGCGATCTAAACGAGAAATTTTTTTAATAAAAAACATTTGTTCATTCGCATAAGTATCATACCGAATATCACCAAAAAGACTAACTCATTCATTAGTTTTTAATTCTTCAATAAAATCATCTGGTTGTTCTGTTCGAGTAAAAAACTTTGCGCCAATTGTATCACTATAATCAGTAACTGTTATTACATAAATAAATTTTTTTGTTGAAATTAATTGCCGTTCTTTACTCAAAATTTTTCCATAAATTGTAACATTGGGAACATCTTGGTCAATATCAATTAATCGTTCATAACTTGCTTCTCCAATTTTTGCTCTATGATAACTATTCGGTTCTCTTCGAACAGAATTAGCGCCATTTGTTGGCTTTGAAATTAACTGTTCTGTTTTTTGCGCTGTTTCTTGATATTTAATTAATTCTTGTTCGTTAATTTCTAAAATATTATTTTCCCGTAAATCAATCACTAGAGCTAATTGTAAATCACTAAAACCATAACGACGAAGTTTTTTTTGATAATAATTACAATGCTCACCTACTAATTTTTGTTCACTTTCTGAATGAACAGTAATTTTTAAAATATTATCAGTTAAAGCAAATCGCTCTGGGGATAATTTACTAAAAAAACTATTTTTTAATTCCGATTTATTTAACCGAATATATTCTAAATAACTAAAAATAGTTGCTAATTCATATTGTTCTTTTCGAACCCGTAAAGAAATCTTTGTGGGTAATGTTTGATTTTCTAATAAAGTTTGTTCTAATTTTAGTAAAACTTCTGGCGGTAAAAAATCATTAATTTCAATAACAACACGAAAAAAACCTTCACTAGTACTATATTCTGCTTTAATGACTTTAGCATCATCAAAATAATTTCCGGTAAATTCTAAATTATTTGCTGTAAATAGTTTTATCAATTGTTGGTCCATCATCTAATCCTCACCTAGCTTTTCTGCTTAAAAAAAGACATCTTTAATTGTTATTCCAATAAATAATAAAATAAACAATATTGCTCCCGTCACATTAATGATAATCTTTGCTTTATGTGGTAACTGTCATTTTTGGTCTTTTGCTTGATATTCTTCTAATAATATTTTTTGTTGCGCTGGATCATAACGTTTTTTTCAAATTCTCATACGACCATTTAGACGTTTCACTCCACCAACAATTCCTTCAATTGATGTTTCAAAAAACTTATAACCATCTAATGGTGGAATTGGAATTAAGTTTAAAACAAATAAATTAGCGGATAACATTGCCACATACATAAAGAAAAGTGCTGGCCCTTCTGTTAACATTGAAGAAATTGTTTTAGCAATTCCAACTGGACCAGATAATTGCCCTCATTGGCCAGTAAATAATAACCCAAATGATTTTAAAATTGTTACTGATTTTCTAAAGGTTTCTCCCCAACCATATCCATATGCTTGCGCAGTTGAAGCAAACTGACGATCAGGAGCTCTAATTCCAACTGTATAAGTATTGTTTGTTTTTGTTAATTCAACTGCTTCCGTATAAAATAAATGACCATCTGCAGCAATTGTAACTTCTTGTTTACTATTTACAAGAGCAAAACCAATAATAATATAATTAATTTTTTTATCGTTATCACTATTATCATATTGTTGTTTTAAATTTTTAATAAAATTAGAAACTGTTGTTAAATAAGTTGGAATCTTATCTACTGTTCCCAAGTGACTTGCTAAAATATGATTCTGGTTATTATCAGGTTTATCCTGCTCTTGATCACGATAATATTCTTGTGCTACTTTAAGTTTTTCTTTGCTAGGTCCTAATCAATAATCTAAAATCACAATATCTTGGGCAACATTTTGACCACTAGTTGCAAAAGCAGCATATGCTGCACCATTCGAATCATATTTAGCTCCTCAATATGTCATATCAGATGGTTTATAACTTAATGCTGCAAAAGTTGTGGTAAAAATAAAAACAGCAATAAAAAAATTCATTAAAGCCCCTGCTACAATAAAAATTAATCGTTTTCATTTTGCAATATTTTCCATTTTTCGTTCTTCAGGAACATGTTCCTCTTCACGTCCCTTTGGTGGATCAACTAATTGACTCGCAATATAGACATACCCTCCAAAAGGAAAAATTCGGATTGAGTAACGGGTTTCTTTTTTCCCTCAAGAAAAAATTTTGGGACCAAAACCAATTGCAAATTCATAAACATACGCTCCCGCTAATTTCGCAATAATAAAATGTGCAAATTCATGAATTGTAACCAACATTAATAAAATTATAACCCCAATTACAAAACCTAAAACTACCATTCCTGCTGACATTTATTTCTTAACTCCTTACTTTTTTTATTTGGAACAACATTATTTTTCAGAAAAATAATTAATAATATCTCTTTTAATGATATCATTTAATTCTTTGATTTCACGATAATTAACTAATTTTTGTGGCTTAATTTGGTCCATAAAATATTCAATATAATCCACAATTTGATAAAACTTAATTTTTCCAACTACAAAAAGAGAACGTAATTCTTCGTTTGCTGCATTAAAAGCAATTGCTAATGAATTATTTTCATTCAAACAACGATAGGCTAACTGTAGTGCTTTTCAACGTGATAAATCAGCTTTTTGAAATGTTAAAGTTATTAATTCCTCAAAATTTAATGGTTTTAAGAAAGAACTATTCTTTCGAGTTGGATAATATAAAAAATAATTTAAAACTTGTAACATTGAAGGCTTTGATAATTGGCCAATAATTGAATAATCTGCATATTGTACGGCAGAATGTAAAATAGCTTGTGGATGTAAAACAACAGTAATTTTCGAAGTTTTAAATAAATGATAAGCTTCAATAATTTCCAATCCTTTGTTCACCATTGTTGAAGAATCAATGGTAATATTTTGTCCCATCTTTCAAGTTGGATGTTGTAATGCTTGTTGCTCATCAATCGTTTTTAAATCAGTTAATGTTTTATTAGCAAACATCCCTCCCGAAGCTGTTAAAATAATTTCTGAACACGGATTGGTTTGCTCTAAACATTGAAAAATAGCACAATGTTCAGAATCAATTGGATATAATTGATTATTATTTTTTGTTAATAAACTGTTAATTAAATCCCCTGCCACTACTAATGATTCTTTATTTGCTAATAATAAAGTACGATTTTTTCCATATAAAGTTTGTAATGTTGGGTATAATCCTGCAAAACCACTAATTGCATTTAAAACTAAAGCTGTAGGAAAAGCAGCTAACATTGCATTAATTCCCGTTTCTCCGGTTACAAAAGTTATATTTGGATATTGTGCTGTTAAAATAGCTTGTTGGGTTTCATCACCAAGATGAACAATCCTGATTGTGGGATGCTTTTCTAAAATCTTAATTAGAGTTGGAACATTATGATAAATACTAACAGCTGTAATTTGAAAATCATTTGGATTTGATTCAATAATTTGTAACGCTTGTTGACCAATATTCCCAGAAGCGCCAAAAATAATAATATTTTGCATAAATTATCGTTGTAATACTATATTGGAAATGATAAACATTACAAAAAAGACTAATGAAAATGAATCCAAACGATCTAAAACACCACCATGCCCAGGTAATAAATTGCTAAAATCTTTAATATTATAACGACGTTTAATTCAAGAAAATGATAAATCACCCAATTGTGATAAAATACTTAATACAAATGCTAATAAAATATAAATTACATAACGCATGACATTTTTATCATTATCATTTGAGAAAAAGTTAAAAACCCAATGGTTACTAGTTGCAAAATGAAACATTAAAATTGCATAAGTAATTGCAATTCCTGCTGCTAAGATTGTTCCTGTCACAGCTCCTTCTCATGTTTTGTTTGGAGATATTGTTGGCGCTAATTTATGCTTTCCATAAGTAACACCTCCAACAAAAGCAAAAGTATCAGTTAAAATAATAATTAATGCTAATCAAACCACGCTACTTCAACCATAGGCAGGATTTAACATAAATTTATTCATTGCTTTTAAAGCAAAAGTTAAATATAAGGTAAAAATTAAAACTAATGTCATTTTACCAAAAGTAATTTCTTTTGAACTAAATACTAAACAATAATATCCAAAAATAGCACATAAATAAATAACAAAGATAATTCAAGGTTTTAATCAATTTCAATTTAATAACGTATAAAACGGATAATTAATTGCTCCAATTCCACCATATTCATTTGCGATTGATTCAACTGGAAACAAAAATAAAAAAATTATCAATAAATATGTAATAATTTGCGTATAAATTGGTCACTTTGTTCCCCCAACTAATCGCAAAATTTCATAGTTAACTAAGCCTAAAATAACAGCATTAATTCCAATAAAAACATAATTAGCAATTTCAATATGTGGAACATTATTATGCCATTCTGTTGCGATTGCTCCTGTGAATAAATATAAACTTAAAAAAACTAATAACGAATAAAATGTAATATGACGAGCAACATATTTTTTTTGAAACATTCCTTTATGTTCCTTATTTTTTGATACGTTATTTGTTAAATTGTGCTCTTCTGTCGATGTTTCATTTTCATTCACAAGAACATTATCTTCCTGATTGTTCATCATTTTCAATTCCTCCAAATCTTCTATTTCTATTATTATAATCTAATATTGCTGCAGTTAAAGCATTTTCATCAAATTCTGGTCAAAATGCTTTGGTAAAATATAATTCAGCATAACGATTTTGCAATAACAAAAAATTACTTAAACGTTGTTCACCACCACATCGAATCATTAAATCAACATCAGGTAAATCTGCAGTATATAAATGTTGAAATAATGTTTTTTCATCAATGCTTGTTAATTTTTTAACTAGCATTTGATTAATTGCTGTTAATAATTCTTCAATCGCTCCATAGTCAAAAGCAAATGTTAACACCATTCCATTATTATCTTTTGTTTGTAAAATAGCATGATTAATTGCTGCTAATGTTTTTGGTGGCATTTTTGTACGGCGACCAATATGATTTAAAACAATATTCTCATTCTTAAAATTATTAACTTGTTTATTATTTAATAATCGTTCTGGCATTGCCATTAAATAAGTAACTTCTTGTGCATTTCGTTTTCAATTTTCAGTTGAAAAACAATAAATAGTTAAATACTTAACACCAAGAGCATTTGCTTTTAGTGCTACATCTTTAATTCGTTTTGCTCCTTCTTCATGTCCAACTGTTCGTTCTAACCCTTGCTTAGTTGCCCAACGACCATTACCATCTAAAATAATTGCAATATGTTGTGGTATTTTCATTTATTATGCCCTTCTTCCCCGTTTTGTTAATTATACCGAGACTCATAAAAAAATGAAAGTTTTAAACTTCCATTAGTTCTTTTTCTTTTAAGGTTGCCTTTTCATCAATTTTTTTAATAAATTGGTCAGTCAATTTTTGTACTTCCCCTTCATAGTATTTTTTATCATCTTCAGTTAAATCAGAATCTTTTTTAAGATGTTCATTACTATCTCGTCGCTCATTACGAATTGCTACTTTAAACTGTTCACTTGCTTTTCACATTTCCTTAACCAGCATTTTACGACGTTCTTCAGTTAGCGGAGGAATGTTTAACCGAATTAAATCCGCTTCTGAGCTTGGTGTTAAACCTAAATCTGCTTTATTAATCGCTGTTAGAATTAAATTAATAATTGAACGATCATATGGCTTAATAACTAATTGTCGTGCTTCTGGCACCATAATATTAGCCAATTGTTGGATTGGCGTTAGCGTTCCATAATAATCAATCATAATATGTGATAACATATTTGGATTTGCACGACCAGTACGAATTTTAATTAATTCATTTTCAAATGAAACGATTACTTTTTCCATCTTTTCTTTTGTTTGGTTAATAACTTCTTGTGACATTTATTTTTTCCCTCCTGTAACAATCGTTGAACGAGCATTACCATGTGCTGCCTTATAAATATTATCTGGTTCATTAATATCAAAAACAACGATTTTAACATCATCTTCCATTGCTAAACTAGATGCTGTTAAATCCATTACTTTTAATTGTTTTTTTTGTAATTCATTTAAACTAATATTATCGAAGCGAACTGCATCGGCATTGTGGCGAGGATCTTTATCATAAATCCCATCAACCCCATTTTTTGCCATTAGCATAACATCGGCATCAATTTCAATTGCTCTAATTGTTGCTGCTGTATCAGTTGTAAACTTTGGTTGACCAGTTCCCCCAGCCATAATAACAATTGCCCCTTTTTCTAAAGCAGCTTTTGCTTTTTTAAATAAATATGGTGAAGCAACTTCAGGAACTTGAATTTTTGAAGTTACGACAACATTTTGACTACCTTCATTCTTTAATACAGCTTCTAATGCTAAGGCATTCATTACCGTTGCTAGCATCCCCATATAATCTGCACTAATTGGATTCATTTTGATTGTATCAGCACGATTACCGCGTCAAATATTACCACCACCAACAACAATAGCAATTTGTAATCCTTCTTTTTGCAATTTAACAATTTGTTTTGCAATATCATAAATTTTTTTCGCATCATATAAATCATCAGAATTGCCCAATGCTTCACCAGATAATTTTAGTAAAACTCGCTTATATTGTAATGCCATTATAACTTTTCCTCTCTTTTTCTATTTTATTCTAATATATTATAAATTGTTTTAACAAATAATCAAAATAAAATTACAAATTAGTGAAGAAATTTAATTTATCTTTCAAATAAAACTAATTAATATTAAGTTAAACTTGGCAAATAAGATGTTAAAAACTCATGTCAAAATTCTCATGCTTTTGTTTTTAAAGCATCATTTGTTAAAAGTCAATATACAAACCCTTCGGCAAAAAATTCAAAATTATCTTTAAATGAAAATTTACTAAGATGAAATAATTGAAAAATCTTTTCTTTTGTTAAACTTTGTTGCTGTTGAAAGTTATTAATTTTTTTTAATAAAAATGTTTTTAGTTGTTCAATCACATTAACTTTATAATCTAATTTATAACGATAATGCAGTAAATGCCCTAACTCATGACATAGAGTATAAAAAATACTTTGTTGTGAAATTCCACCTTCAACTCAATTACGATTTCATATCTCTTCATAATTACAATTTACTACATCATTTGCAATTTCAATTTGACGATTGTTTGAATCTGTATAGGCCTTTGTTTTTAAAAGTTGTCCATCTTTAATAATAACAGAACTTAAAACTTTATTAATTTCTTGTTTTGTTCAAAGAAAAGCACAAATATTATAAAATAATGTAATAATTTCTTTTAATTTATTTTGATAAGTTGCACAATAATGATTAATAAATTGTTGTCAAGAACGACGAACCGGTTCATCTAAAAATGCCAATAATTCATCATAAGAAATAAATGTTTTTTGATCATAAAATGGCAAATTAGTATAATTCGCCGGACTTAAAAAAGCATTTGTTAAATTTTGTTCAAGTTTTGTTGCAATATTATTACTAATTCATAATCCCCGATAACCCCGATTTTGTACTCAAGTTTTATTTGGAACATATTGATGATTTAAATCAATGTGATTAGCAATTGATTTATCGAGAGTATAATAAAGAATCACTGACCCCCGATAAAACGAAAAATCACTTGAAACAAGTGTTGCCGAAGAAGAACTAATCTTATCTTTAATTTTTATTTTATTAATATTCAAATTCGGAAATTGTTGCTTTAGTTTTTCTTTAATATGAATTTTTTTTGGAACATGTAAACCATTAGTTTTAAGGGTTTTTAAATTAGGATTAGTAACAATTGTCCCTAACTCAAGTGGTCTTGGACTTAAATAACCAAGATATAAGACATATAGAATAAAACTGACAAAAACCGTTACCATTAAAACTAATGTTGAATTAATCATTCACCATTTTTTGCTATTTTCTTTCATATGTTTTTCCTTTTCTAAATATTTTAATAATTTATAGTATTCAATTTTGTATAGTCATTTTATCATTTAGAAATAATTTTTGTAGAAACCACACACATTTTGTACTTTTGTGGTATTTACAGTTTTAGAAACAAATTTTATTAATATTTTAATTAAGGAGTTGAAATTATGCAAACAAAGCAATATTTTATTTTGCGGTCGTTAGTGAAAAAATATGGCAAAGATATTGTTATTAATATTGTCAATAAGATTGCAAAAGATATTGAAATTAAAAAGTAAAAGAATAAATTATTCCGCGTAATTTATTAGCGGATAATTTATTTAATAATGTTTTTAATGGAGCAAAGCGACAACGAGCGGAGCGAGTTTGCAAATTTCAATTTTTTAATTTATGAAAGGAGTTATATAGTGCCAGTATGATTAACATGAATATTTAGTATTTTGATTTTGTTAGGTATTTTTGCGTGAATTGGCTTATCAATTTATCAAAAAGTTAGACAAATTCAATGTAAGAAAAAAGAAAAAAAAGAACTTGAAAAAAAGGAGGATAGAAAATAATGAATTTATTAACTGAAACAGTTACAAAAATCGGTTTTGGTGATGGAATGAATTCTATTTGAACTGGTTTAGGTAATGCAATGGGTAAAGTAAAAGATGCTGTATATGGTATTTTACCGCAATTAATGACCTTTTTAGGCGATGCGTGAATTATTTTAATTCCATTTGGATTATTTATTATCATTAAGATATTAAACTTTTTCCGTCATATGGTTAAAGGATTTTAATAGAATATAATACTATATTCTAAGTTATTTTAAACAAAACTAAGGCACACTAGTTTATTTATTTTTTATTAATTTATTTTATATAACTATTACTTTAAAACTTAATAGTATTTTTCAGTGTGCCAATTTTTACTATTTTATATATTTAACATTGTTAATAACATTGTTTATTAAACATTAAATAAACAATATATTAGCATTATGTATAACATTGTTAATAATCAATGTTTTTATCAATAAATAAGCAATATATATACATTAAATATAACATTGTTTATTAAACAATAATTAGTTAGGAGTTGATAAAATTGATTAATTTTGTTAAGAAAAATCAAAATATAGCAAATTATTTTATTCGTAAAGAGTTGATAGTTTTTGAAACAGATAAAGCAAGTTTTATAAATTTACCTAATCATAATCGCCATATTGGTTTTTGATTGAGTAATAAATTTATTTATTCGAGTGAAAAACATTCTGATCAAGTAGCAATCGGTTTGATTTATGATAATTCTTATCGCATTGTAAAATATGATGAAAATTTAAAACAACACGATTGAAAATATTTAACTGGAACAGAATTAATTAATTTATATAATCAATATAAACAAAATTATTTTATGCGTATGCATAAAGCATTATTTCAAAATGAACCTAAAAAAGTAAAAACAAATAACAACAATAATTTAATAAATTGAAATGACGAAAAAGTAGAACAATTAATTCGTGATTTGGAGGAATTATAAAATGGAAATTAAATTAATAGAAGAAGTAGAAAGAGAAAATAGAATACAATACGAAAAAAATAAAGGTTATAAATTATGTGATAATGGTTATATTTTTCATCATCTAATTAAAAATTATTTAAAAGTAGTTGGTTGTTCTAATAATTTTATAAAATCTAAGGTTTCTTATATATCTTTTTCTTGCAAAAATAAAATTAAATTCTTATGTAAAAAATGTTATAAAAGTTTTAAAAAAGAGTCGAATTGTGTTTTATCAATTTATGATGAACAATGTTATAAAAAACCTATTCAAATTAATATAAAAGATTTTAATTATGAAATTGAATATCAATGAATATGGTAAATACTTTTTATAGAGGTTTTTATAATGAGTTTATATAATTATTGAGTTCAATTTGTTAGTTATATTATTGGTTCAAATGCCCCTGAATTTTTATATGTTTTATCGTTTGTATTATTTATAGTTTTATTTTTTGGAATGTTTTTTAAACTTATTCAAAAAATGTGGAGTTTTTAAATATGCAAAATGATTGAGAAAAATTAAAAGAGTTTTTTATTTATGTCTTTTTGTTTATAGATAAAACAAATGTTGAAGCTATTACAACTTGAAATTTAACACAAAATGAATATTTAACTTTAATGGTTGGTATTTGAATTGTTATTTTGTTTTTAACTTGGTTCTTATTGTGAATGATTTTTAAAATAGTTGGTTATTTTAAATAATGAGAAAGTTTACATTTTTTTTAATAAACTTTTGTTATATTAGTGGTTCAATGATTTTGTTTAGTTTAATTGATTTATTACTTTGAATAATTTCATTAAATTATACTGGTTTAGTATTTTGACTATTATTTGCCTTACAATGTGTTTATTTTGTTTGGTGAGTTTGAAAAAATATTTTTTATCAGTTAAATGTTTTTCGTTTAGTTTACTTTATTTGAGATAATCCATTATCAGTAATTATTGGTAAATTAGGAACTGGTAAAACATTGCTTTTAACTTTTCTATCACAAGTTATGAAACTTTTAACAAATAAAATTTATAGTAATTATCCAATTGAAGATGATGCAATAAAACTTTTAACTTTTAATAATTTAGATTTTACTGATAGAACTAAATTAGTTCCCCCTGATGATAGTTTAATTTTGTTTGATGAAAGTTTTTTATATATTGATGGAACTAGTCCCCACGAAGTTAAAAAAGTTCATGGTGGTAAAAGTGTGTGGATTGTTTTAGCGAGACATTTTAAAAATAGAGCGATTTTTACCGTACAGCGTGAGGGTATGATGTGAAATAATATTCGTCATTTAGCAAGTGGTATTATTATTCCGATTTCATTGAAAAAACCCGTTAAATCAAAATTAGGTAATATTTTTAATCGTAGTTTTGTTATGCGAATTGGTATTTTCCAAGATATTACAGATTATGAAATTTGAAAAACAAAATCAGTAGAACGAACAGCAGAAGGTAAACGAGCAAAACATAAATCGGATGTTGGTTTGGGAATTCGGTTTTTTAAGATAATTATTCCGCTTGAATTTGCTAATAAATACGATAGTCATTGATTAAGTTTTGTTCGTGATTTGAAAAACGATGAGGTTATTAATAAAAAAGAATACTTTTGAAAAGATATATCAAAATTAAACAATAAACAACGCTTAGAATTGTTTGATATTGATATTTTGAAAGAAAATTTAAAAGCAAAAAAAGGGAAAGGAAAGATAAAAAATGAGTAATTTATTAAGTGAAAGCGTTAATAACGATAATTGAAATAAGATTTTTAGTTTTATTTTTGATACTTTTTTATTTGTTTTTGATGTAATTTGAAATACTAAATTGCCAATGACAAATATAACAATTGCTTATTTTTTAATCTTTTTTATGATTATTAAATTATCTATTTATGCAATTCACGGAACATCAACTAATTATAACGATTTAGGTTCAACGGTTAAAAGTGGTGTTATTAATAGTTCTAAACTATACGGTGCTACTGTTCGGGGTGTTTCTAGTACTAAACAAGGTTTACAAAAACATATTAAAGAACGAAAACAATTTAAAGTTAGTCGCAATAAACAACAGTTATCAAGTTTAGCAAGACAAGCAAAAACAAGAGAACAAGGGTTTAAAAGAATTCATACTACTAAACGAATAAAAAAATAAGTAAGGAGTTGATTTTATATGATTAAGTTGGTTTTATTAGTAGCGGCAATCGCTATATTTGGAACTGGTTTTATTACAGTTATTATTAATCAGTTGACATCAGCAAAAAATATTATTATGGATTTATATAATTCTGATACTTGGTTGTTATCTATTTTTGGTAAAATGGCGATTTTATTTAGTCATCCGTTAATGTTAACAATATCAAGTTTATATATTATTGGTTTTATTATTTCAAAAACATTATATAGTTAGGAGTTGAATTTATGAAAAGTAATGTAGAAAATAAAAAAGAAAAGAAACAAAATGGTTTGTTTATTTCTTGGGTTGATTTAATTTTGTATCTTATTATAAGTTTTTCATTAACGCTTTTATGTATTTTAGATACAGTTTCAACGATTGGAGAATTAAAAGAGAAATATGCTGGTATAAATGGTTATATAATTTATGGTTTATGATTTGATATATTATGATATATCTTAATAATTCATTATTTTTATGGTTATTTATTTAATGAAATTATTAAATTAATAAAAGAAAATCGTAAAAATAATTTGGTAGATAATAATGCGTAAGTTTTTAGTATTATTTTCGTTTGTACCAATTTTATTGATTTCTTTTTTCTCGTTAGGAGCAATGACATTACAACAAAACCATCAATCACAACAAACAGAAGAAAAAACAAGAACAAAGCGAAGTGTAGAAACTGGTATAAATGAAACTGATTTTATTAATACGATGTTTTTACGCAGCACTTTTTTTGAAAATTGAAGTGATACCAATTATTTTATTAATCCTACTTTAAAAACATCAAAATCATTAACTTATAACGATAAATGATACTTAGATTTTTTAAAGGATAGTTATTCAACTGGTGTTTCTTATGATAAACCTAGTTATAAATTTATGGATTTATATAAAAATTGAGATACTTATGTTAAACAATATAACATTAATAAATTTTATGATGTTGATAAAAAACAATTTTTAAGAGAATTAACTAATTTTATTTATTCATTTGCAAATAAATATAATTTAACGCAAATGTTAAATAAATTAAAAACAAATATAAATGATTTACAAACAGTTAATTTAATTGAAGATAATTGAAAATTAATTACCGATTATAATTCTTTTGAAAATAATGTTGATAATAAATATTATTTTCAAAAGAATTATAATCGGTAATTAATTTTCAATTACTATTTTTTGGTGGCTCTTGTGGTTCGGGTTTGGTGTTTGGTGTAAGTTTATTATTCCCCCCGTTTTCATTATTATTATCTGATTTTGGTTTTTCACAACTAATTAATGATGTTGTACTTGTTGCTGTTAATCATATTGTTCCTAAAATGCTAAGTATCTTTTTCATATTTTTATCCTTTCTTTTTAAATTATCTTCAATGTTATAATTATACTATATATCCTTAAGGAGGGTGTAAATTAATGAAATATATTATTAATATCTCTAATTTAAGCGATTTACAAGCAAAATTGCAAGATTTTTTAAGTAAAAACTATCAAAATAAATACTATAAAAGAATAAAAACAAAAATATTTGCATATATTAATTTATGTAAGGAGTTTTTTCTTAAAACCAAGTTGTTATTAAAAGATTTAATTAAAAAATATTTTAAAAATAAATTTTCAACTTTTTATTATTGAGCAAAGAAAATTTTAGTTGCATATGCAAATAATAATTTTGAAGATTTATTATTAAAATCAACAGTTCCTAATAATATTAATTATCAATATAGTAATGATGTTCGTGAAAATATCTGTGATTTATATTTTGAATATTCTGATAAACGTGCTGGTGGTGTTTTGTCATTGTATTATAATTTAAAAAAAGGAATTCACGGAGAAGAATTAAAAAATAAAGCACCTAAAAATTTAAAAACATTTTTTCGTTGACTTAAAAAAGATAAGCGTTGATTAAAAATAAAAAATAAAATTAAAGAAATTAAAAGACAACATCCAAGATATGAAGTAAAAGAATTAGGATTATTACAAATGGATGCTAAATATTTTATGCCAAGTAAATTTCCAGTTGATAAAAAGTATTATGTTTATGATTTTATTGATGAAAGAATTAGAGGAGTATTCGGTTATATTTATGATAAATTATGCACTGAGAATGCTATTGATGCCGTTAAAAGAGCAATCAGTGATTTTAAAAAAATATTTGGTATTAAAATAACACGGATTAGAACTGATAACGGTTCTGAATTTATTAATAGTCATCGGAATAATCAAAAAAGTAGCGTTAAAGAAACTACTTTTACTCAATTTTTAACAGATAAAAATATTTTACATCAAACAACACCTGTTCGTTCTCCGCAGTCAAACGGTAAAATTGAAAGATTTCATCAAAATTATACTAAGTTATTTGTATTTGATGAAAAAATATTGGATGCAGTTGGTTTACAAAATAAATTAAATGATTACTATTATTTTTATAATTTTGAAAGAGTACATAAATCTTTAAACTTTCAGACACCATTTGAATTTTTAACTAATTTAACTAAATAATTTTAAATTTATAAAGTTTTATTTAAACTATTTTTTAGTGTGTTAATTTTATTATTTTTTCTTGTTTTCTTGCAATCTCCAAAATGTGTGTGGTATACTACATTTAGAAATAATTTTGTTAAAACAACACTATTTTTTTGTTACAAAATAAAAACTGTTTAAAAAACAGTTTTCTTAAAATAGATTAATTAAAACCCATTCCGCTTAAACCACCCATACCAGGAATATTTGGCATACGCCCTGATTTAATTTGACGAGCAATTTCATCAACTTGTTTTTTTGTTTTCTCAAATTGATTAATTAACTCATTATATTCTTTTTCAGTTCGTCCTGAGCCTTTTAAAATGCGATTTTTTCGTGATAAATGTTTTAATAACCGTGGTTCACGGCGTTCTTTCACTGTCATTGATGATAACAATACCTCAGTTATTTTTAATTTTCGTTCAGCATCAGCAATCTTTTCATCACTTAGTTTTGGCATTCCAGGTAACAATTTCATAATTCCGCCCATTTTACCCATTTTTGAAATTTGACGCATTTGGTTTAATAAATCTTGCAAATCAAACTGTCCCATCATCATTCGATTCATTGTTTTTTTGATATCACGTTCATCTAACACATCTTTTGCTTTTTCAACTAAGGTTTGAACATCTCCCATTCCTAAAATTCGATCAGCCATTCGATCAGGATAAAAGATTTGTAAATTACTCATTCCTTCTCCAGTTCCGATAAAAGTAATTGGTAATTTTGTCAAATGTGTAATTGACAAAGCAGCCCCACCACGAGCATCACCATCTAATTTTGTAACAACTACTCCTGTTAATTTTAATAACTGATTAAATTCAGTTGCAACATTAATAATGTCTTGCCCTGTCATTCCATCAACAACTAGAAGAATTTCATCTGGGGTAATATTATTTTTAATTTCTTTTAATTCTTGCATTAACTCAGCATCAATGTGTAAACGTCCAGCTGTATCAATTAAGATAACATCATTTTTATTATCTTTTGCATAAGTAATTGCTTGTTGCGCAGTTGTTATTGGGTTTTGCGTTCCGCGCTCAAAAACTTCAATATTTAAATTTTTCCCAATTGTTTTTAATTGTTCAATCGCTGCTGGTCGATAAATATCACAAGCAACTAATAACGGTTTTTTGTGATATTTCTTTTCAACTAACTTAGCAATTTTCCCCGTTGTGGTTGTTTTACCACTTCCTTGTAAACCAACCATCATTATAATTGTTGGTTTTGAAGCAAACGATAATTCTTTGGCTGTTTTTCCAAATATATTAACTAATTCTTCATGCACAATTTTTACCATCATTTGTGTTGAATTTAATCCATCAAGAATATATTCACCACGAGCTTTAGTTTCAACAGCTTTAATAAAATCTTTAACTACTTCATTATTCACATCCGCCTCTAATAATGCTAAGCGAATTTCACGCATTGTTTCAGTAATGGCATCAGTTGTTAAAGTTGATTTTTTCATATTTTTTTCAATTGATTTTTTCAATCGATTCGCTAAAAAATCTCCAATCATATTTTTTTCTCCTTTAATTTTTATAACAAAATCACTCTTATTAATTATACTAAAACTAGCATAAAAAAAGAATAAAAATTTTATTCTTTAAATAACAGTTTCAGTGACTCGTAATTCACGGATAACGGTAATAACAATATCACCAGGAATTGTTTTTGCTTGTTTAATTTTTTCCTTAATATCAAGAGCAATTTTATGAGTACGAGCATCGTCATTAATAATTGGATTAACAATAACTCGAATTTGTCGTCCTGCTTGTAAAACATAAGCTGATTGGACACCATGTACTGTTTGACAAATTTTTTCTAGCTCATTCATTCGAGCAATATAATTTTCAACAGTATTATTACGGCTACCTGGGCGAGCAGCTGATAAAGTATCAGCAGCTGATACTAAAACAGAATAAGGATTAGTTACTGGTACTTCACCATGGTGCGAAGCAATTGCATTAATAATAATTGGATGTTCATTACATTTTGTTGCAATTTGGATACCTAAGGTAACATGACTTCCTTCATTTTCAAAATCAACTGCTTTTCCAATATCATGTAATAGCCCAGCTCTCATTGCAATTGATGGATCTAACCCCAGTTCACTAGCCATAATTGCTGCTAATTTTGCTACTTCTACAGAATGTAACAAGACATTTTGACCATAACTAGTTCGATATTTTAAAATTCCTAAGTGACGAATTAATTCAATATCTAAATTATCAATTGCTAATTCAGTTGCAATTTCTTTTCCTGCTTCAAGAATTGTCATTTCAATTTCTTCTTGTTCTAATTTGATTGTTTCTTCAATCCGATTTGGTTGAATTCGACCATCAAGTAATAATTTTTCTAAAGTTTTTTTTGCAATTTCCCGACGAATTGGATTAAAAGATGAAATTTGGACAACATTAGGTGTATCATCAATAATTAAATCAACCCCTGCAGCTATTTCAAATGTACGAATATTACGACCATCTTTCCCAATAATTCGTCCTTTCATATTATCGTCTTCTAAATAAATTGAAGTTGTTGTTTTTTCTGCCACAACTTTTGCTGCATAACGTTCAATTGCAGTAGTAATAATGTTAATGGCTGTTTGTTTGGCATTAATTTTTGCAGTATTTTCAGCATTTCGTAAAAATTCACCAATTTCCTTTTGATACCGATCACTTATTTCTTTAAAAAGAACATCCTTTGCTTCTTCAAGTGAATATCCGGCAACTTTTTCAAGTTGATGAAGATTCCGTTCTACCATTTCTTGATAATAGTTAATCTTTCCTTGCAATTCTTCTTTCTTGCGAAACACTTCTTGCTCTTTGCCATTTAATACTTCTTCTCTCTCAACAATTAAACGTTCTCTATCTACTAAAAATTTTTCGGTCGCTAAAAATTCTTCACGTTTGCGAGTTAATTCATCTTTCATTTCTTGTCTAATTTGTGCTGCTTCAACGCGTCCATCTGCTTTAGCAGCGTTAATAATTTTTTTTGCTTTTTCTTCAGCTTGTTTAATTTTTAATTTTGTTTTTTTGATTAATTTAAATCTTAAATATTTTTCAAATAAATATCCAAGAAAGTAAGAACCTATTGCAACAGCAATAAGGATAATTACTCATATGTGTGTTTGCATAATTATTTCTCCTTTACTTAAAAGATTAAGTAAGAAGTATTAATTGTAAATATATAAGTGGAATACTAGCAATGAAATCATTGCCACATATTATTATACTCTCTTTTAGAAAAATTTTCGCGTAAGATTTTGATTTTATAAGAATATTTTTTAATTTTAAGCCTATATTTTAATAGTTTTTTATTATTTTATCACCTTTTGACTTAATTTTAATCAATTTTAACTTCATAATTATATATCTATTTAAAATAAAAAGTGCTTTTATTGAATATGTCTATTTTACTTAACATATTCATATTGCACTTATTTTTTAGTATGGAATAATAACTAATTCGTTAATTTTATTTTGTAATTCTGTTTGTTCTTTCTCTAAATTATTTTTTGTTTGCTCAAATTTTTCAATTTTTAGTGTTAAAGATTCTAATTGTTTGTTTGAATCATATGGACTCATCGCACTTAATGCTGAAATTGGTGCACCAGAAATTGTTAACATACTTAATAAACTTAAAATTTTTTTCATTTTAAATTCACCCATCTTTCTGTCTTAGTTTAACTAAGATAGCATTATTTTATATTAGAAAATTAGAAAATAATTTTTTTCTATATAAAATATACCAATATTTAATTAATAGGATTTGTTGCACTTGCATTTACAATTTACAAATTTAAAAAATGTTTTTTCTTTTTAAGAAAAAACATTTTTTATGCATGGGGACTAAAAGGGTCAATAACTGTTAAAGTATCTGGTTCTTCTTTTGTTCCCATTTTTCGATCAATTTCATAATAATTATTGTTTGACATTTTAATTCATTCAATAATGTCTTTTACTTCAGCTAATTCTTCATAAAAGTCAATAATAAATCAATCATAAAATTTATAAGTAACTAAATCACCAACGGTATTGGCATGTTGTGCTAATTTATTTGTTAATTCAGCAAAATATGCCCGTTTTGTTTGATAGGTTTCCATTAATTCAATAATATTTTTAATATCTTTATATTCTTCAGCAATATTTTTAATTTGATAATGACCATCACGGTCTAAAACAAAATTCATAATTCGACGTTGATGTAAAACTTCATCTTGTGCTTGAACTTGGAAATAATGACTAAAACCAGGAAACCCTAATTTATCAGCGGCTGAACTCAAATTATAGCAAAAGAATTGCATTTTAATGTGTTCATCAATATAATGTTGTAAATCTTTTTCAATATCTTTTGTTAACATAACTTCTTCCCTCTCTTTCTATTCTTATTGTACACTCTTAAAAGTTAATTATTTTCATTTTAATTTAAAATAAATCTTTTTATTAAAGTAATAAAATTGATTTTCTTTAAATTGGAATTTTGATATTTCAATTTTTTTAGCTTTTGGATTAATTTTTAATTCATCAAAAGCAATTAAATCATTAAAATCAAGATTAAAAATTGTTGTTTTTTGTTCATTAATATGAGGATAAAATTGATGCCAACTTGTTTTAATATCACTTGTCTTTTCAGAAGTATGAATAATATCATTTAATAATAATCCCAATTGTTTTTTTGTTAAGGTAAAATAACTATTATTATCAGGTTTTGATAATTCTAATGTTGTTTGTTGTAAAATTTTACTTAAATTAAATTTAAAAGTTTGATTAACAACTAATTCATCAATAAATTTATTCTTTGCTGTTGCTAATGCAACTATTTTAAAACTATAATTAATAACTTCATCTTTGCTTCCTTCGTGTTCACTTGTTTTAATATATTTTAATTCAAAATATTTTTCAAAAGGTTCAACTTGATATCCTAAGAATTCCATTACTTTTGTTTTAATGACTGTTGGTAGTTTATCAATGTAATTGTCTTCGCCAATAACAATATTATTATTTAAATATTTCTCAAATTTTCATGTTTGCAAACTATGAAAATCAACATATTCTTTTTCATACATAAATCCATTCTTACGGAATTTTTTAGGTGCTCCTCATTGGGCATAAATTGCTAATCCTAAACCAATCAGAGCAATTAAAATTAAGACCGTATAATCTAGGGTGCGATGATTTTTAATAAATAAACTTGTGTCATCATCACGTTGTGTTTCTAAAATAAAACGAATTAAATTTCATAAAAAGAAATAAAAACCAGTTTGAACCCCACTGCGTGTAATTGCATAACGCCCTGGATTATTTAATTTTGTTAATGCAGCACTATCATTATGTCATCATTTTTTAATTTTATTTGTAAAACCAGATTCTTCCTTTAAACTATCCGCTTGTTCATTTCTTTTAACCATTTCATCTAATTGTTTTTGGTTTGGTATATAGTTAAAATATGCTTTATCTCAAACTTCTTTTCAAGTCAGTTTATCGGGTTTAATATATTTTCGATTAAAAAAATGAATAAAATTATACTTTAAATCAAAAGGATATTCTTTTGCATCTTTTTTTCATGGCTTTTTACTAAATAATTGTCCAGCAACAGGAATAAAAAAAGTAATAAATAATCATGCTAAGAAATTAAAGAATGATTCATATAAAAAGATCGGTTGGCGAAACACAATTTCACCAAGTTTATTTGTTTCTGGTGATAAACCATCCCACTGTCATAAATTATCACGAATAAAAGCTGGTAATCAGCGTAATGAATCATAGGAAGTAACACTTCCTAATAATTCATGATTAAAAAAATTACCTCAACGACCTAATACTTGTCCTAATAAAATATTTGGAATAATGCAATCAGTATAAACTCAAAGTGAAACTTTTGCTTTTCGACCAACAATGCCAAAAACAATTAAACCAGTAATTGTTCCAAATAAAACACCGCCATGAATACTCATTCCAGCTTTTCAAAACGCAAATAAAGATCAAAATGGAACATCACCTGGTTCTAATACTCAAGGATGATTAACATCATTATTAAATTTTCCAAAAAAACTAGCTCCAAATAATGAAAATGGAATAATAGCAAAAATTGATCAAATTAATGGTTCAATTGGAACTTTTTTTAATTTTAGTCGAATAAAACATGCTAAAACTGAGCAAATCATTCCTAATGTAATAAAAACAGCATACATATGAATTCACCCACCATATGTTGCTAAAATATTATGTGGCGTATTAGTTGGTGTAATTCATCCTGGATTTGGTGGTCCACTCGTTAATAGTAACCTGTTCATTTATTTTTTTTCACTCCTTAAGTGTTTTTAATTTCTAAATTATAAAACAATGCATAATTATTATATACCAAGTTCAAACAAAAAAGTCCATTTATTTTTAGGACTTAATTGTAATCTTAATTTTTTTAAACTATAATTTATTTAAAACAATATTACTTTTAGAAAGCGATGTGAAATAACAAATGACTAGCACTGCGTTATCAGAATCAGCAATTAATAAAATTAAGGCACTTCATCAAGACCACATACAAAATCATTATCGAAAAATTACTAGTTTTTGGCGTAAATCAATTATTATTGATGTTATTTTCAGTTCATTAATCTTATTTTTTACTACTGCTTTAATTATTGGCATTATTCTTACCTTTATTGCTAATAATTATGACCCTGCACTCACATTTTATTTAATATATTTACCTTTACCACTGTTAGTAATAACAATTATTCTTTATATGTTGATTAAAGCTGGTGCTATTAGTATTAGTCTTTTCCTTGATCGATTAGATTATAATGAATATTACCGAATTGCAATTGCTGATCTTTGAAAAGATGAAGTTATTTTAGATGAAATAAGTAATAATTTTAAAATTATCCCAGAACCAAATTTCACTAGTTTTAGTAAAAATCCGAAAAAAAATAATTTATTGCAACAAAGTTTAATTCGAGTTAGTAGTTTAGAAGAAAAAATTGATAACAAAGTTATTAACGGCACAATAAAAAATAACGCCTTTTCGTTAGGCGTTATTACGGTTCGTAAAACAATGGTTTTTTTAAAAACATTAATTTTTTGTCTTTTTATTGGTTTAATTGTTTTAGCTTCTCTTTCTAATAATAAATCAAAAGACCAAAAAACATCAAATAGTATTGCAAATGGAATTAATATAACATATTTATTATTATGAATTGAAATGAAACGCTCTGAAAACTACTTTTTCTTTACAGCTACTTTACCAAAAAATCTTGAAATTGAAGCCAATATTGTGCCACATCAAGGCAAATTTAAAAAATTTATTTTAAATAATAAAGAAATTGAATTAGAAGGAGCAGAATTTCCTAATCTTTTTGATACTAATACAACAGACCCTGTAAAATTACGTAAAATTTTAACCCCAAAAGCAATGGCTAATCTAATTGATAATAGTAACAAATATCAAGAAGTTTTATCGATGTCATTTGTTAACAATAAATTTACTCTTTTATTAGATAAATATTTCTATAGTAAAAAAGCCCACCATCAAAATCAAATTTGAAAACCAATCATTGCAAGAAATAGAAACATTCAAAATTGTATTGATGATTTAATTGCTAAAATTGAACTAGATTTATTTCATTTAAAAAAAGGGTTTGATTATTTAAATGGTTTTGCCATTAAATAATCAAACACAATAACTTGATAAGGATTAATTTTTTTTTCAAAAGTTGAATAATTGTTATACATTGTTTTTTCAGGCAATAAATTATCTGGAATCATAATTGTTTGATCAGATAAATTAATTAATACTAAAAATTTGTTTTGTTCATAATAACGATAAAAACTTAATATTGTTGGAGCAATTTCAACAAATTCAATTTCGCCATAACTAAAGGCAAGATTATTTTTACGAAGTTGAATTAACATTTGATAAGCTTTAAAAATTGATTGCGAACTATGATAATCTTTTTCTCAATTAATTTTTAAATAATTTGTATTAACATCAATTCAAGGTTTATGCGTACTAAAACCAGCAAATTGCTGATTATTTCATTGCATTGGAGTACGAGCATTATCACGTGAGCGTGCACTTAACACTTCTAAAATAGTATTTGGTTGTTCTCCTTCTTTTTGAAGAATGTGATAATAATTAATTGATTCAACATCTTTTAACTGTTCAATCTTTGTATAATTATTATTTTCCATACCAAATTCTTCCCCTTGATAAAGATATGGTGTTCCTCGTAGTAACAAGACAACAGCCGCTAAAGCTGTAGCTGATTCAAAACGATAATTTTCTGGATCACCAAAGCGGGATAATGCCCGTGGTTGATCATGGTTATTTAAAAAATTAGCTAACCAGCCACCTGCTGCTTGTACTGGGATTTGTCATTCCTTAATTTTTGCTACTAGTTTCGCTGGATCATAGGGAGCTAATTTTCATTTTTCATTATTTAAATAATCAATTTTTAAATGATGAAAAGTGAAAGCCATATTTAATTCTTGTGACACTGGTTTTGTATATAAAATCGCTTGTTTTATTGATGTTGATGATAACTCACCAACAGTAATAATGTCATTTGTTTTTAAATAAGTATTCTGTGCCATTTCTTGTAAATATGTATGAACTTGTGGTGTATCAGTATAATACTTCCGACCATCACCAGTTAAGTCATTTTCAAAAATATTTGGTTTACCAATTAAATTAATAACATCAAATCGTAATCCTCGTACCCCTTTTTGTAATCAATAATTAACAATTTGATAAATATCTTGGCGTAAACTTTCATTCTTTCAATTTAAATCAACTTGTGTTTTATCAAATAAATGTAAATAAAACATTTTTAATTCATCGTGATATTCTCATACCGAACCACCAAACTTACTTTGCCAATTATTTGGGCACTTTGCTTTGTCACCAGGAAGAAAGAAAAATCGTTGTAAGTAATCTGGATTCCCTGTTTGTGCTTTTTGAAATCATTCATGTTCTGTTGAACAATGATTAAAAATCATATCCATCATAATATAAATGTTTCGTTTTCCTGCTTCTGTAACTAACATTTCAAAATCATTCATTGTCCCAAAAAGTGGATTAATATTTTTGTAATCTGAAACATCATAACCATTATCTTTTTGTGGTGATACATAAATTGGATTTAATCATAGATAATTAACTCCTAACATTGCTAAATAATCTAATTTTTGAATAATTCCTTGTAAATCACCAACACCATCATGATTACTGTCATAAAACGATTGCGGATGAATTTCATATACAATCGCTTCTTGAAAATTTATTTTATTCATTGATAATCTCCTCTACAGTTTCAAAGATTTATTTACTAATATTTTCAACCACTTTTGGTTGTTTTTTAAAACTAATTAAACTTGTTCCCTTAACTTGCAATATTTCATCTCGTAACTTTGTAAAACGTGGAAGTTTTTCTAAAAATCATGTTAAGGCCATTGTTACACTCATTGTTAATAGTGCACTAAGAATAAACCAAGTATATCCGGTACCAATAAATGTTTGAACACCTTGGACTTGACTAAATGATTGAATTGATAAAATTCCTAATCATGCTCCATTTCCAATTCCATTTGAAGTTACTCCTGCAACTGTTAATAACATTGCACCACTTGCTGATCCAACAATTGCTGCTAAGAATGGATAAAGAAAACGTAAATTAATTCCATATAATGCTGGCTCAGTCACTCCTAATCAAGCGGACGTTGTGGCAGAAATTCCAATTTCTTTCATCTTGGGGTCTTTTCGATTATTAATAGTAAACATCAAGGAAGCACTTCCTTGCGCAATATTTGACATACATAAAATTGGAAAAATAAAGGTTCCCCCAATTTGAACTGTATCTTGAATCATTACTGCATTAAGCATCGTATGAACACCAGTAATTACAATTGGTGCATATAATAATCCTAAAATTGGACCAAAGAAGTATTTTGCAATTGGATTAACTAATGCTCAGCTTAATCCAACTGAAATTGCACTTCCAATAATATAACCAATTGGACCAATTAAGCATAATCCAACTGTAAACGATAATAAAATTGTTAATAATGGTACAAAAATTTGTTTTAAAACAGCGGGGACAATTCGATTTAATCCTTTTTCTAAATAAACTCCAAAAAAGGCTACTCCAATTGCTGGAATTACTTGTCCTGTATATTGAATTTTTCATGGAAAACTTCATGCTCCAAAGTCAAATGTTGGTGCTACATCAAAAATTCATAATGAATTTTTAGCTCCTTTGGCAATTTCAAAAATATCGACTAATGGTGGTAATAATAAGGTTAAACCAATAATAATACCAAGAACTGGAGAACCTCCCATTTTGGCAAAAATTGATCAACAAATTGTAACTGGGATATATCAAAAGACAGCTTGGGCTGGAATTCACAAAAAATCATCTAACCCTTTAGCAAATCCTGAAATACTTACCAATGAAGTTCCTTCGCCATTTCAATTTGCTTCTAAAATGTTACGAAATCCTAAAATTAATCCCCCCGCTATTAAGGCTGGGACTAGTGGAATAAAGATTTCTGAAAAATGTTGTAATAAGCGTTGATATCATTTTCCTTTTTTTACTGTTGATTCATTTGTTATATTTTCTCCTAATTTTTCTGTTTTAGAAGTTAAGTATTTTTTAAATTCAGCAAAATAATTATTGACATCAGGTCCAATTACAATATGATATTGTCCAATTGGTTGAACCGTTCCTTTAACATTATCTAATTCTTCGATTTCCTTTGAATTTGCTTTTGTATTGTCTTTTAAAACTAATCTAATCCGGGAAACACAATGAGTATATGAAATAATATTGTCAATTCCTCCCAATAACGGAATTAACGCTACTATTTCAGTAGTATATGTTTTTTTTGTCATAATTTTTATCTCCTGTATGGAATCATTTCCATATCTTGATTATAATACACATTTTTTAAAATATAAACTTATTTTAAAAAAGTTTTAATCTCATAACTTAAACATTCAATTGTTTTATCTTTTGTTATATTATTTCCATCTAAAATTTGCTTTAACTTAATAATTATTTTTGTTGCTAATTCACTATAGTTAATGGCAATATAATAATGTTTTGGTAAAATTGATAGAAAAAAGTCATTACTATTACAAATATCTGTGACCAAACTATTAGTAATATTATTTTTCATTAAAAAGGAAATCACAACTTTATAGCAAGTATGTGTTCCTGCAATAATAATTTTATTATTTAAATTAATTGTTTTGACTAATTCTCAAATTATTCGTTCTTGATTCTCAGAAAAAAAGTACGTTTGAAATCGATAATTGCGACGATTAAATCAATCAGCAACAGTATCATATCGAGCAAATCCAGTTGGTAAATTTGTCACCGGATTCTCTCCAATATAAAGAATTTCTTTTTTCTTATCAAATTCATGATTCTTTGCCATTTCTTGGAGTAAAGCATACATCATTTCATTATCATTATTAATAAACACGGTATCCCCTCATTGACGACCATATACAATAATTGGAATATTAATCGTCTGTAAAAAGGCTCTAATATTTTCATCATTACTAATCGTAAATAAAATTAAAGCAGCTGGGTTACGGCGTACAATTTCTTGTAAATGTAATAAATAACGATCCTCATCATAAGTTGTTTCAACAACAAAAGGAACAATTTTAGTAAAATCATCATTAATTTGTTTTAAAATTGATTTAACAATAAACGTATTACTACTTGTTAAATCAGGAATTAAAATATATACTTCTAACATTTTCTTTTTAATTGAATGCGCAGCAAAATCAGGTTGAAAATTATATTTTTCCACAACTTTTTGAATTAAAAGACGCTTTTCCTGGCTAACATAACCACCATTGAAATAACGTGATACCGTCCCAATACCAACGCCACATTCAGCAGCAATTGTTTTAATTGAAATTTTTTTATTTTTCATTAAAACCTTTTTTTAAAAATCAATTTTGCTTAATAATGGGACTAAATAATAAAAATAGTACACAATAAAGCATTATTATCGCAATAATAAAAATAAAAAAATAAGGAAAATCTCATCGTTTAATATATAAAAATTGAAATAAAAGTCCAGCTACAATTCCAGTCATAAGAAAAATGACATGATAAAATCATGGAATTTTTTTAAAAATTTTTTGTCAAAGGCCTTTTTCTTTTGTCAATGAAAAATTATTCATTTTATTCACTCCTTATGTGTCATAATTATATGCTAATTTAATAGAAATTGTTTTAATAAGTTTTTAATTCAAAATATTTTAACTATTCATTAAAATTTAATAATTTTGCAAATAATGTCCAACATTCATCACGAGCGATTTTATTTCGACTTGATGTTTTAATAAAATAATCACTATCAGCGAAATTTAATTTAGCCTTAATCATCTTTTCATGCTTTTGAATATCATTCTTTTTTACCTTATCAAGTTTTGTTCCAATTAAAACTGTAAAAATGCTAAAATGCTTTAAATATTGATACATTTCATAATCATCTTGTGTTGGTGGATGCCGTAAGTCTACTAATAAACAAACAAATTTTAAATTTTCTCGTTGAGTTAAATATTCTTCCATCATTTTTGCAAAATCCATCTTATATTGATTACCAACTTTTGCAAACCCATATCCTGGTGCATCAACAATTCGAAATTGGTTATTATTAATTGCAAAGAAATTTAGCATCCGCGTTTTCCCGGGAATTTGCGAAACTTTTGCTAATTGACGTTGATTTGTTAACATATTTAAAAAACTTGATTTACCAACATTACTTTTCCCTAAAAAAGCAATTTCAAATAAATCATCATTAATTCAACCTGCTTTATTAACCGCTGATGTAATATAATTCGCATTTTTAAACTTAAACATTATTTTTCCTCCATCTGACGATTAATTTCATACATTAAAATTGTTCCTGCTTGAGCAACATTTAATGACTCAAGTTGTGAATTAATTTTAATTTGGACATTATAATCACTAATTTCTTGCAATGTTGTTGAAAGTCCATGTCCCTCATTACCTAATGCTAAGATATATCGTTCATTTTGTTTAAACTGGCAATCTTGTAAAAAGACACTTTGTCGTTTTAAACCAGTTGTAATAATTTTATATCGGTTTAATTGAAAATTTTTAATTTCAATTAAATTAGCTTCTTTAATTGCGACTTTAAAAATAGCACCTTGACTAGCACGTAATACTTTATCATTAAAAAGGTCAACAGTATGATTATACAAAATAATATTTGTAAAACCAAAACCAAGGCCAGTTCTTATTAATGTTCCTACATTACCTGGGTCTTGGATGTTTTCTAATAAAAGAATATTTTGATTGAATTGAAAATTATTTTGTTCCTTAACCTTAGTTAAATCAATCACACCGATAATATTTTGACTATTTTTACTTTGACTTAATTTAGTTAAAATTGATTCGGAAACTATTGTTAATAAAATATTATTAAAATTTTTTAATTTTCGTTGATTTATTTTTGTTGTTAAAATTTCAACAACAAGGTTCTGCTGTAATGCTTCATCAATAATGTTCCATCCTTCAATTAAGGCTAAATTAAATTCTTTTCGATATTTTTTTTCTTTTAATTTTGCCAATAATTTAATATGTTCATTTTGCGCTGAATTAATTTCTCGATAATTCATAATATCGGATTCTTTCTTTCTTAATTAACATACATAAAACCAACAAGGTATTTTTTGGTTTTTGGGTCATCTCATTTTTCCTTTGTCTCTGCTGTTTCACGCATTACAACAGCCATTGCTCGTGGGCGTTTTGGTGGATCTTGCATTTTCCCTAATAAAACTGCTAATCCCGATCTATTATTTTTATTATTAATTTCTTTATTATAATCTTCGGCATCCTTAATCCCAATTTGTTTTGCCATAATTTTAACCTTGTTTTTTTCATATCAACGCTGAAACTTTTGATATTTTTCAAACGACCATTCTTTTTCTTCTCAATCTAAGAAAATGCGGTCTTTTTCTTCATCTCAACTAGCTAAATAATCACGAAAATTTGTTTGTGCTGTTGGTCCTTGTTCCATCATTTTAAAAGTCTGATTAATTGTTTCTTCTAAGGTATCATACCCATAACCAATAAAAGCGTTGCCAATTCAATGATGTTTATAAATTGGTTTTAATGGATTAAGAGGTTCAGTAAAAGTTAAAGCATATGCTCAATATTTGTCGTCTGCTTTACTACGAAAAAGTTCATAACCAAATTTTTGATGCTTAATAACAATGGCATCTTTTTTAATTTTACAAACTAAATGCTTAAAAGCTGTTACAATAGCATTAATTTCGGCATCAGTTAATGGTGCTTTTAATTTTGGTTGCTTCAATTTTAAAATATGTTCTGTATAATATGATGGCATACCCTAAACCTCCTTTTTTAGTTAAAATCAACTACTAGTTATAATTTTATCTTGGATATTTTGTTAAGTAAAGTAATAATATGAAATTAACAAAACAATCTATCATAATCATAATTTAATAATAATTTAAAAAAGGAAATTAATTTCCTTTTTTAAATATAAAATTTATTTTACTTGAGCATTTAAATAATCTTTTAAACATTTTAATGAACAAACATTAACATTATCAATGCGCATTATTTTTGCTTTAAGTTTATCACATTGATAGCAGACAAATGCTTTTGATTCATTTAAGTGATGACTACAAGGTTTTTCTTTATGAACTCAACATTCAGTAATTGCTTCCCCTAATAATTCAAAATTATGGCCATGATCATTAACAATGCGTGAAAAATTAACTCCTTTTGTAATATCATGTCCACAAGTTGTTTTAATTAAAACTGATAATATTTCATATGATGAATTAGCAAAAAGTAAATTTGATGATTGATTTTCATAATTACATGTATGACAATCAACATATGGAATATTTGTTAGTGTTTGAATTTTTACCACTGATTCAGCAATTTTATCTAGTCATTTATTATTAGTCAAAACTTTTGTTTTCATAACTTATTCTCCCTCTTTAATTGTTTTATTCAAATATTTGCGCAAACATTCTCGTGAACAATAATTATTATTATCAAGTAACAAGTGCTCATCATCTTGATAAAGTAATTTTTTACAATAAATACATGCAACATTGTTTTGCAATACTTTAATATATGAATTAGTAACATCATTCATTTCATTACATTCGTTACATAATTCAACAATAAAATGGTCAATTGTTTCTGTCTTAACATTGATCTTATCAAAAGTAAATCCAAAAAAAAGATCATAAATATTTAAATCGTCAACATCTTTTCCCTGCTGACAATTATTACAATAAAACATTTTAATTTTTCCAAGCTTTATTATTTCTAATAAATACTGAAATAACTCATCTTTAAACTTGATTCAATATTTATAATGTTTTTTAACAAGTTCTTCATTATTTTTTAAATTTATAAAATCATTATTTTCTTGTGAGTTTTTTACATTCATTATTA
The DNA here is from genome assembly GCF_000236085.2 of Spiroplasma melliferum KC3. Lineage (NCBI taxonomy): Bacteria > Bacillati > Mycoplasmatota > Mollicutes > Entomoplasmatales > Spiroplasmataceae > Spiroplasma > Spiroplasma melliferum. The sequence goes on along the minus strand of NZ_AGBZ02000004.1, from coordinate 156,240 downwards.
TTTCCTCCAAAAACTGAGTATAATTATTATATCATAAATTAATAAAGAAAATTTTTGATTTAGATAATAAGATTATAACAAACATTGTATAATTATATATATCTGAAAGGAGGCTATATTATGGCCAAAAGAATGCTATCATCTCTTTTTAATATTCTTTTTTGTTGATTAAACGTTATTTTATGAATTTTCAATGTTAATCCCGTTGGGACTTTAGTTTTCGGAACAGACTGTCCAAAGGATCGAAAAGGAAAGTTTATTTATGGATTATGTTCCTTTTTACAATGAATTTTAATGGCAACAGTTATTGGAACCGTTTTTGTTATTATTTTCTGGGCAAAAGGTGAACCATCAATTGCTCAACGTCTTGCTAAAACAATATAATAAAATAAAAAGATAATATATTTAATATTATCTTTTTTAATAATTAAATTTATTTGGTTCAAAATACGATTTGTTTGAAATAAATGGTAATATTTTTTTTTAATTCTTTTTCATTTGTAATATTTTTTTGATGATATAAAGGATTAATTTCTTTTTTAACATCTCACTGATGAATATTATTAAAATTCTTTTCAGTAATGATATTTGTTAAAACTTTTTCTAATTTTTGATTTAATTTTTGAACCTTTTTATGAGAATTAAAATATTGTTTTTCAATTTTTTATTTATAAAAAATATGAATAGATATCATTATTTAAAGTAAGTAACATGCTACTTTTTTGTTAACAAAGGAATTGCTTTTGTATAAATTTCTAACATTTTTTTTAAATCATCAAGTTTAACATATTCATTATAAGCATGCATCGTTGATTCATTAATGTCAAATTCAGCTCCAAAAGCCACACAATTTGGCATTGCTTTAGCATAAGTTCCACCACCGATTGCCACAGGTTTTGTGTAGTTATCACCAGTAACCTCTTGATAAACTTTCATCATATTTTTAATCATTGGACTATCAACTGGCATATGCAGTGGTTCTTGCCAAGAAATATTTGTTAATTCCAAGTTATATTTTTTTAATTCTTCTATTAATGGATTTTGTACATCATGTAATTTATATGAAATTGGAACGCGCATATTTAAAGTTAATCGTGTTTTTTCTTGATTAATTTCAACTATTCCATTATTAACAATTAATAATCCTGTTTCATCTTTCATATTTGGGAAAAGATGACTAAAATGAAAATTATTATATAAATGTTTTTTTGCAAAATTTGCAATCACTGAATTATTATCTAATTCAGCATATGTTGCTAAAGTAATTAAAGCAGCATTGATTCCTCGCTCTGGTAAACTACCATGTGAAGATTTCCCTTTAACAATTAAGCAATCATTTTCCACCTTTGTTTCAATATTTTTTTGTTCTAATCTAGTTTTAATATCATCCAAATAAGAACCTTGGTAACTAACAACATCAGCAACAGAATTATAAGCCTCACCACCTATTAATGTAAATGGTTCACCTTTACCGATGATATCAGCATTAATAATTCCTTTTTCAGTATACACAACAGGAAATTCTCCATCTGGAGTATATCCTAAGGCAGGCACTCCTTCTGTTTTCATATAAGCTTTAATTGATGCTCAATCTGTTTCTTCTGTTAAACCAAAAATTAAACGAATAGTATAATCTGGATGATAATTATGGTCTTTTAAATATTTTAAAGCATACAAATTAATGATTGTAGGACCTTTATCATCAATTGACCCTCGACCAAACAATTTATCATCTTTAATTTGTGGTTTAAATGGTTCAAATTCTCACTTGTTAAGATCACCTGGAGGAACAACATCTAAATGTCCTAAAATTGCAAAAATTTCTGAGCCAGAACCATATTCAACATAACCATAGCTATTTTCTAAATCTTGATATGTTTTAAAACCTAATTCTGTTCCTAAATTAATAGCATATTCTAAAACTTTTTTTATGCCTTCACCAAATGGAGCCTCTGGTTTTGCTTCACTACGAACTGATGGAATTCGAATAATATCTTGAATTTTTTGTAAAGCTTTATCAAAATATTCTTTTTGTAATTTCTCAACATCAATTTCCATAATATACCCCTCCTTTATTATGCTTTTTATTCATAAGTCTTTATTACTTATAATTTCTTAATTATCAATTTTTATTATTCATAGTTCTTCTTTACTTACATTATAGCATGAGTCTTAATCCATAATATTAACTAAAATATCATTTAAAATGTTTAATCCTTGACTTGTACAACGTAAATGATTATTATCAAAAACTAAATTATTTTTTTGTACTTCTACATCAATTTTACTTTGATAGTAATTGACTGCTTTCTTTGCATCTTTAACCTTTACTAAATCAATGCCATCTAAAACACGTAACCCCATCATTAAAATTTGAAAATAATAATCCTTTAACGATAATTCTGTTTTAGTTTGTGTTCAATTAGCATATTTTCGCGAATTTTGTAATAAATAATATCCATCATTATTAATAAAACCAGCTGCACTAGGACCAAGTAATCAAAAAGATTTATTAGTTCAATATGCCAAATTATGTCGTGATTTTTTCTTGTTATTAGTGTAATTTGAAATTTCGTATCTTTCATAACCTATTTTAGTTAATGCAGTATTAATAATTTCATCAAATGCAATATCATACTCTGGTAATTTAAGTTTTGTTTTGCCCCAATATGAATTTTCTTTTAAAATTAACGAATATCAACTAATATGATCAGGTTGTAATTTTTGAATCATTAATAAATCTGCTTCAATGTCAACTTGTGTTTGGTCAAATAAATTATAAATTAAGTCAAACGAAATATTATCAAAGCCTTCTTGCCGAGCTAAGTAATAACTATTAACAACATCAGTACTATTATGATAACGATTAACTTTTTTTAATAACTGATCATTAAAAGTTTCAACCCCAATTGAAAGACGGTTAATATGATATTTCTTTAAAAGTTGTAATTGACTTTTTGTAATCTTTTCTGGATTTAGTTCAATTGTATATTCAATTATTGGACCTTGCACAACTTTTTGTAAAAGTTGTAATAACCGTTCTAATTGAATGTCATCTAAACTATTGGGTGTTCCTCCTCCTAAATAAATTGTTTTTAAAGCAAAATTAGGATGAGGTTGAGCAATTTCTTGCTCTAATGAAGTTAAATATTCATCAATCATTATTGGACGTGATTTTTTAATTTTAAAAAAATCACAATAAAAACAAATATGGTCACAAAAAGGAATATGTACATATAAATGCTCAATCATTATTAATCCTCATTTCTTTTATATTTTAATAATATAGATTATAATTTCAAGTGCAACATTTATATATTTTTTAATAATTAAATTAAAAGATTTATTTAAAAATTAAACCAGTTGTGTGACTGAAACCTTGTTTTATATTCTAATTCTAACCTGTTCCTAAAAAATTATAAATAGAAAATGAAATAAAACATTTATTGGGTATTTGGATTCTAAATTGCAACACATTTAACTAATTCTTTAAACTCACTTTAACACATATTAAAAACAAAACATTATTGAATATATAAAAAGCACCGCAGTACCTTCAACAAATTATTTGCAAGATAAATTTTATCTTGCAAATAAAAGATATTAAGAAATCACATTATTAAAATTTAGTGCTATCTTTTGTCATATAAAAAATGTTTCTCCTAACATTTATATTCAAGAATAAACTATAACAATTGTTATTTATCTTGGTTAAAAGAAACATTATAATTTTTTTAAAACAATATTTAATTTCGGTTAAATCAACGTCCAAGTAATGCCTCACCACTTCGTTTACGACGACGAGCAATTAATCATGGAATTGAAATTACTAATGTTAAAATAATTAAGAAAATAATAAAAATTACTAAACAAATCCGATTTGTTTTTTTCTTTAAAGCAGCTAATTCGTCTGGATGAACAATTTCATATCCATAATAACCAATAATATTTGCTTTTCTTTTTTTTGTTAAAACAATATTTGCAATATGAACGCCTAATGTTACGATTAAAATAATAATTGTAATTGTAATGGCTGCTGTTAAATCATCAACAATGCCTCAACTTCAAAAACCAAACCGGAATTCTTCACCTGAATGTTGTTGGAATCCATATAAAATTCCTAAAATAATTCCACCAAAGAAATAAGTAGGAAATGCTAATCAATTTAAAACAATACTACGAATAGTCATTTTTTTGTAATTATCAATTAAGAAATGGGGAATAGTATGATTACCTCGGGTTAAATTAGAAAGATAACTATTTGTTTCAATTCGAACTCGTGATAAATCAAAAATACCAGCAAATAATAATCCTAGTGAGATTAGTAAAAAAGTAATTGTCAAAAATGGATTAGGAATGTATTTCGCTTTAATTCCCATAATTTCTTCTAATTCTTGTTGATGAGAAATAAAATATAAGGCAATAAATAAACTTGTCATCATTGTTCCAATAAAACCAATAATAATCATAATTAAGGTACGAACTTTTTCTGAACGAATTTCACGAGCAATTTCGAGGGGAATTAAGCGGTTAGCATATTCCTTACTAAAACGACGACGACGTTGTTTTTCTGATAACTGTGGCTGATAAGCATAACGATTATTTTCCCTACCATTTGTTAAAGCTGGTGGGTCAAATTGTGCTGATGGAGTATAATGGCCATTTTGATAATAAGATGGTGGCGCTGGCATTGAATTTGCCACCATTTGATTATCATCAAAATATTGTGCTGAATTTGCACCATAATAGGCTCCTTTGCTATCATAACCTAATTCTGAACGATTAAATTGTTCATTAACTTGTGATTGATTATATGGTGATATAACACGTGGTTGATAAGGATGACGATATTGATTTGTATACATATTATCATCATTAAAATAACCATCACGGTGGCTTTGATATCCCATAAATTCCGCATTGTCATATCGTCCTTGATTTTGTTGTCCTGACCAATATTGACCATAATTAGAACTTGATGTATGCTGTTGAATTCGGCGTGGTAAAATTTGTTGTTGAACTGGACGCGAATAATTTTGCGCAGCATCATGATTATAATATGGTTCAACATAACCTGGCGGCATTTGTGAAGCATTTATATTCATTCCCTCACGTTCTTCTTCAAGATACTGGCGGTCATGATTATTAGCGTAATAATTATATTGATTACTTAAATTCATTCGTGCTGGACGAATTGTATTATTATTTTGATATAACATTTCCGTATTATTTAATTGGTTTTGTTTATATGCTTCATTTGGACGAAAGTATTGATTTGGCGAACGATGATTTTGGGGAATTTCACTTGGATAGGGTTGATTTTGGTTAAAATCAGCATTATTTTGGTTTATTAATTCAGAATTAAAATTGTCACCAAAACGATTTGCTGATTGCATTGGTGGTTGCTCACGTTGTTTATCTTTCACCATAAAAGATTTAACCGTATTAAAAAAACCCATTCTTTGTTTCACCTGCCCTAAATGTGAATAACATTGTATTAAAAAAGAAACTGCTAGATTTTATCACCCATTTTTTTAGCTAGCATAATTTCTTGTTCAAAATACTCAATGTTTTCCTTAAAACTAGTTTCTTGTTTTAATTTTACAATATTCGTTCAATTACTACTGCTTTTTTTACTTCGAAATAAAGAAAAAGTAATAGTAAAATAAACAAATAATAATAGCGCTGCAAATCCTAGTAGAAAACCAATTAACCCGATTACTGGAATATCTAAATCTAAGATTGTTATACTTGTTGTCAAGAAGCCCTCCATATAAACACCACACTATCTATGAGTATTATACTATACTTTTTAAAATTTATGCAAAAAATATATTATTTTTATTTTAAACCATTTTCTAAAGTTTCTAGTCAGTCAGTTTTTAACTTATTTTGTGTTTGATAAGTTAACTTTAATGTATCAGTAAAATGTGCTTGTTTAATTTGATCATAAATTATACCAATTGTTGTTGTTAATTTGGCAATCTTTGCATCATTATTAATATAATTAATAATACTATCATCAATTCATTTTGTTTTTTCAATGCCTAATCAATTTGGATTTGTTTTTGAAGATTGATCAGTATTAATCCAACAATAATCAAGTTTATTATTTTCTCATTGCTTAGTGGCATTATTATAACTACAAGTTGATGAATAGATATTAGATAAGGCATCCTGTGTTGCTTGTGCAATATTTAATAACCCACTAGTAATAATATATTCATCACCATATATTCGGGATTGTGCTGTATCCACCCCGACAACTTTTGTTTTTGTTTGATTATATTTAATTCGGTCAATTGTATCTTGGGTTTGTGGTCCTGCAACAGGGAAAATAATACTTGCTTTTTTATTAATTAAATAATCAGAAATTACTTTTCCTTCTCCTTGGTTAAATGATTGTGAAAACCATGATTCATTGTCATTTAATACTTCCTGAACTTTTTTTATTGGTAATAAATTATTAATTTTGGGGTTTATTTTTTGCATTATTGCTAAAATATCTGTTCCTAGTTGACGCAAATTAGGATATGAATTATCTGTCTTAATAATCTCATTAAAAAGATCTGACGATAATAAAAATCCTCATAAATAATTTGAAACTCCAACTGGATTATCCATTCCTCCATAAGTTGCAATATTTAATTGCTGTTGGAATTCTGTTTGATGCAAATTAAGTCATATTGCTGTGACAAGACCAGCCAAAAAACCAGCAATTTCTTTTTGAAATAAAATTCCTACAATATTATCAGCTAAAGAACCATGCGGATCCATATTTTTATATACATTTTGCCCACTACCATCAATAAAAATAACGTTATCCACTAAGTTTGCTGCTCAACCAATGGTATTGGCATGACTAAAACCAGGTAAAATTAAGGTCTTTGCCCCAGCAATACTAGCTGTAATATAAGCTGCTTTAAATTCACCTGGTGTAATACCACTTGGTTCAAAATAACTCGCTCGCAATGGACTATCTTGTCAATTTGCCATTGGAGCTTGGGCAAATTGTGACACAATATATTTGCTTGCTCCTTCTCATGCTGATTGAATATAAGATTGATCATTAATTGAACCACCACTAGTAATTACTCAAATATCATACATATATTGGTACTTTTTAACACAAGATGTTAAAAAACTAGCCGAAGTAGTGCCTATTTGTAACGCCATTAACATTTTAATTATTTTTTTCATTCTAATCTCCTTTAACCATAATTAAAAAATACTAAAAATATTCTTTTTTATCAAAACAAAAATTATTTTATTTAAGTTTTTTTCTTGTTATTTGTTTCAGAAGTAATATTTGATTTAACACGACTAATAAAACTTTCTCGTAATAATAGATTAACCTTCGGAACTAATAAACGCAAATGATTACGATATTCAGCTAAAATTAGGTCTGAAGTATAATAAAATATCAACAATAACAGTAAAACAATTGTGGCACAAATCGTTGAAATAATTGTTGTAATATTATCAATTTGAATCGCAAAACTATCACGAGAAATATATTGTTGACCATAAATATATTCTTTAAATATACCAACCTTTTTATCACGCATTACATCATCAACAAACTTAATAATGAATTCTAATCCAAATCATAATAATTGAAATTGCGCTACAATTGGTTTGTTTGTTGGCGAACGATATTTTCATTCACAAGTCATTGCAAACAAAATGTTAAAACACATAGCAAAAGCTAACCCATTAATAACTTGCAATGCTAAGTAAGCTTCTGGCGAATGATTAAATGCCGTAATACTAAAGAAAATAAATCATAATAATAACCCTAGTCCAAAACAATATTTAACACCAATTTTATTATAAAGTAAATGACAAACTAAATAAGCACCAAAAAACTGTGGAATTAAGAATAATTGTTCATTTAAGCGGACAAATTGGTTGACTTTCCAAACATCATGGTATTTTTCCCATGTGCGCTGACCTAACAATCAAATATAAATATTTGATTGGGACACTTCTTTTAAAATAATAATTAAAATTGCCATAAAAAAGATAATTAACACTTTCCCTCATTTAAATGGTTCAAACATTTTTTGTTGTTCAACTGTAAATGATGTTGAGGTAAACTCTTTATGTGAAAACAAGGCATATAAAATGGTTGCCCCTGCAATAGCAACTATTGCACCAATTCCAATAATTCCTATTTGTAAATGATTAGTTAAATTACTTCCTGTTGTAATAACAATATTGTTAAACTCACTACCAAAAATAAGCGCAAATGTCATTAGCGGTGCCACTAAACTAATTGTTTTAAATGGAAAAAACTTACGACCATATGCCTCATTATATGATAAAAAATAACTCGCCTTAGTAATAATTCCAAAACCAAGAAAAATTGCCGCTATAATTAATGTTGGCGCGGATGGATAAATAATTAAAATAAAAATTCCTAGCATTGATATTCCAAACATTGTATATTGAAAAAAATGTCAGCCAATACGAGAAAAAACCTTATGTAAAAATACATAAGGAATCATCGCTAAAAAAGCATAAAGAGAAAGGGAAGTTGTGGCAATAATGGCAATTCCTCCCATATTATTAATTGATGCAGCAAAAAATAAATCACGGAACTCAAAATTATCACCAATAATTGCTGATAACGCAAATCAATATAAAAAAGTTTGAATAAAGAATGCCTTCTGACTAGTATGTTTAATTTTAATGTTTTTTATTAAAATTAATATGTAAAGAACAAATAACAATAATAACATTAATGGATTAAATAAAAAAACATCTCAATTATTTTGCAACACACCTGCACCCTCTTTCTGTCTTATAGATTATAACATAACTTAAATAATTACATCTGTTCAATAACATTAACCCCTAATAAATTAAAGGCATTTGATAAAACTTGATAAATTACTTTAATAAATACTAAACGTTGTTTTGTTAATTCTAAGTTATCTAAATTAATAACTTTTGATTCATTATAATATGAATGGAATTGCCGTGCAATATTTTGCACATAATCACAAATAAGATGTGGTTGGCGTAATTTTGCTGCTCCTTCAATGCAACGATTAAATAAATCAATCTCATTTAAAAGGTATAATTCTTTTTGTGACGTTAATAACTCAAAGGTTTTAACATCGGTAAAATTAATTTTGCTTATTTTAGCTTGTTTTAGCACACTATTACAACGAGCTGTTGCATATTGTGCATAATAAACAGGATTTTTTGAAGAATGTTCTTTTAAAATACCAATATCTAAGTCCATATGACTTTGAGCACTTTTTGAAGATAACATATAACGAATTGCATCAACTCCAATTTCCTCAATTAAGTCAATTAATCAAACTGCTGTTCCTTTTCGTTTACTCATTTTATATTCAGCACCATCTTTAATTAACCGTACCATTTGAATCATATCAATATCTAAAATGTCTTTTTTATAACCTAATAACTGTAATCCCGCTAACATTCGCACAATATAACCGTGATGATCACCACCTCAAAAATTAACTAATTTATCGGCCTTGCTTCGCATTAACCGTTCATTATGTGATGCTAAATCAGGGGTAATATAAGTTAAATCACCATTTGATTTAACTAAAACCCGATCTTTATCATCGCCAAAATCAGTTGTTTTTAATCATAATGCACCGTCTTGTTGATAAGTCTTTCCCAATTTAGCATACTGTGCTAACGTTGCATCAATTTTTCCTCCTTCGTACATTGAAGCTTCAGAAGAATAATATTCAATATCAACTCGAAATAATTGTAATTGTTTTTTAATAATATCTAAAAATAAATCAACTGATTTTTTACGAAATATTTCGTGTACCTTTGGATCACTAATTTTATAATCTTCGTTAAAAGTTAAATTAATAAATTTATCTTGATAATTGTCAACAAAGTATTGTGCAACAGCATCATACATATCGCCACGATATGCATCAGCAGGTAACTCGGTTTTTTTACCTAATAAATTTAAATAACTAACAAAAACCGTTACTGCTAAAGTATTAATTTGATTACCAGCATCATTAACATAATATTCAGTTTGGACATGATAACCAGCTGCTCGCAAAATTCGAGCAACACTGTCACCAATAGCACCATTCCGAGCATGACCAATATGTAAAAATCCCGTTGGATTAGCTGAAACAATTTCTAAATTATAAGTAAAATTCTTCGCTGCTGAATATCCATAGTTTGCTTGTCGTTTTAAAACCTCATTAATAACTTGATGTAACTGGTCATCAGCTAAGGTAAAATTAATAAACCCGGCGCCAGCAATTTCAATCTTTTTAAAATATGATTTATTATTTTTTTCAATAAAAGCAATAATTTCTTCAGCAATTTTATTTGGTGTCTTTTTTAATTTTTTTGCTAGTAACAAAGCCAAATTGGTTGATAAATGGCCAAATCCTTCTTGACGTGGTTTTTCAACCATCACTGGTATTGTTAAATTATTTGCCTTTAAGTATTCTTGTAACAGATTTTCAATTAATTTAACATTCGTATTCATAATTGTGCTTCCTTTCTTCTTATTATTTATATATATTTTACATAGTTTTTATAATTACTTATCTTTTTTTCTAATTTTACAATAATAAAATCCATCTGTATTATTTTCATAACCAAAGATTTGTTCTGTTGTAATAATTTTTAAATCCGGATGTTTTGCTAAAAAATTGCGGATTTGAACAATATTTTCATACCCACCAAAAGTACAAGTAGAATAAACCAAAATTCCACCTGGTTTTAATAATTGATAAGCTTTTTCTAATAATTGTTCTTGAATCTCAACTAAATTTGCTAATTCTTGATTAGTCAAAGTATGATATTTAATTTCTGGCTTTCGTTTAATTACCCCTAAGCCACTGCAGGGCGCATCACAAAGAATTTTATCATATTGAATTTCACTATTAATTTTTCTAGCATCTAATAAGTGTGGATAAATATTAGTAATTCCTAATCGACTAGCATTCATCTTAATTAAATTAATCTTCTTTTCACTAATATCATAGGCATCAATAATCCCTTTATTGTTCATGATTTGACTTAGATGCGTTGCTTTACCACCCGGTGCACTACACATATCTAACACGCGGTCAGTTTCTTGTGGGTCTAATATCTCTGCAATACGCATACTCATTTCATCTTGAATAAAAATTAAACCTTTTTTAAACATTTCTGAGTTAACAACTGGTTTATCAGCAATGACCCCCACAGAAGACACTAAACTTTTTGTCAAATTATAATTTGAATATTTGGATAATAATTCATCTCGGCTAATTTTTAGGGTATTAACGCGAAATGAAAGTTTTGGAATGGTTAAACTATCAATCATTACTTGTCGAGCAATATCTTCACTATATTCATTCCGAAGAATTAAATATAATGATGATGGAAAACTATATTTAATACTTAATTTTTTTGTTTCATCAGCAATGTTAATTTCAAAAATCTCATCTTTACTGTCAAAAATCTTTTTTAACGTAGCATTAATAAAACCAGCATATTTTGGACTAACACTTTTACTAATATTAACAGCTTCATTAACAATTGCATAATTAGGAATACGATCTAAAAAACGAAATTGATAAATACTCATTCATAACAGAACTTGTAATTTTTGATTAGTTTTCTTGGATTCAATAAATTGATTAGCAATATATTCTAAATACAATTTATTTTTTAAAGTACCATAAACAATTCGATAAATTAAAGTTTTATCTTGGTCAGTAAAGTTATCATTTTGTTCTACGATATTTGATAATAAATGATTACTAAACTTATTTTTTGCAAAAATTTTTCATAAGATATTCCATGCTACTTCTCTTGCTTGCATTTCTTAATCCTTTAAACTTATGAACGATTAGCAATTTCTTGTTCTAAAATTGTTTTAATTTCTGCAACGGCTTGTTCTACGGTGTTATTTACAACAACATAATTATAATTACTTTGCAACGGAAGTTCATCAGCTGCTTTTGCTAATCGTGCTTGTAATACTTCTTCGGGTTCACTTTTTCGGCCTCTAATTCGTTTTTCTAATTCTTCTAAACTTGGTGGAATTAAAAAAATTGAAACTGCATCGGTTACCTTTTGTAATACTTGTGTTGCACCTTGTACTTCAATTTCTAATAAAACATTTTTTCCATTATTAATTTGCTCAATACAATATGATTTTGGCGTACCATAATAATTACCAACAAATTCAGCATATTCTAATAATTCATCATTTTTAATTGCAGTTTCAAATGTTGGTCGGTCAACAAAAAAATAATTTACCCCTTCAACTTCATCCTGCCTTTTTGCTCTTGTTGTCATTGAAACTGAATAAGCCAAATTTAACTCCTCATATTTAAAAAGTTCTTGGCATATTGTCCCTTTCCCGACTCCTGATGGGCCAGAAAAAATAATTAAAAAACCCTTTTTCTGCACATTAACGTTCTCCTTTTTCTAATCTTAATATATACAAATACTTTTTTTTATATGCTTTACAGCGTAGCATAACTAAATTAAATTGATCAAATGACAACACTTGATTTGATTCACAAACTATTATTCCATAGTTATTGATAATATTGTTATTCAATATTATAGTAATAATATCATAATAATACTCAATTTGCTTAAAAGGTGGGTCCAAAAATAAAATATCAATTGACATTTTCTGCTGTATCATTCAACTTAATAAAATTTTATAATCATAATTTAATATTTTTGCATTATTTATTTTTAATTTATTTAAATTCGTTTCAATAATTTTGTAAGCACCCTGATGAGAATCATTAAAATAACATTGTTGTAACCCCCGTGATAAGCCTTCAATTCCTAATTGACCACTTCCAGCAAAAATATCTAAGCCAATCTTATTTTCATAAATAAAATAATTATCTAAAATATTAAATGCATCTTCTTTAATACGGGCCGTCATTGGCCTGGTATTCATTCCATCTAATGTTTTAATTTGATAACCCTTATATTTTCCACTAATCACGCGCATTTTCTTAACCCTTTTCTTTCTTTTTTTTATTATACTAAAACTTTAGAATTTTCTTTAATAATTGCTGAATATGTTATAATTTTTTAAGAGGTGATTTTTAGTGTTGCAAAACGAAATTCCAACTAAAGACTGACTAGTATTTGATGACACACCGTCAATTCGGCAACCATCAATTGACGTTTCTTTACCATTAGCACCTGAAAATGAACTTGTGATGAAAAAATTAATTGATTTTGTAAGATATTCCCAAGATCCACAAAAAAATAGTGGCCATACAATTAGACCAGCTGTTGGCTTAGCAGCTCCTCAAATTGGATTTAATATTAAAATGTATTATATTCGGATTGAAGAGACAAATGACGAAACAGGAGTCAAAAAAATAATTGAGCATGCAATGATTAATCCTAAAATTATTGGAAAAAGTGCACAAATAGCTTGCATAGAAGAAGGCGAAGGCTGTTTAAGTGTTAATGGTGATAAAAAAGGCTTTGTCCCTCGTAGTTTTCGAATTATTGTTGAAGGTTATGATTATTTAAAACAACAACAAGTGACAATTACTGCTCGTAGTTATGAAGCAATTGTTTTTCAACATGAACAAGCACATTTAGAAGGCAAACTATATTATGATTTAATTAATAAAAAAGAACCTTGATTGAAAAAAAATGATTGAATTATTTTATAAATTTAATATTATTTAACTTTTTTAAAGAAAAAGTATTTTTTTTGTAATCTTATTAATCTTTATGTTATAATTTTTTGGATACTAGTAAATTAATTTTTTTTCTTTTTAATAATAAGCAATTTAATAAAGAAAAAACTATGCGTTAATTTTAGAATTATGAGGTGATAATTTCAATGAATGAAGAAAAGAAAGAAACAAGTAAAAACAAAACAATAGTTACAAAACCAACTAGTATAGTAACAAAACAACCAACACAAAATGTTGTTAAAAATAAAATTCCAACAAAAGTCTTTGCTTTAGGCGGATTAGAAGAAGTTGGAAAAAATACATATTGTATTGAGCATGATGAAGAGTTAATTATGCTTGATGCAGGAGTTAAATTCCCAAGTTCAACAATGCTTGGAGTTGATGCTGTTATTCCGAATTATAATTATTTAAAAGAAAATCAACGAAAAATAAAAGCGTTATTTATTACGCATGGGCACGAAGACCATATTGGTGGAATTCCCTATTTATTACGTGAAGTTAATATTCCAATTATTTATGCACCACGATTAGCAGCTGCTTTAATTCGTGATCGGCTAAAAGAAGCAAAATTGGAACAAACCACAATTGTTAAAGAAGTTGATAATATGAGTGTGATTAAAACGAAAAACTTTAAAATTAACTTTTTTGCTGTTAATCATAGTATTCCTGATGCTTTTGGAATTTCAGTAGTTACTCCAAATGGAAAAGTTGTTTCAACAGGTGATTATAAATTTGACTGAACGCCACTAGGACATCGTGCTGATATTGAACGAATGGCAAATATGGGGCAAGAAGGTGTTATGTTATTAATGGCTGATAGTACTAATGCTGAAGTTGAAGGTTATACTCAAACTGAAACAAAAATTATTAAAAATATTAGTGAATTATTTGTTAAAGCTAAAGGGCGAATTTTAATTTCAACTTTTGCTTCAAATGTCCATCGAATTCAACATATTGTTGAAATTGCAAATAAATATGGACGAAAAATTTTAGTTTTTGGTCGAAGCTTAGATCGAATTATTAAAATTATTCGTCAAATGGGACATTTAAAAATTTCCGATAAGGCATTTATTAAAGCTAATGATGCTAAAAACTATAAAGATAATGAAATATTAATTATTTGTACTGGAAGTCAAGGTGAACCAATGGCTGCATTATCACGAATTGCAAATAACCAACATCAACATATTTCTATTATTCCTGGTGATACTGTTATTTTTTCATCATCACCAATTCCTGGTAATCAAGCTGATGTTGAACGAGTTATTAATAAACTAGTTCGTGCCGGTGCTATTGTACAAGAAAATAGTCCTCTAAATCAAATTCATACTTCTGGTCATGCTTCGCAAGAAGAACAAAAATTATTATTTACCCTATTGAAGCCAAAATACTTTATGCCAATGCATGGTGACTATCGTATGCTTCGTCAACATGGTGAAACAGCAATTAGTGTCAATGTGCCAAAAGATAATGTCTTTATTTGTGCTAATGGTGATCAAATTGAATTATTAAATGGAACAGCAGCAATTGGAAAACGAATTGAAGCTGAAGCTGTCTATGTTGATGGCAAAGATTTATCAGGTCAAACAACAGCTGTTGTTCGTGACCGTGAAATCTTATCAAAAGATGGTTTAATTGCTGTTGTTATTTCAATTGATTCACAAAATAACCAATTGCTAACTCCACCACGGATTATTTCAAGAGGAAGTTTCTATGTTAAAGAATCTGGAAATATTATTAATGAATCAATTCGCTTAGCAACCGAAGCAGTTAATGAAGTTTTAAAAACTCAAAAGCCAACTTTTGGGGCTCTAAAAAATGCTATCAAGCAATCATTATCTCCTTTCATTTACCGTTATAAACGTCGTAATCCATTAATTATTCCAGTAATTTTAAATAAAAAATAAAAGAATATGTAAAAATATTCTTTTATTTTTTAATATATATTTTATTATTATTTAATCATTATATAATCTAATACCAGTACCAATCCCCATTCATGTCCCACCATATATCCATGAATGTCATACTTTTACTCAATAGTATGTAAAAACTTGAATATAATAATTATTATTATCATAATATCAAGTTAAGGCAAACAGTTGCGTTGCTGAAAGGTATGCCCTAATATAACGAATTTCAAGTGACTGAACAAAAAAACGACTTTCATTTCTAACAAATCTAGGAACATCAAGATTTGGATTAAGAACTTTTGCATTAATAATTTTATTACTTACTTTATTATCATTATAACAAGCATTATATTTGTTTAATTTATCACCATAATATTCGTCATTTCCTCAACTAATTTTTGTATAAAAATCTGCATTTGTCCCTAAAAACATAATTTTTTTATAAGTAATAGGATTAATAAAACCAATATTAAATGTATGTCACAATCTTCACCCATCGCTTTTTAAACCTCAATCATTAAAAACAACATCACCTTTATTATCATTATAATTATCACCATTTTTATAAGATAAATCTAAATTAGTTTCCGCTTTTATTACTGGTGGTATGAGTTGGCTTTCTAATGCACTAGCGGCAATAATCTTAGACATAGTACCAAAACTAAAACTCATGAGTGTTAATAAACTGAACATTTTTTTCATTTTATTCGCCTCTTTTTTGGCTTTTTATTATTAAATTATTTTTTCATAGTTTATAAAATATTATCTTGTTTATTGTGAAAATCATTTTAATTAAATTAACAGATTTTTCTTATCGTTTATTTACAATTTACAAATATAACATATAATTTAATATTAAGAGAGGAACCAATATCTTATGACTAATGAACAAATTGAATTATTATGAACTACCTTCAAAAAACAAGAGAATAATGTTAATCTTCCCCCTACCACTTTTCATGGTTATGACCAAACAACTGATACTGCAACAGTTTTAGCATTATTTGATGCAAATGGTTATCCAGTTACCACATTAAATGGAATTGGATTTATTGCTTTTGATCATACTGTTTTTTATGCCCTTGGTGGAGGTCAAATCTCTGATACAGGAGTATTAATTAAAAAAGAACATAAAATTTCTGTTTTTGACTTAAATAAACAAATTTATAAAAAAGTATATCTTCATCTTGTTGATACTAATGGCACAACAATCGAAATTAATGATGTATTAATCCAAAAAATTGATGTTGAACGTCGGATTAAAATTACAAAAAATCATACAGCCCAACATATTCTATCTTACATTATTGAACATATTTTAAATGATGGTGACATGACAGATTCGGTGCAAATTAAAACTGATTATGCTTTCTTAGCAATGAATAAAGTTGATAACTGATTAGAAATTATTTTAAAAGCTCGCAAGCAAATTATTGAAAAATTAATTAATCATGACATTGCTAAAATTGAACATCAAATGCCAATTGCCCAAGCAAGAGAATTAAAAATTGCTCATCCAAATTTTGAATATGATCCAATTGTTCGCGTTGTTGAATTTCCAACTGCAACAATTGACTTATGTGGGGGGACACATGTTAATAACTTACAAGAAATTAATTTTTTTGAAATTTGGGATTGTTGAGTTGATAAAAAGAAAGTTCGAATACAATTTTCAACAAATAAAGAAGCAACACAAAGTTACTTTACTAATTGAATTAATCAAAAAAAAGATAATTTATCCCAAAGTATTAAAAAAATCAAGAATTATGATGCTGAATTTAATTTTACAATTCCCAATTTTGTAATTCCAACAACGATACTTGCAAAAAATAATTTAAATATAGAAATTGAACAATTAGAAAAACAATTAAATGAAATTGCAAAAGAAAAATACAAATTATTATTACAAACAATTGATAATACTGTTTTTCCAATTAAAGAAATAAATATTAATAATAATTTAATAATCAAAGAAATTATTATTAATGATGAAAAAATAACACTTGAATTAATACGCAATAAATTAAATAAATTTTTACAAGAATACGAAAATAACTTGCTAATTTTTATTAATTCAACCTTACAGTATGGATTTATTGGTTTTACTAAAAAACATCAAAGTAAATTTAATCTTAATAACTTTTTGCAAACTAATAAAAATGCCTTTGCAATGGCTGGCGGCGGGACAGCTTTATTTATTAGCTTTACCTTTCAAAATGATATTAAACCATTTTTGGACCTTTTAATAGTAACAATAAAAAAAGCAGAAATGGATTAAAAAGATGATATTATGTATCATCTTTTTTGTATTAAAATTATTGATATATTTAATAAAAATAAAAAGCACTTGGTGCTTTTTAAAACTAATTATGATAAAAATTTTGGTGCAACAAGCATTAAAATGGCAACAATGAAATTATAACCAGCATGGGGAATTATTGTATATGTAACATTTCCATTAACAATTAGAAATAACATTCCTAGTGTTAATGATGCTCCAATATATCCAATAATATGTTCTCAATCTCCTGTTCCAGCAACATGTATTCCAGCAAAGAAAATTATTGATGAAACAAATCCAAGTCATTTGTTACCACTTAAACTAAAAATCCCATGTCTAGTTGCTAATTCTTCAACAATTGGAGCAATACAAATTGTATAAATAAATAAGAAAACAATATTTCACCATTTATCTAATCCTACAATTAAATTATTTTGATTGTTTGAAATTGTTGTTGTTATTAATGATTGTAAATAAACAAAAAATAAATGAATTGAAAAAATAGCAATAATACCAATTGGACAAACAACAAGAATGCGTTTATAATCCTGTTTTAAAGTTAATTTAATTTTTTTAAAAATTGATGGTGACGATCTATAAAGAATAAAAATTGTTACCAATCCTGCAATTATTGATGCTAATAAATTAATTGTTGTTTTAACGCTAACAGCTGGATGAAACTGGTTTGCAATAGTCCCAATTACTAAACCAATAATATTTGGAATAAAATAAAAATAATAAAAGGCAATAGCACCTGACCGCATAATTTCATTTTGGGCCCCACTAATAACAAAATATGAACCAGCTGCAACAATAATTCAACTAATAAAGTTCATTCCTGCTAAAGCATATTCATTGTGTGCAAACATATATGAAATCAAAATATTAATAAAAAAGGGAGCAAAAATAGCTGTGCTTAAAAAAATATAACCCGTGTTTCTAAGTTTAACTAAATTAAAATCAAAGGGAGCAGCACGATCAACTAATGTTGGCTTTAATTCATATCATGCTCTTTTAGAATTATATCCATTATCATTATTAGTCATTTTTTATTACTCCTTTAAATCTTACTTTTTATTATATAATAAATTAGTTAAAAATCCATTGAAAATTTAAAATTATTTGTTAAAAAATTTTGAATATATCCACTAAAAAAGACATTTTTCAATGCCTTTTACTTAATAATTAATGATGGTTGTGTCATTTCAGGAGGAATCTCTTCACCTAATAAATCTAAAATTGTCGGAGCAATATCAGCAATTGCCGGATTATCTTGTCGTAATTGTAACCCTTCTTTGGTAATAATAATTGGAACCAATTGTGAAGTATGTTTTTTATTAGGACCACCCGTTTCATCTATCATAATTTCAGCATTTCCGTGGTCAGCAGTAATAATCATAATTCCGTTAACTTTTTGAATTGCTGTATAAATTTTGCCAAGACAATTATCAATAGTTTTAACTGCTTCTATTGCCGCTGGCAAGATTCCAGTATGACCAACCATATCACAATTTGCAAAATTTAAAATAATAACATCAAATTCATTTTGATTAAGTTCAGTAATTAACTTATCAGTAATTTCATATGCTGACATTTCTGGCTTTAAATCATAAGTTGCTACTTTTGGCGATGGAATTAAATCTGCCGAAGCCCCTGTTAATGTAATTTCGGCTTGTGTTGCTAAACCATTTTTAAAATAATCTTTTCCACCATCAAAGAAAAATGTAACATGAGCAATTTTTTCTGTTTCAGCAATTCGTAGTTGTCGATAGCCTTTTTTACTTAATCATTCTCCTAAACCATTAACAACTTCAATTGGTTTAAAAGCAACATGTTTTGAAGCAACTGTTTCTGCATATTCCATCATTGAAACAAAATAAATATCATGTAATTTCGGCATAAAATAAGTTTGTGCTTCATTACCCGGAAAATTAGGATTTGTTAAAGCTGAAGCTATTGCAATAGCACGGTCCGGGCGAAAATTAGCAAAAAAGACACCATCACCTGATTTAATATAACCTTTTGGGGTATTAATATTATATGCTGGCATTAAAAATTCATCATTGCGACCAGCTTGATATTCACGGTTAATATACTCTATTGGGTCACTAAATTCTGAACCCTTTCTTGAAACTAAAACATCATAAGCAATTTGCACTCGGTCATATTTTTTATCACGATCCATTGCGTAATAACGACCACCAATTGTTGCAATTTCCCCAACTTTTAATTGGTTTTGTAATTGTTGAAATTGTTCAAGGTAAATTTTAATACATTCTGGTTTCGTATCACGTCCATCGCCAAAAATATGCAAGTAAATCTCTTTTATTCCTTCTTGTGCTGCTAATTTATAAGCAGCAAAAATATGGTTTAAATGCGAGTGAACACCACCATCAGAAAATAACCCCATAATATGAAAGGCACCATTACTTTTTTTTGCAAAATTAATTGCCGCTAAAAGTTCTGGATTTTGATTAAATGTTCCATCTTTAATTGCTTTATTAATTAAAGTTAATGATTCATATTTAATGCGACCTGCTCCTAAATGAATATGTCCAACTTCAGAATTTCCCATTTGTCCTTCTGGTAAACCAACTCATTCTCCTGCCGCATGTGCTGAGACTCATGGATATTTTGTTTTTAATTTTTCAACATTCACCATATGTCCTTGTGTTACAGCATTTCCTTTTGAATCAGGAGCAATTCCTCATCCATCAAGAATTGCCAATAAAATTGGTTGTTTAACTTTCATTTTACTATTTCTCCTCTTTTTCTCTTTCCTTAACAATTATATAATTATTTTTTATTATTGAGAATATATTTTTCAATCATTTTTGCAACACCACCTGTTTCAACGGTAGTAGTTACTTCTTTTGCAACTGCTTTAATTTGTTCTTGGCTATTCTCCATTGCAATTCCTAACCCTACATTCTTAATCATTCAATAATCATTCATACTATCGCCAATTGCCATCATTTCTGATAAAGCAATATCCCATTGGGCTGAAATTCATTTTAAACCAGCTAGTTTACTAATACCTGGCGCATTTATTTCTGCTGTTCCTGAGGCATCAATTGCAATTTCAATATTTTGTCCACGCGCTGCAATAATAAAATCATCGTTTTCATGTACATTCATTACAATACACTTATAACTCTCATTTTGAATTACTAATGTAGAATCATATTGAATGAATTCCCCATGAAAAAATGCTAATTCAGGATTATTTTCAGCAACAGGATTAAAGTTAACAATAACTTTAGTTAAATCATCAATATAACATCATAATTTTTTATGGTATTTTTTTGCTAATTGAAATAAAAAATTAACTTGAGAAGCAGATAAGGTTTGTTGATAAACAATTGTATTAGTTTTAATATCATAAATGCATGCACCATTAAAACCAATAAAATATTGCTGAAAATAATCCATTTTTACTTTAATAGCTTCTGACAACGAAGTTAATACTGGCCGTCCCGTTGCAAAAACAACACGAACACCCATTTCTTGTGCTTTAATAATTGGCATAATATTTGTCTCGTAAATCCCCTGATGAAAAGAACAAGCAGTTCCATCCATATCTAATGCAATTAATTTAATCTTAGTCATAATTTCCTACTTTCTATTAAAATCTCATAATTATATTGTAAAAGAAAAAACCATATTTTTAAATATGGTTTAAAAGTTAAATCTTAAAACAAGAATTATCCCCTAAGCAACTGCATTTTCAGTTGTTACTTCATCTTTCAATAATCAATCTCTCAGTTGAGGGCGAAAACCATAAATAGCCCCAACACAACCACCTAAAATAGCTAAAACAATTAATATAGTAATAAAAACAGTTAATCAGGGGCGTGCTTTCTTTACACAATTTTTACATTGACATTGAATTTTTTCAATATTTGATTGATATTTTTTGCTATTGGTTCCTTTTTGCTGCTTATCATCAAATAAATCAGATGACCCTGATACCCCAATATTCATATTTTTACCAAGACCAACTTTAATGTTTGGATCAATTGGTGCATTTAAGAAATCTGATGGTTTAATTAAAGTACTATTTTGCCTATTGGCAATTCATTCAGCAATTGTTTGCGGTTGGGTTCCTTGCCCCGATAATTGTTGTGGATTTTCCTGCATCGTATTTATTGGTTGACTATTTTGTTGTCCTCAATTATTAGCATTAGGAGAATATTGTTGATTCACATTTTGCTGTTGATATTGTTGTGATGGTTGACCCCCTTGGTTAGTACTAAGCGGATTATAATTTTGATTATTACCATTCTGTTGTTGATATTGTGAACCAAGATTTGATTGTTGATTAAATTGCTGTGGTCCAATATTTTGAGGTGGACGTTGCATTAAATTTTGTTGTTGATATTGTTGTGATGGTTGACCCCCTTGGTTAGTACTAAGCGGATTATAATTTTGATTATTACCATTCTGTTGTTGATATTGTTGAAAGTTGATATTTCTTGCTGGGGAATATTGTTGTTGCGAAATATTTTGTCCTGTTTGTCCAGATGTTACTGGATTATAATTTTGATTAGGTCCATTTTGTTGATACTGTTGTTGTGAAACACTAAAATTATTTCCCTGGTTAAGAGAAACTTGTTGTTGATTACTTTCTGGTCTGTTGCCCGAATCATTGTTAAAAGAATGTTTAAAATTCATTTTGTGCCCTTCCATTTCATCAATAATTACATACTCTTTATTTTGATATACTTTGTGTAGTAATTATAACATAAAATAGTGGCATTTTTAGGACAATATTGCTTTTGTAAAAACATTATTAATAATTACACTTGGCCGTTTATTATGATATAAAATATCATATAAAGCTTCAAATAGAGGTAGAGTAATATTATTTGCTCGCGCATCTAACACAATTGTTTTACAAGTTAAAACGCCTTCTACTGTTTTTACCTGCTCTGATAAAACTTTTTGAGCATTATCAACTTGAGCAATTTCAAAACCAAGAGAATAATTTCGTGATTTGCTTGAGGTAGTTGTTAAAATTAAATCAGCTAATCCCGCAAAGTTAAAAAAAGTTTCAATTTGAGCTCCTTTTGTTTTGGCAAAAAGTTGAATCTCATTTAATCCCATCGTAATTAATGATGCTTTAGCGTTATCTGATTCATAAAGACCATTAAATATTCCTGAGGCAATTGCTACTGCATTTTTCAAAGCAACAGCATATTCAGTACCAATAACATCCGTATTAGCAAAAGTAACAAAATATTCATTGTTAAATAATTCACGAACTTCTTGTGCAATTGCAAAATCCTGTGAAACCGCCATAATACATGTTGGTTTTCGTTGTAAAACTTCTTTTGCAATACTTGGGCCATAAATACCAGCATATGCTTTTAAAATTTTTGGATTCACTAATTTTATAATTGATTTTGATAAAACTTCATGCGTGTCAGGGTCTAATCCTTTAGCAACATTAATAATAACAACTGGTTTAGTTACTGTTTGATTAATCTTTTCAATAATTAATTTAATAGCAACAACAGGGATTCCTAAAATAATATATTCAGCATCTTCAACTGCTTCAGCAAAATTTGTTGTAGCTTTAATTTCTTTATTAATTTTTAAATTACCAAAAAAATGACGATTTAAATGTGCATTATTAATATCATCAACTTCTTTATTATCAATTCCATACATAATAACGTTATGATCATTATCTGTCAAAACATTTGCTAAAACTGTCCCATATGCTCCTGTTCCAATAATAGTAATATTTTTTTGTGTTTTTTTCATCATAATTTCCCTCGTTACTTTCTTTCTCTAAATAATATTTTAATTGGTACTCCCTCAAATCCAAAATATTCTCGAAGTTGATTCTCAAGAAATCTTTTATAAGAAAAATGAAGATATTTTGGATTATTACAAAACATAATAAAAGTCGGAATAATACCTTCGGGTTGGGTAGCATAATAAATTTTTAAACGACCACCATTAAAATCTGGCGGTGGATTTAACAATTGTGCTTTTACTAAAATTTCATTTAAAATACTAGTTTTTACTCGTTGGGTTAAACCAGCATAAACTTCATCAATTGTTTGAAATAAAATATGTAATCGTTTTTTTTCTAAAGCAGAAACAAAAACCATTTTTGCATAATTTAGATATTTAAAATATCCACGAATACTTTGCTCAATTTTTTTCATTGACCGTTCATCTTTTTCCATCACTGCATCTCACTTATTAACTACTAAAATAATTGGTTTATTTTGTTCAAATGCAATTCCAGCAATATTTGTATCTTGGTCAGTAATAGGAACTGTTCCATCAATAATCAATAAAACAAGATCACTTCGTTCAATTGCACTAACAGCACGAAGAACACTATATTTTTCTAATTTCTCATAAACTTTCCCTTTTCGTCGAATCCCAGCTGTATCAATCACAGTATAAAGTTGATTATTACGTTTAAACGATGTATCAATTGAATCTGTTGTTGTCCCTGCAATTGGTGATACAATAACTCGTTCTTCACCTAAAATTGCATTTGTTAACGAAGATTTTCCAACATTTGGTTTTCCAATTAAAGAAAAATGAATTCCTTCTGTTTTTGGCTGAATTGGAATTTGATCTAAATAAGAAATTACTTGGTCTAATAAATCACCAATGCCAATCCCATGCGTAGCAGATACAGCAATTGGCTCACCAAATCCTAATGTCATATATTCAAA
This sequence comes from Spiroplasma melliferum KC3, assembly GCF_000236085.2. Taxonomy (NCBI): domain Bacteria; kingdom Bacillati; phylum Mycoplasmatota; class Mollicutes; order Entomoplasmatales; family Spiroplasmataceae; genus Spiroplasma; species Spiroplasma melliferum. The sequence goes on along the minus strand of NZ_AGBZ02000004.1, from coordinate 131,642 downwards.
TAATTCACTTTCTTTTTCTTGTTTATCATATTTATTAATAACTAAAAGAACCGGTTTTTTAGCACGATATAATATTTTTGCAACCATTTCATCATCTGGGGTAATTCCTTCTTTGTACGATAAAACAAAAATAATAATATCGGCTTCTGCAATTGCAATTTCTGCTTGCATTTTAATCTCTTGCGCAAACATTGCCGTATTATTTAATGTAATTCCACCCGTATCAATTATTAAAAATTCCCTTGTTAATCATTCTGAAAAAGCATAAATTCGATCACGTGTTACGCCAGGAGTATCTTCAACAATTGCAAGACGATTTTTAATAATACGATTAAATAATGTTGATTTCCCAACATTTGGCCGCCCTACAATTGCAACAGTTCCTTTTTGTGCCATTTATTTTCCTGCTTTCTTATAATTACATACTACTTGATAAATCTTAGTTACTGTTTGTTCAAATGTTAACTTACTACTATCCACAACAACCGCATCAGGAGCAATTTTTAATGGTCCTACCGCTCGTGTTGTATCAACATAATCTCGTTCTTTTAATTTGACTTTAATTTCTGCTAAATTATTTGGAACAATATTGTTTTCTTGATTTTGATTTCATCGGCGGTTAGCTCGTGCTGTAATACTAGCTGTTAAGTAAATTTTCACTTCCGCATCAGGGAGAACAACAGTAGTAATGTCTCGTCCAACAACAACATTACCTTTTTTAACCACTAATTTTCGTTGTAAACAAACCATTGATGCTCGAATAAAATCAAGTCCAGTAATTTTGTTAATATTATCAAGAACAAGATTAGTTTGCAACTTATCAGTAATATCTTCATTATTAACATAAACATGGTTATTAATTACTTGATATTTAAAGTTTGCTAATTGTGCTTGCAACTGATGATGATTTGTAAAATCAACTCCAACTTTTACACAAAAATAAGTAAAAGCACGATAAGTTAGACCAGTATCAATAAACTGATAATTTAGTTTTTTGGCCAATTCATAACCAGCAGAAGATTTTCCACTACCAGCCGGGCCATCAATCGCAATATTTATTTTCATCATCTACTCCTATTTTCTATAACATAAAGATTAAAACTAAACAAATAGCCAATAAAACAACAAGCAAAACCATAGTACTAAATAACATTTTATAACCTGGTTTTATCTTTCGATAAACAACTAACACATTATTATGCTTTTCTTCTAAAAGAGCACTTGATTCTTTTAGCATTTCTGCTGTTGACCGTTGGTCATTTTTCCGCATATGTGCAATTGTACTAAATTCAATATTAGCTGAATTAATTTTAAAATTACTATTTTCTGCTTGAATTTTATCACTTACACGATGATAAATAATTTTTTCTGCTAAAATACTTTCTAAAATTGCTTGATATTTTTGATATGTTGGTTTGTTTAACAATGTTTCAGCAATTAAAATATTATGCATAACATCACCGGCATCTTGGTCATTTTTTTGATTAGTTTGAATTGTTGCTTTGGTTGTATTAACAACTTGTTCTAGCAACTGTTGTAAATCATATTTAAAATCAGATGGATATGGTTGTTCATCTGGGTTTTTATCCAAATACACTTTTTCTCAACTAAATTCTTGTTCAAAATTTGATTTAACACCACCAAAAAAATTATCATCAATAGCGTTTAATTTCGCCATATAACTATTAATGACCTGACTTGTTTGATTAATTTCTTGATCAATCTCAATCTCTTTCTTAATCATTTCACGTAGCTGGGCAAATTTCTCCATTCTAGTTTCCATGTTAAACCTCCAACTTTTTTAAACTACATTAAAATTATATATTATTATTAAAATTTTTGTTATTATTATAGTAAATAAATAATGGAGTGATAAATATGGCAAATCGTGATATATCAAAAAAAAGAACATATGTAAATACTGACTTATGTATTTCTTGTGGAAGCTGTATTATGATTGATGAAACCGAAACATTTTTTATGGATGATGATGGTTTCGCAAATACAATTGATAATGAAAAGGAATTAGTGGAAGCACAAATGGTGTGTCCAACGGCGGCAATTTTTATTAAAACATTAGAAGAATTTAAGGAAAATCGCAAAAGTAGTCTTGATACGGATTAAAAAAATGTTTTATAATTTTTTATAAAACATTTTTTTAATAATTATTTTGTTGACGAGTAAAATTAATTTTATTTTTTTTATTATAAGCGATAAGTAAATCATCTTCAGTAAATTTTAACTGTTCAGCAATTATTAAATACTGATTTAAAACTTTAAAATAAATTTCTGGTGTCTGATTTTTAATTAGTTCTGTCGCAACAGCAAAACAATTTAAATAAAGTTTCGTCAAATTAATATTTTCCTTACAACATTCATTACAATATTGATATGTTTTAAAATCAACTCCTAAACTATTACCAATACTAATCAAAAAATGAATTCCATCAATATATTCTTCTAATAAAACATCTTTTGTTGAAGCTGGTTTAACACTTCAATATTTAAAATCACGTTGTTCATTAATAAATTCTGCTAATTCAACTAAGAAAGCTAAAATTCGTTTCTCAAATGTTTCATCATCATTTAATTTAAATTTTGTTAAAATGTGCTCATCTAATTTTTTTTGATTTTCTAACAAATAATTAAAAGTATCCTTACTTAACATTTTTGCTAATCTCCTTTGCAGTTATCATTCGTCCTAAAATTGCTTTTGCCCCAGAAACTTTATCATATTTCTTTACAATTTGGCCTGTTAACGAGGCAATAATTCGTTCTGAAGCAAATGGATCACGTGGGTCATAAATTCAAGCATTGTTAAAAATTGTTTCTACATTTTCTGCTCCCATTGTGCCAATTACAATAGCATGAAATCGATTCCGACGTTGTTTTAATAAATTTATTTTTGTTATTAATTGAGGTGATAAATCAGAAGTTAAAAAGTCACTAATTAATAATAAATCAGCATTAAAATATTCATTACTATCCATTACTGTTAAGGTATGTTCTAAAGCTGGTTCAACATCGGTATCTCCAGCAAAACTTTTTGATAAAAATTCAATTAATTTTGGGAGTGAATCTTTTAAAGAAGATAAATTATAGACATCTAAACTTTTAGAAAAATTAATCATATAGCAAGGACGATGTTCTCCTAAAGCAATTTTTGCAATTGCTAAAGCAAGTGCTTTGGCAATTTGTTCAGGACTACCTCGCATTGAAGAAGAAGTATCAATTGATAAAATGATTGGTCCTTTTTCTTCGGGAACATATGTTTCAATTGTCCGTAATTTAATTTGTTCTTTAGGAACTTTATCTTGTGATAAAAATTCAAATGTTGTTAATTTTCCCTCAATATATTTTTTATAAAAAATATATTTTAAAACTGGATCTTTTAATAAAACTAATTCGGCTGGGAACATATGTTCTAAATCCTTTGACTCAGTTGCCCCAATAATTTCTTCTGGTGAAGAACCAATTGGTTTTCATTCATAATCCATCACAATTTCTTCTAAAATTCGTTGTTCAATTAAATTACTTTCACCTTGGAAACGTCCTAATAATGTTGCAATTTCCATAATTGCTGGATTAGTTTCTAAAAATTTTGCAAACTTATCAATGGCTGACATATTAACACCTTTTTTTAGTTCTGTTGGATTTCATATTTTACCAAAAAAGTTTCATATTGTTTTTAATAAACTATTAGCTTTATTATATATTTCCACTTTATTATATAAATCTTGCATAAACTTTGTTCTTAATTCTTCAATTTTTGCAAAACGATAATCATTAATTCTTTTAATTAAAATTGATTCTCAAATTCCAATAAAATCACGAAATAACATATTTGGATTATTATTTTGTTTTTTATTAAATTCATAGCGATAATAATTTAGCCGATCATAAAATGGTGAATTAACTTTAAATAAAAAGTCTTGTGTTGAAGCATAATTCTTTTTTAAACCATCATAACCATTAACTTTAATTCAATGAAACAAATAAATTTCTTTTTCAATATTTGAGTCTAACTTAATTTTCATAATTTCATTTTCAATTTGGTGATCATAAAAATTATTAACAGCTTGATCAAACATTTCACTTAATCAACGATTTGTTGTTTTCATCAGAGCAAACTTTGGATTAACTAAATCCGTATTTTTTAATGCTGTTAACTTATTAACTAATTGAATTCCCGCTTTTTGCTCTAAATATGGATTCATGTTAAATCCTCCCTTGTTTTATCCACTTAATTTTTTGTTGATTGTTCAAAATTATTATTACTTATTTTTTGTTCTGGGATTGAAAAATGTTCTAATTCTAACCCATCTTCATTAAAATTTAATTTACTATCACTAAAAGCATTGTTAACTGCTAACATAAAACGTTCTTTAAAAAAGAGACAATTTAAAGATAATAATCGTTCCTTTTCATCAGGAAAAGCAGTTGTTAAACTATCAATTTCCCGTTCAACAGCTAAAATTCTTTTTTCCAGTTTTGAATTATTATCCACTTTTGAATTCTTAATTTCAATTTTAATTTCTTCATTTGTTTTAATAATTTTAAAAGTACTATCATTAACATAACTAATCTCTGTTTGTAAAACATCTGCCATATTATCTAAATCTTCGCCATAATATAATTCAATTAAAGTTGGTTGTGTTTTATTATGACGAGCATCAATGAAATCCTCAACACGGATAAAACAAATTGGATATTGTTGATTTTTTCAAAAAATTCGATGAAATGTTCCTTGTAATTTTCCATCAAAAACATCTAAATATTCACTTTTACGACTATTAACTTCTTGAATATCTTCATATTGAGCTGATAATTCTTCTAATTCTTTGCTTAAACGATTCTTTTTTTCACGAACATCATATGTTAAAGCATCTAAATAAAATTCATTAAAAATAGCATTATATTCTTCTTCTTGTTGTTCATCATCTCAAATACAATATGGAATTACTAATCAATCAGCTTTGTCAACTGTATCACGACCATTATAAAATGCTGAAGCTTTCATTAAATGAGCAATCTTCTTTCAACGACGATCGGAAATATAATATTCACCTTCAGTAGCAATATACATTGCTTTTCGAAATCGTGAAATGAAATCAAAGGTTACTGATGTTATTTTAATCTTATTAATTTCTTTTCGTCACACATCATATTCTTCATGTGTAATTTGTAAAGCCTCATCAACTTTTACATCCAATTCAGTTACCCCAGCAATCATATCATTAAAGTTTTCCTCATCTTTTAAACCTTGGGCAATATAACGAATAATAAAGCGGTCATATAAAGCTTCAAGGCCTTGTCCTTCTGCTGGCAATTCATTTGATGCGGAAATTAATAATTTCATTGGTACTTTAATATCTACTCCAGCATTACGAAAAATCTTTTCATTAATAATTGTTAATAAAGTATTTTGAATTGATGGTCCTGCTTTTCAAATTTCATCTAAAAATACAATTTCTGCGGTTGGTAAATATTTATCAATTAAACGTTTATATACTCCTTTTTGTAAATCTTCAATTGAAATTGGACCAAAAATTTCTTCTGGTGTAGAAAAACGATTCATTAAGTATTCAAAAATAGTACCATTTTTAAAAGCATGTTTTAAACGACGAGAAACTAATGATTTAGCAATTCCGGGTTTTCCTAAAAGAAAAATTGATTCACCACTTAGCATTGCTAACATTGCTAAATTAAAAATTTCTTCTTTTTCATAAACATTTTGCTGTAGTTGTTTTGTTAATTCTTCTAATCTTTCTGTAAGTGTCATCATTTTCTTTTTTCTCCTAAATTTCTAAATTAATTCTTCGTTTAACATCATCTGATTTAACAATCAAGAGGCATGCTCCAATAATTCAAATGGAAGTAATTATTAGAACCAAAACAATAAAAACTAGTAATCAAATATTAATTGGTTCAGCCGGATTTCCTTTAATACTTCCTAAAATCAATAAAATTGCACATAAAATTTCAACAAATAAAAAATATAAAATTGCTAACATAATATATGCAATACCTCATCCATAAATAGCACCCGCAGTTCGAGCCATTGCCATCGGAATAAAATATAATAAACTAAATAATAAACTAAGAAATAAGAAGCCATAACTTAAAAGATCTTTAACATAAAGCTCAGCAAAAACTTTAATATTTGGATCAAGATAATTACTTAAAGCAACTAAAATTGCTTTTTGACCAATAAAATAAGCTAAAACAATTGCTATCAACTGTCCAAAAATAATAAAACTTCGCCCTACTCGTTCAAGTGGACTATCCCAAAACATTCGTCGTTGTGAAAAATCATTATGCTGAGTTGGCGACAAATAACTAAAACGTTTTTGCTCTTGTTTAGATAATTCTTTAACTTCTTCCTCATATTTTCGGCGTTCTTCTTCAGTATCAAGCAACTCTAAATCTGGAAATTTACTTCCATATGTTGGCTTATTTTTAAACATTTTATTCCCCCTTTGGTATTTAACCCTATTTTATTTTAATTTGTGTAAATATTTTAACATTTTCCCTAAATTTAGGCAATTAAATTATTTTTTTCCTATTTTTTAACAATTAAATTATTTGATATTGTTCCATCAAAATATCTTGCTCCAAAACTTGTTACTTTAATATAATACCAATATTTACCTTCTACTAAAAAGATATCATTAGCACTTAGTTCACGGTTATTTTCAGTTAAAATAATAACATCAAAATATTGACGTGGATTTATAATGTTATACCCATCTTTCCTAATTGGTTGTTGTAATTGCGCAAAAATCATGTTAATTGTCTCGCCAATTGAATGATTAACTTTTTGAAAACCTAGTTTAAGAGCATTATCATATTTTCTAATATTAACTGGATTTACAATTAAATTAATAGTTGCCGTTCCAGTTACAACATTATCATTTCCCAAAGCAGTAATAATAATTTCTTTATTTCCAACTGGTAATTTTTCTACATTATTTTCTGAAATACCACTAATACTAAAATCACGATCTGTTAAATTTAAACCATACTTTGCAGCTTGATTTAAAATATTAGTTTTAATTTGTCGATAAGCTTGTTGCTGTGTTCATGAACTATTTGCAAGCAATGACTGCACTGTAATATGCTCAATTGGTGCTGCTTTTACATAAATTAAATTAGTTGTAAATGTTCCTTGATAATTTAACGATTCTTTTGTTGCTGTTACACTAGCATTATAAGACCCAACTCTTAAATTATTGTTATTATTTCGTCCAACATTAATTTGGTTTAACTTAATTGCAAAAGAATTTCAATTTGAAAATTCAACGGGATAATTATTATCTCCATTCCCTACTCCCATCGGATTATTATTTTCTCATATATTAGCAACACTAATTATTTCCTTACGATAATCATTTTCTAAACTTGTTATTTTATCAAGTGTTGTATAATTCCGTGAAAAGTTAAAATCACCTTGTAAAACATTAAGACTATTTTTATCAACACCACGTCAATCTTTAACTACTTTTGGCGCCACATCATATTGATAAGATAAATTATAAGTGTTGCTGTTAGTACCATCATAAGAAAAACGTACTGTGATGTCAATTTTCGGTAAGGTTAACAATTTATCTTGATATACTTTATTATTATTCCCCCGCAAAGTTCCATTAATAGGTACCTGTTTTGCAAAAACTGTTCCTTCAATTGTAGAAGCATTATGTGTAACACCAACAGTAATTTCTTTCACAATATTGTCAATTTTAATATGGGGATTATTTAATTGCTTTAATAAATAATCTTTTAAATTTGCTTTAATAACTCCACTTTGATTTGTTAATCGGCGATCAATTTCTGCTTCAGAATCATCATATTGAACTTTTTCAATAACATTTTTAACATTTGCCGCTAAATCAAACGCTTGGAAATTAATTGAAGTATTAGTGTAACGTTGTTGGTCATAGTAAATTTTAGTTGGACTACGATAAATATTATTTCCCAAATTGTTATTAATATTTAAAAATTTAATTTTAACTTCATTATAAAAAATTTGATGTTCTGAACCTCAAACATACTGGCTATTATCATTAGTAACATAATTAAAGTTATCAGCAATATTATCAGAATCAACGCCCATTTCTTTCACAAATCCTCGATAAGAATTTACTCGTTGGTCAATCATTGCATCAGTAAGAAAAGTATTTTCACTGTTTCGATCATATAAATCATAACTATTTTTGACATTTTCAAATGTCGGCATTGTAATTCCAATTTTAGTAAAAATATTAGCAATTGCTGAGTAATTTTTATCATGATAATTAAAAAGATTAGCACCAAATTGTTGTAATGAACTAAATTTTTTAGAATCATACTTAATATTTAATGTTAAGTCACTGGCAGATGGCGTTCCAATAACTGGTGCAAAAGAAACACCATCTTTATTTACAATTTCTTCATTAATAAGAATACTATTATCTGGTTTTGCAATTGGATAATATTCACTTAAAAGACTATTTAAAATTAATTCATTACCACTGTCTAGTCTAACATTATATTTTTGCACTAAATTAACAATTTTTTGATTGCTAATTAAATTTAAAAGTTGACTTAATGTTAAAGCAACTGGGTAAACTCCTTCTACTGTATCATATGTATAATCAAATGTTTTCTTTAAATCAATATAATAACCAGCAAAATCAGTCGCAATTAATTGCAAAGCAAAACGAACTTTATATGTAAAGAGCCCTTGTTGAGAATCCACTGGAACAACTGTTACCAAACCATATTTATCATCACCATCATTATATGGATAAGATAAAATTTTTGGTCGCAAAACTAAATTCAAGAGATTATTTTGATAAATTACTTTGGTTCCTGATAAACTAGCACCTGTTCCCTTTAGCATTGTTTCAACAATACTTAAATTATCTTCAATTCAATTACTTTTTGCAAAAATATCTTGAATAATTTGAATATTAGTTAAATTAGCATAAATATCAATTCCATCTTTTTCACCGACATTAAACTGAACATAACTAGTTAAATTCTCTGGTTTTGCAACTCCATTAGAATCAACTAATGCTTTTGATAATTGTGAATTAACCATTTTTGTAATTTTATCATCTAGCAAAATAGCATTTGCTCATGGATTTTTATTATGATAAAAAGAAGCAGCAATAATTGAGTAAATAACTCCACCTAGCCCAGCAGTAATTGCTATTATTGCAATAATAGCAAAAAGATTTAAATTTGTTTTCCGAGAAATTTTTCGCCGAACGGGCTGAATTGTTACTTCCACGACATTATTATTGTTATCTTCTTTATTCATTAATACGGTCTCCTCTAATATTTATTATATTTTTTTGTTTAGATGATTTTAAATTTCTTCTTGTTCTTGTTCTTCTAAAACAGGCTTTTGAACATAAATATGTTTCTTTTTTTCCTTTAAATTATTTAAACTATACTTTTCTTTATTATATTTAATTGTTTCTAATTCAACAAGGCGTTCACGTTGTAATTCTAAAGTTGCTAATTTTGTTTCTACTTTTTTCATTTGTTCTTCATCTGCTAAATACTCAAATTTTTTTCGTAAAATCCATTGTTTTTTTACTTCACGTCAAAGTGAAAAATACGACGAAAAAATTACGACCAGACAAATAATAAGCAAAGTAAAACCAACAATAAAATAATTATTAATAGTATTAAACATATTTATAAAAATTATTGCTAAAGTAAAACATGTTGTGTAATATATTGTTGCAAAAATAGTTGAAATAATAATTCAGCTTTTAAAACTAGTTGCTTTTTTTAATTTTAAATATGGTAAACCAATAAAACAAAAGAAAAAAACAGCACAAATAAAACCAACAATTCCAGCAATAATATAATGTAATTCATAAGTTCGATGTGAAATAACACCCGTTAGATTCTTAATATTATTATAAGCCATTGCACAACCAGCCCCAATAAAATAACCCATAAAAGTTCCTAAAATTGAAAAACTAAAAACTAATAAACGTGCTGCAACTTCAATTCGTGTGTTTCATTGCAATGCTAATTCGTCTCGTTTTGAACTAATTTTTGTTAACATAATAGTTTTTCTCCTTACTCTCTCAGCGCCCTAATTTGATTTGCTATTTCATTTTCTAACTTTATTTGGTATTTTTTGCGATCACTTTTTAAAAATAAGCAACCCAATATAAAACAACAAAAAGCAATAATCGCAAATGACGGTAATATAAATGGATTAATATTTAATCCAGCAACTGAATTCTTAACATAAACAAATTGTAAAATGGCTAACCCAAGAACTGAAGAACAATTAAGATTACCAACAATACTAACAATAATTGTTCAAATATTAACAGTTTTTAATGTTTTGGTAATTAAAATTGGAATTGTGATAAAAAAGAATGTTGCAATTCATAAAATAGCTAATAAAATAATTATTCCAATTACAATTGGTTGGCCAATTGTTACAATTTGATCAGTAAATGGAGTTTTAAATTTTGATAATAAAGAGATAATAAGTTGTGCTCCTACTTGCCCTAATGTTGGAAGATATATTAGTGCAACTACAATTAATAATAATTGTGAGAAGACAATTAAAGTTCTTGCTATTGTTTCACTCTTAGTAGAGAAATAATATTTACTTGCTTCAAGGTTGTATTGATAAGGTAATGGTCGAATTTGCTGTTTTCGATTTAATTCATATTCTCCTAATGATTTTACTGTTTTATCAATAACAGTTTTATCTAAATTTTTTAACACTGGCGGACGATTATCAACAATGAACTGCATTGTTTTCACTACTTTTGCTGATTGTTCTTGATTTATTGTTTTACTATTTTTTGTTTTTTTCATTAAAACACCTTCCTATTCAACTATTTTTAATTTAGAACTAAAATCTAAACTTTCAGCAACAGCAAGGTTAATTCGTTTTTGCTGACGAATTGCTGATAATCATAATAAAAAACTACCTCAAAATAATGTTAACATACAAATCCCAGCCATAATTACCCCTGGTAAATTTAATCGAACAGGAATATAAAGATATGCAATAATGCTTAATCCTAACATTAGAAAAACAAAGATGCATCCAACCGTATTAAAAATAATTCCAGTTACCTTTAGAAGCTTAATATTACGAACAATTAACGTTGGAATTACAAAAATTAAGGAAAAGAGAATTCCAAACAGAGCAATAACAATGGTAAGACCACGAAAAACACCATCAGCTAAACCAAAATTATTAAAAACTGCAGGAATTGGTAATTTACTAGTTGCAATCATTGCTAAAGAAGCTGATACAATAATAATTACTCCCAACATAACTGCTTGACCTATTAAAATCATAATTCTAGCAATAATTTCCATTGGCGTAGTAAAATACATTCTCGTTAACCGAACATCATTTTTTTGAAAATCTTGTGTTGCTTTTTCCATCAATACCACCTAATTTAATAATTTCTCCCTCGTTTACAATGATTATAGCATTTTCTTTTAAAAATACTATCCCTCTTATTAAAAGGAAAAAAACTCTTCTTTTTTGAAGAGTTTTAAGGTTGATAAATTAAATTTATTTTTAACATAAATGAACCATTAACGAATTGGCCAGATGATGTTTTAATGTTAATAATTAATTCTCGTTGTGGATTACTTTCTGTTGGAAAATTAAATTGTTCAATAAATTCTTCCGTTGCTGTATCATAAGATAATAATTGTCATAAAATATTTCGTTGTTGTGCTTTTAAGTCTGGATTTTTTATGATTCCATCATATAGTATTGTATTAACCATATTTTTTACCAATTCTTTTTTATCTTCTGATGTTGTTGGTAAACTACGAATAAATATTGGTAACATTGAACTTGTTAAATTAAAATCAAGATTAATTGGTTCACTTGCTGTTAAATTTAATTTAACAGTCACTTGGCCTGTATAAATAGCATTGTTTCTAAATGAAAACTTCAACTCTAATGGAATTTTATCGTCACTACTACTTGCATCATATTTATTAATTGCTTCATCTATTTGTTGATAAATTGGTTCAAAGTAATTTCAATCAGTTTGAATTTTTGAAAGACCAAAAGCTTGTTCATCGTTAGCAGTAAATATTGAATTTTTAATAATATCACCTCAAATTTGATGAACTAAATAAGACACTTGATTATCTGAACCAAATTGTTTTCTTGGCATAAAGTTATAAGTTTTATCGGATAAATCAATTATGGCATCTTTTTCTATCGCTTTATTAACCATCTTAATTTTACCGTGAACAGTTATTTTAAAGTCACGACCAGCATCCTCTTGTTTTCCAGAAATATTAATTGCATAAGATTTTCATTCTTCACTGTTTTCAGCGTCTCGTAAAGCATTGCTTAATCTATCTAGGTCTTCAGGCTTAAAATTCACTAAATCACGTGATAAATGCGGATTTCATGCTTTATTATTAATAAGTTTATCTCATACTAAATGTAAGACTGAATCTGTTGTATGATTATCACTTTTAACTAATAAAATTGGGTCTAATTCTAATAAACCAGGATCAATCCCTTGATTAATTAATTTTAATGTAATTTTAACATCGCCTTTAAACATTGGATCAGTGTTACGATTAACTGCACGCAAAGTAACTGTTTCTGTTCGCCCAATATTAGGTCAATTCTTACTAAATATTGTTTGTCAATCTGTTGTATTAAAATTAGTTAATGCTGGACCACCATTAATGTTTGCTTTTCGCATTGCTAATTTTCAAATTCAATCTTTATCAACATTTGGCCGTTCTTGTTGAGTTACAACAATTGGAATTGATAATTCTATTGTTGATGGTAATTCAATTTGGTCTTTACAAATAAACCCATCAACTCTCATATAATGATGAATGTTTTCATTATTTGGTGTTGCTAAAAAATTCAATCATGTATTGCCACCAATATCTGGTTCTATCACATCACTTCATTCAACTTGATAGTCATTATAATCACTTGAAACTCCATGGTCATCACTAAATTGTTGTTTAACTTTTTTTCACACTAAATCATATAACAATTTTGGATCTAAGTTATTTTGTTGTAATTTCAAATTAACCGTAGCACGATAACTGATAATGTTTAAGTTGAATGTAATTGTTCCACTAAAAAGACTTGTTGGCGTATTTGCTTTTCCATTATATTCAGAAAACATTGTTACAGGTAACTCTGTGTTATAAACGCTTGGTAAATCAAAACCTGAGATATCATAAGTTTCTATATCAATTGGTGTTTCTGGTTTAAAACTACCAACTGCCTTTTCCCAAATATCATTATATAATTCCTCAACATTTTCATATTTTGTTACATCTCACACATTTTTTAAGTTAACAGTTTGACTAATGTCCATTGACAATTTTTTAACTAAAGTAAAACGAATGGTAACCGAACCAATATATGGAATATCTTCATCTTGGCGAACGGTTAAAACAACATGTCCAGTTTGTGGCGTATTAGCAGCAGTTGGTTTTACCATATTTTCCGCATCAGTAATTTCAAAAAAATCTAAGGATAAATCTTGAGAAATCCTTCCTTCACTTTTTGCTTGATTAAATATTGATTCTTCTACAGCCATATTGTCATCAGTAACAATAACATTATTAGTTAAAGTGAATTCTGTTGAAATATTTTCTCTTCCAGCAATTTTTGGTGGAGAAATTGTTCCGCATGATATAACACTAGTTATCGAAGCACTTGTAATCAGAAATGTTGTTAAAAGTGTTAAAATTTTACGCATTTAAATCCCTTCCTTTTCAAACATTAATACTTACTATCATTATATACACTTTATATACATTTTTATATTTTATACATAAATTTTAAATATAATTAATGTTAAAACGGAAAGTAATTGCTTGGAGATTTTGTGGAACATTTTCTTTCTCTTTTAATTCTAATTTAATATCAATAACAGTTAAATTACTATATTCTTCTTCACTTTTTGCTTGCAATGCATAAAATCATTCATTAAAATTAGCAGCAGCATTATGATAATTATTTAAAGGTGTAAATGTTATAATATCTTCTGCAATCGCCTTAGCATAATCTATTTCTAATACATTATCACTAATGTTTAAATTGTTTCCTACCTTCTGACTAATATTTTGGATAAATTCTCATGTGCGATTAACAATTTGGTTTTGTAGCATTGTTTTGAATGAAGTTATATCACCTGGAATATTTGAAACATCAATGTCAATATAATTTAATGGCTTCTGTGCACCATATAAATTAGCACTTCAATATTTTGTAAATAAAGTATTTCGTTTCTGTTTATTACTAATTGAATAGGCATCACGATCGCCAGTATTAACTAAATTAGTAATTGAATGTAATGATGGTTGATCAATTATTACATAGTCTGATTTTTTCGCTTGATTGTTATTAAAATTAATTGTTAAATCACCATTTTCTTGAATTGTTCTTTTAACAACAGTATAGTCTGCTTTCTCTATTATTCCATATGATTGAAATGGTAAAATATTTCAATCATAAACTCATTTATATTTTGACCCATTAGGATTGCTCAAAACATCTTCTTCCAATTCTCTAATTGCTGTTGATAATGAATATTTACCATTTAAAACATCTTTAATTTCTTGCCCCAATCGATTTGCAATCACATTTTTAATTGTTTCACCTTGTGGTAAAAACATAAAATAAAATTGCTCTGGCTGATTAACATTTAAACGTTTTGGTTGAAGATGTTGATATCAAATTTGTCAATCTGTTGGTACAAGTTCTGTTGGTAACACTAAACCACGATTTTGTGATGTTTCTAAAATGTTAATTAAGAAAATTAATAATTGTGGAATATATTTACCATTAATCTGAGTATCTGTTTTTGCAAAACTTTGCTCTGAATCACCTTTTTTATAGGCTGATTGAATTACCCGATTAATATCAAGCATGTAATGTGTACTATCAATAAAAGTACCTGGAAACAGTTGGTCATTTGGATTAACACTTGAAATAGCAAAATTACTATATGGATTATAATCGCCAATAAATTCTTTATCATTTCCTTTATTTTCTGCATAAAAAGCAGCAAAACGTTCTTTATAAGCAGCATAAACTCTATCTGCTAACGCTAAACTATCATTAGTACCATTAATCATAATATTATTAGCTTGTTCACCTAGAATATTTGTTTGTTTTTCTCAAACTATTGGTTTTAAATCATCTTTGTTTCTTGTTTCTCCTAATTTAAAACTTAAAAAGTTTGATAAAAATCCTTCATTACCAGCAAATAATGTTGGCATTCAAATTAAATTTTTTTGTAGTACTCCTTGGTATTTGATTTTTAAAAATAATAAATTTTTCATTAAATTAAATTGATTTTGCTGCACATCAGCAAGACTTAACCGCTGTGTGCCTCGTGAATCAGTAAAAATATCTAAAATTTGAATTTGATTAGGCTGATTATATTTATGTTTAAAAAAGATATTATTTGCAATATATAAACTAGGTGCTTTTTCAAAAATTAAATTATAAGCATATTCTAATCGTAATGATCTTGCACGAACACGAGTTTGTGCAACTTGCCCAGTATTAGGGTCAGGAGGAATTTCATAAGTTTCAAAGACTGGAGTTGTTGTTGTATTATCTCGCAATTCTGTTTTTGCAAAGTTAACTTCAAAATAATCTCCATCATTAACATCGGGCAAGGGTCCATCGGTTTCAATACCACCATAATTTAAAATATCTGCTAAAAATGCCACGGCAAAATAAGCAGAGGGAATTAAAGCGCTAAGGTATAATACAGCACAAATTGCAGCAAGTCATCCCTTTTTACGTGATGCTACAGTAACATTTTTTGTTAAATTATTAAGTTTATGTCAACTGCCTGGTTTTCTTGCCATTGAAATCTCCTTTAGTAAACTTTATAGACCGATTTAATGGGTTTATTATAACAAAATTAATATTAAATGAAAAGCAGACTTTTCAAACAAAATTAATCTTTTTAGTTATTATTTTTAAATAAAAAAAGTTACTTCTGTAACTTTAAATATGAATTGCATGGCCTTCTAAACCATGGGCAACTTCCATAATAATCTCTGATAGCGTCGGATGTGGGTGAACTGTTTTTGCCAATTCATGAATTGTTCCTTCTGTTTCCATACAAGCAGTAATTCCAGAAATCATATCTGTTGCTGTTGCAGCAACAATATGAACTCCTAAAATTTCACCATATTTTGGATCACATAAAATTTTAACGAAACCATCAGTTTCTCCGTCAGCTATTGCTTTACCATTTGCTGCTAGTGGAAATTTAAATGCTTTATAAGCAATTTTATCTTTAATTGCCTGCTCTTCAGTAATTCCAACTGTTGCTACTTCTGGGAATGAATAAATGCAAGAAGGAATTCGATTATAATTCATTTTTACATTTTTTCCCTTGATATTATCAATTACTAATATTCCTTGTGCTGAAGCAACATGAGCTAGCATTGCACGTCCCACAACATCGCCAATTGCATATACACCAGGCAAGTTTGTTTTACATTGCTCATCAACTTCAATGTTTTTTCGCTCTCCAATTTTTAGTCCAATGTTTTCAAAACCAGTTGTTACTGGTGTTCGACCAACTGAAACTAAACAATAATCTGATGTTAGTTTTACTTCTTTTCCTTCACTATTATCATAAATTACTGATTTACCTTTAATTGCTTTAATCTTAACTGAAGTTTCAATTTTTACCTTATTTTTAATTAACAATTTTGTTAATTCTTCACGAATGTCTTTATCTAATAACTCTAAAATAGTGTCTAAACCTTGCAAAATTGTTACTTCGGTTCCTAAACGATGATATAAACAAGCAAATTCAATGCCAATGACACCACCACCAATAATAATTAATTTTTTTGGAATTGTTGGTAATGATAAAGCTTCTGTTGATGATATAACATAACCAGCTTTTTCAGCTTGTTCAAAACCTGGTAATGGTAGCCCACGCGAAACACTTCCTGTTGCAATAATCAAATTAGCACATAAATAACGTTTCCCAGCAACTTCAACGGTATTTTTGTCAATTGCTTTCGCTTCGCCTTTAATTAGGTCAACTTTATTTTTTTTCAATAAAAATTCAACCCCTTTTGTTAATTGCGTCACTACTTTTGCTTTTCGTTCTTGCATTTTTACTCAATTTGGGGCGACTGCTGCTTTTGCAACATCAATACCATAGTTGTCAGCATGTTTCATCATATCATATACTTTACTACTTTTTAACAACGCTTTTGTTGGAATACAACCAACATTTAGACAAACACCACCATAATATTCCTTTTCAATAATTAGTGTTTTTAAACCTTCTTGCGCTGCTTTAATCGCTGTAACATAACCACCTGGACCTGCTCCAACAATAATTACATCATATTTGTTTTCCATTTCATAACCTCTTCTCTTACAATAATAATAAAGCTGGTGATTCTAGTAATTCTGTTACTCGTGCTAAAAAGCGACCACCATCAGCACCATCAATTAAACGATGATCAATCGTTAACGATAATGGTAAGATTGAACTTATTTCTATTTCATTGTTTTTATTAATAACTGGTGCCTTTTTAATAATTCCAACTCCTAAGATTGCTACTTCTGGGAAATTAATTACTGGTGTAGCAAATTCAATGCCCGCTGACCCAAAATTAGTAATTGTGAAGGTTCCATCTTTCATTTCATCAGGTTTTAATTTACGCTCACGTGTTTTTGTTGCTAAATCATTAATCATTTTTGCAATTTGCATAATATTTAACTGATCAACTCCTTTAACAACAGGAACCATTAAACCAGTCGGTGTGTCAGTTGCCATTCCAATATTATAGTAGTCTTTAAAAATAATTTCTTGTTGTTCTTGATCATATGCTGCATTTAAAATTGGAAAATCTTTTAAAGCAATTGCACAAGCTTTCATAAAAAAGGGCATATATGTTAACTTAACTCCTTGTTGTTCTGCTTGTCCTTTTAATTGTGCTCTAATTTCAATTAATTTTGTTACATAAATATTTTTCATTAATGTTGCCTCAGCAATAACAGTTTTTGACAAAGTCATTTGTTTTGCAATTGCTTTACGAATTGGTGACATTGCTTCGCGACGAACAGCACCTGTTGCATTAATTTGCGGAATATTAATTGGCAATGTTGATAAAGTAGGGCCAGTTGTTGTGCTTTTTGCCCCTTGGACTAAATCAGCTTTCATAATCTTACCGTTTTGTCCTGAACCTTGAATTTTTGTTAAATCAATTTTTAAATCAGCTGCCATTTTTCGCACAATTGGCGTTGATAACACATTTTTATTATTATCAACATTAGCACTACCATTGTTTGGTAAATGACGTGGCGCTAAAACGGTATTAGAAATTGGTACTGCACCAACTACTCCTGCTGCTTTTTCCTCTTCAACTGGTACTGTCGTTGGTTGTTCTGATGTAGCTGGTGCTGGACTATCGCCGGCAGTGCCATCATCAATTTCAACTACGACATCACCAACATAAATTGTATCGCCAACTGCCATATTAATTTTGCTAACAATACCATCACATGGCGCATAAATTTCCGTATTAACTTTATCAGTTTCAACGGCAAACATTTCATCTCCGTCTTTAATTTTGTCACCAACTTCAATCATAATTTTGGCCACTTTTCCTTCTGTTAATCCTTCTCCGATATCGGCGAATTTAAATTTAACCATTTTTACTTTCAACTCCTATCTAAAATTGGTAGTTAACTAATTCTTTAATTTTAACTACAATTTTTTGAACTGATGGTTGATGATAATGCTCACCACGATCAAATGGAATAATAATATCATAACCAGTTACCCGTCCTGCTGGGGCTTTTAAATATTCAAAACATTTTTCATTAACAGTTGTAATAACTTCTGATGCAACTGAAAATGAACGAACAGCTTCATGAACAACTAGAATTCGTCCTGTTTTTTTAACAGATTCAATAACAATTTCACGATCTCATGGTTGAATTGTTCTTAAATCAATTAAATCAACATTAATAGGGAATCCTTCTTCTTTTAATTGTGCTAAAGCTTTTTCACATTCACTAACTTGTGCTCCATAAGTAACAATTGTTAAATCATCTCCTTCTTGAATTTTATAACCTTCACCAATTGGTAAAGTATAATATTCATCAGGAATTTCTTGTTTAAAAGCACGATATATCTTCGTTGGTTCTAAAAAGATGACTGGATCAGATGATTCAACAGCTGCTAATAATAATCCTTTGGTATCATATGGCGTTGACGGAATAACTACTTTTAGACCTGGATTATGCGCAAACATTGCTTCAACTGCTTCAGAATGATGTTCTAACGCACGAATTCCTCCACCCATTGGCATACGAACAATTAATGGACAAGTAAAACGACCGCGTGAGCGATTACGTAATCGTGCAACATGGGTAAAAAGTTGTTGAAACGCTGGATATGAAAATCCTTCAAATTGCATTTCAACAATTGGTTTCATTCCATTAATAGCCATTCCCACCGCCGTTCCAACTAATGTTGCTTCTGCAATTGGTGCATCAAAACAACGCTCTTCACCATATTTTGCTTGTAGACCAATGGTAGCACGAAAGACTCCTCCTTCAAAACCAACATCCTCACCATAAATCACAATATTTTGATGTTTTTCCATCGCTAAATCTAAAGCATGTGTTAATGCTTGGATATTATTTACAACTGGCATTAGTGGTGTCCTCCTTTACTTGGATATTTTGCAAAAAATGCTTCGGCTTCTTGATATTGTTCTTCTAAGAATTTTGGCATTTCAGCATAATTGTAAGCAAAAATATCACGAATTGAAACAGTATTGTTTGCTTCTACTCATGCAAATTCATCTTTAATAAATTTATCTTGTTCCGCATCTAATTTTTCTTGTTCTTTTTCTGATCATTTTTTTTGCTTAATTAAATAAGCTTTTAAACGAATTAATGGGTCTTTTTTTAATGCTTCTTGATGTAATTTTTCATCACGATAAACCTTAGGATCATCAGCTGAGGAATGTGCTCCAATTCGATAAGTACTACATTCAATTAATGATGGTCCTTCACCTTTACGAGCAAATTTAATAGCTTCTTGCACAGCAGCATAAACTGCAAAAAAATCATTCCCATCAACTAAAATATTACGCATTCCAACCGCAATCCCTTTTACTGCAAAGTTTATTGCTTTTGTTGCTTTACGACGAGGAGTTGAAATTGCATACTGATTATTTTCCACAATAAAAATTGCTGGAACTTCATGTAACTTAGCAAAATTCATTGCTTCATAAAATTCTCCTTCTGAAGAACCCCCATCACCGGTTGTTGTAATAACAACACCATCGCGTTTATTATATTTTTCAGAAAATGCTAATCCAGTTGCATGCGAATATTGTGTTGCAATTGGAATATTAATAGGTAAAGTATTAATTCCTTCTGGCATGTAACTTCCCATTTCATTTCCACATCAATATAACATAATATTACGCATTGGAACACCTGTTGCTAATCAAGCAGCATTATTTCGATATGCTGATGAAAATCAGTCTTTTCCTTTAATAATTTGCATTCCATATGCTACTTCAGTTGCTTCTTGTCCAGTTGATGAAAGAAATGATAGCATTCTTCCTTGTCGTTGAATTTTATTTTGAAAATCATCTTGGCGACGTGATAAGCACATTAATTTATATGCTGTTAAAACCTCATCATCGCTAATTTTTGGCATCAAATCTGGTTTAACAATCTTTCCAGTTGCATCCATAATTTGAAGCATTTCATTTTTTAACGAATCAAATTTGTCAAAATACATTTTTTTGATTCCTGCCTTTCCTGTTTTTTAAATATTTTTAAGTAAAAATAACATCTAAAACTTCTTGTGTTTCAAATTTTTCACCAAAAATATCTTTAATATTCACTTCTAATAATTTTGTTTTAATTTTATCCAGATTATATTCACAACCTGTTAAAAGAGTTTCAAGTGGTTCTGTTCCACCAGAACCTAAAAAATCACCAAAAAATTTAATCTTTGTAATCTTTCCTTCAGTAACATTTAAACGCACATCAACAGTACCTTTTCCTTCATATCGAATTTTATTCTGATAACTAAATTCAGGTGAATTACCAAAGTTTCATTCCCATGTTCGATATTTTTCATCAGCTAATTTATTAACTGCAGCAATAATATCTGGTGGTAAATCTAACACTGGCGTTCCTTGTGCCAAAAACTCATTAGTAATAAACAGCATAAATTCATCAATTGTAATATCATTTACTAATAATGGACGAATATTAGTTACTCGTGCTGGAATTGATTTAATTCCTTTTGAAATAATTTTATCCTGACTAACATTTAAGTATTTTTGCATTTTGCTTAAATCAACATCAAATAAAAATGTTCCATGGTGTAGCAAACGATTTTTATATTTTATTTGTGCATTACCAGAGATTTTTTTACCATCAATTTCAATATCATTTTTACCAGCAAATTTAGCATTTAAACCAAGTTTTTGCAAAACATTAATAATAGGTTGTAAAATACTTTCATAATTTTTTGCTATTTTATCATCTTTATTAACAATAATGGAAAAACATAAATTACCATCATCTTGATAAACAGCCCCACCACCTGTTATTCGCCGTGCAACATTCACCTTATCAGCTTCAACCGCTTGTAAATTAATTTCTTCAATTGTATTTTGATTTTGACCAATAACAATTGTATTAAAATTTTTTCACAAAAAGAAAATATTGTCTTTAATATCACTTTTTAAAAGATACTCGTCTAAAGCCAAATTAAAGTAAACATCTGTAGAAGAATTTTTAAAACAAATCATTTTGCTTACTTTTTAAAGTAATTTAATCCTAATACTTCTAAGCCTGGTAAAGTAATAAAGTTATATGGCTTATTAAAATGTGGCAAGAAGAAAATATCAATTAATGGTAATTCATCAATTGTAACTCCCTTCATAATCGCTAATGAAAACATATACATAACTTCGGTATGATTAGCTTCTGAAGCTACTTGTGCACCAATAATTTTTCTTGTTTTTTTGTCTCAAAGAATTTTAATTAAAACTTCTTGATAAGAATTCATAAATTCTGGACGATCATTATCTGTAAATGTAATTTGCTCGTAGTCAAATCCTAAATCTTTTGCCACAGTTTCTGTCATTCCTGTTGATGCTAATGCTCAACCAAAAACATTAATTGCATTTGAACCTTGGAATCCTGGTGATGCTAAACCTGCTGGTTTCAAAGCATTAACAGCTGCAATAACTCCTGTTCGTACAGCATTTGTTGCTAAAGCAATATATGCTGGTTGCTTTTTAGCATTATCATAAACTTCAATGCAATCACCTATTGCAAAAATATTTGGGTCTGATGTTTGCATGTATTGATCAACTTTAATGGCTGTATTTTTATCTAAATAAACAACACCATTTAAAATTTCTGTTGCAGGTTTAAAACCAACTGACCAAATTACTAAGTCAGCATCATATGAACCTTTATCTGTTACTACTTTTGTTACTTTGTTATTATTTCCCTCAAATTTAATAACTTTTTCGCCACCACGTAAATTAACACCCGCTTTACGCATTGCTCCTTCAACTTTGTCAGTAAAAGGTTGATCATAATAACGTGGCATAATTCGGTCTGAAATATCAACTAAAGTAACATTTTTTCCTTTTTGATGAAAAGCATCAACTAATTCAACGCCAATGTATCCTGCCCCACATACAACAACATTTTGAATATTTTTGTCATCATTTGCTTTTTTTACTAATTCCCCATGTTGATATCATTTAACAATATGAACACCTTCTTGCTTAATTCCTTCAATTGGTGGAATAATTGGTCAAGAACCAATCGCTAAAATCAATTTATCATAATTATCATCAAATTCTTTTCCTGATTTTAAATCTTTTACACGAATTTTTTGATTTTTATTATCAATTGATAATACTTCGTGTTCCATGTTTACTTTAATACCTTCATTTTTTAACACCTCTGGTGAAGCATAAAATAAACCATTTGGATCTTTTACCTCTCCTGAAACTCATAGTGCAATTCCACATCCTAAAAATGAGATATTGTTATTTTTATCATAAGTAACAATTTCTGCTTTTGGATCTAGTCGTCTTAAGGTTCTAACAGCAGTTGTACCTGCATGGTTAGTTCCAACTACAATAATCTTCATTTTATATTCTCCTTTTCTATTCTTAGCAGTATTAATAGTTCTTTCGATATAACTAACTAAATATGCCGGTAGTTATCTTTGCTAGGGCATTTATTCCTGAAAATTAAATCATACCGTAATGTTATTATATACCTTTCAGAAAAAAGAAAAAAGAAAAAAGAAATGAAAAACAGAAAAAAATTGCAAAAATTATAAAATTTTAAAAAAATTTTAAACTTTTTGCAATTAAATTAATCTTTATTTTTCAAAATGTTTTAAAAATCAACGACCTTCAACAGATAATAACCGTTGTGTTTGTTCATTAAGCAATGTTTTTTCTAACTCTTTATCAATGCGGTAAATTCGTGCATCCAAATTATCTAAAAATGACAAAATTTCTGCTTCTAATAAATGTGGTTCAACAGGTGAACCATATTCCAAACGGCCATGACTAGCTAAAATCATATGTTCTAACAAAACAATTTTTTCTGAATTTAAATTATTACTTTGGGCAAGATGATTTAATTCATTTGCCATAATTGAAATATGCCCAAGTAATTTTCCTTCAAATGAAAAATCATTTGTCGCTCCACTTGTAATTTCAATAACTTTTCCTAAATCATGTAAAATAACACCACAATATAATAATTCCGAATCAATTAAACGATCATGATAAACATTGACAACATTTTTTGCCATTTGTAGCATAGTTAAACTATGTCAAATTAAACCTGATTTAATTTCGTGATGATTACGAATGGCAGCTGGTCAAATTTTAAATTGCTCACCATATTTTGCTAAAATTAAAGTCATAATTTCACGATATTCAGTTGTTTTCATTTTTTTCACTGTTGTAATAATTTCATCATACATTGCATCTGCTGGAAGTGGCGCAACTTCAATAAAATCATCTAAATTAATATTGGCATTATCAATAATATCATAACTATTAATTTTTGCTTGTAAAACTTTACGATATTCAATAATATTAATATTTACTTTGTAACAATTACCTTTAATTCAAGTCTCAATATCAGCTGGACGAGCATCTCATAACCTTGCTTCAATTGTTCCAGTACGGTCTTTCAAGGTTATTGATAAATAAGTGCTTCCATTGGAAGCTGTCCCTTGGGTTACCTTATCAGCAATCACAATTAATTCTACATTATTAACTTCTTTTGTTAAATCTTTAATATTCATTTTTCCCCTCCTAAAAATAAAAAAGTGAGTAATGACTTTTTATCTTATAATAAAAGTCCTGGATTTGATAATAAATATGCAACATAATGAACAAATTTACTTGCTTCGGTAATATCAATTACAGCTTCATTATACCCTAATGTAATTACCATAATATCACGAATTGCAATATCATTTTTTTCAACAACAACAGGTTTTTTAAAAATAATACCCATTGCAATTCCAGCAACATTATCATCTGGAATTGTAAATGTTCCCCGTGTTATTCCATATTCACCATAATTTACAATTGAAAATGAAGCATCTTGATAGTCTTTTTCTTTTAATTCATTATTAATACTTTTTCCTATTAATTTTGTTACCTTTGAAGCAATTTCTTTAATTGAAACATTTTTTAAATTATATAAAACTGGCATTTTCACTGCAGTATCACTATCAACACTAAAAGCAATATTATAAAATCATTTTAATAAAATTGCTTTTTCCTGACTAATAAAAGATGCATTTAAAATAGGGAATTTTTTTAATCCATCATAGACTGCTTTAACATAAAAAGGTAATAATGTTAATTCAATATCATTTTGTGAATATGCTTCACGCATAATTGATAATAAACTAACTAATTCGCTAACATCAACTTCAACATCAATGAAACCATGAGCAATATTTTTTTTACTTTCCATAATTTCTTTTGCACGAATAATTGCTTCTTGATTTAATTTAACTTTGTCAACTTGCAAACTCTGCGTGTTTTCTTTGATTTTATGGCCTGAAAAAGCAGCATGTTCTCTTGATGTTACATCTTCTGTCTTATGTTTTTTAAGATAAGTTGGAGCAGACGAATGCACCGTTGAATGCGACTTTGACTGTTCTCCATGATGTCCCTTTGACTTATCATCCACTGGTTGATGCTTCTCTAAATGCGACGAAGCAGACGAATGCACCGTTGAATGCGACTTTGACTGTTCTCCATGATGTCCCTTCGACTCATCATCTACTAATTTATCTTTTTCTAAATTTATAATAGGTTGCATTTTTGAATCATCAACATTATTTTGAATTGAAGCAAAATTACTTTTTAATTCTTCTTTTGTATTACTTTCTGGCTTGCATTCTTTTTTTACATCAAAGGGGTGATGATTAATTAATGGCTCTGATATTTTATCATCAACTTGTTTTTTCTCGGCCATTTCTGCTGTAAATGCTAAATCCCGTTCTAAATTTTCAAGATCTTCAATAATTTCTTCTTCAATTGTCATTGTTGCTAAATCATCTTTAACAATTGCCAAATCTTCTTTTAAATCACCCAAATCTTTTTGTAATGTTTCAATATTCTCTTCACTAGGAATATTTTCAAGAACATTTTCAACTTTATCTTTAAAAGGAAATGTCTTTGAATTATTATCCTGGCTAAAAAATGGCGTTGAATCTTGTTCTATATTTTCTTCTGGTAAATCAATTTCAATTGAATCATCAAAATCATCTTGAAGATTTTCACCAGCTACTTCACGTGCCAATAATGTTTCAATTAACTCTTCTCGAAAAATTTCTGTTTCTGACTTTTTAACATCAATTGGTGGTCGATTTTGCATATTATATTTTCCAGAACCATTAAAGGAAACAGTATTATAGGGTTGCTCAAAATGATTATGCTGTTCATTAAGGGTTGGCTCAAATGGCAATAAATCTAATAAAACATCACCACTATTAATAACTTTATTTTCATAAACAATAAGATTTAACACCTCACCAGTAATTGGTGCTTTGATTTCATAAACCTTATTTTGTGTAATAATGTTAGCAATCTTATCGCCCTTTTGGACAACTTGTTTATTTGTAACAAAAATTTTATCAACAATTCCTTTACGATTATCATCAGCTTCAAAAATAATTTTTGCCATACCAAAACCCCCTATTTTCTAACTATATATTAGCATAACTTTTATTCTTTTAAATAATTAGTTTCTAATTCTTGGTACATTGCTTCCATTTTTCTTTTTGCTTCTTCATTTGTTTTATCAACACAAACAAAATAGAATTTTATTTTTGGTTCTGTTCCACTTGCCCGAACTGCAAATCAACTACCATCTGCAAAATAAAACTTTAATAAGTCTTGTCCTGGCATTTCATACAAGCCATTCAAATAATCTTCTTTCTTAATACATTTAATTTTATTCAAACTAGTAATTGTTTCTTGTCGCAATTTTTTTAACATATTATTAATAACTTTTTTACCATCAATTCCATCACGAACTAAATTAACTGTTTTACAATAAAAATAACCAAATTTATTATATTGTTCAACTAAAACATCATATAATGTTTTTCCTTGATTATGATAATATCAGCAAGCTTCTGCTAAGACTAATGACGATTGAATTCCATCTTTATCACGAGTAATGTCTTTTAAAACATAACCATATGCTTCTTCAAATCCAAATAAAAATTGTAATCCTTTAGCTGATGCTTTGCTCATTTGATCACCAATTCATTTAAAACCAGTTAATGTTTTAATAACTTGAACACCATAACCTTCAGCAACTTTATCTGATAAATTACCAGTAACAAAGGTATTATACATAACCCCATTCTTAGGTAATGTTTTTTGACGTTGATAATGAGAAAACAAATATTCAATTAATACCGGAGCTGTTTCATTACCAGTCATTAAATAATACTCATTGTCCTTGATTTTAACACCAATTCCTAACCGATCAGCATCAGGGTCATTTAAAATGATAACGTCAGCATTAACTTTTTTCGCATATTTTAATGCTAAATCATAACATTCTGTTAATTCTGGATTTGGATTAGGTGCAAAAGTAAAATTAGGGTCATTGTCAAATTGCTCTTCTACAATCGTGACATCATAACCACATTCTTCTAAAATTCGTGGTGTTCATTCTTTACTTGTTCCGTGCAAATTAGAAAAAACAATCTTAATATTACGTTTTTGATTTGGATAAAACTGCATTGCTTTAACATCACTAACATAATTATCCTCAACCTCTTTTGCAACATATGTAATTAAAGTTGAATTTGGGTTTAAAGTTAAAGTAAAAACTTCTTCTTTAATTTTTAAGTAATTTTCACCAATAATATCGGTCGCAACTGGCAAAAATTGTGAACCATTATGATCATAAATTTTATAACCATTATATTCACGTGAATTATGACTTGCCGTAATAATAACACCCGCTGCCGCTTTTATTTTACGAATGGTATATGAAACCATTGGTGTTGGCCGAAGGTCATTATTCGCAAATAAAATTGCTTTAATATTATTACTAGCAAAAATATTTGCTACTTCTTGCGCAAACTCAGCTGAAAAATGACGGTTATCATGTCCAATTACGATTCCTTTTGTTTTTAAATCTGTCTCAGAATAAATTGTTTTTAAATACTGCATAAAAGCCAATGTTGCTCTCCGAATTGTATATAAATTCATTTTTCCGGTTCCTGGTCCTAATAAACCTCGTAATCCAGCGGTTCCAAATTCTAAATCATCTGAAAAAGCAGCAATTAAATCTGCTTCAGACATTTGTTGAAATTCAGTGGCTAACGTTGGATCTAAATTTTTAGCATTTTTTCATAAATTTAAATTATCTAAATATGACATCTTAATTCTCCTTTTATTTTTTTAACAAGGAACAAGGTTTTTGGGTTTGACCATAAATATAACCTTGTTCTCTTCAACCAACATTTTTCACCTTATATTGTGAATTTTTCTATCTTGATGTTAGTCATTTTATTGTTTTCATATTATTCAATGAAATATGTAATCTATATAATCTTATGTATACTTAAAATAATTAGTAATAGTAAAACAATAATTGCAATACCAACTATAATTCAATATCATTTTCTTCTTCGCTCAAGACAATCTTTACAAAAATTGTCAATTTGTCCATTTCCTATTAACGATCCCGTTAAACGTGATTCTTCATTTTCAATATTTTTTTGCATTTATTCCAGATTTTCATATTTTCTTGTCACCTTCTTTATTTTTTTATATCCATTATAAATTATACTTTTATTTTTAAATATTTAACAATAATTTTAATCATATTAATATGATTTTGGTACACCCACAAGTTCATTTATAATTTTGCATTAAAAATGATCTTCATAATGAAGACCATATTAAATTGGTAATTCAAAATCATAAATTTTTCCTTCAATAATATAAATTAATGTTTCAGCAATATTAATGATATGTGTTCCGGCACGTTCAATTGAACGTAATTGTTGCATTGTTAAAGTAATAACTTTAATTTCTTCTTTTGATTTTGCTTCACGAATTTTTTCAATTAAAGCATCATTTTCAACTTTATAAATCTTATCTAATTCAGTATCATATTTTAAAATATTATATGCTGATTCAATTCGCTCTTCTTCAAAAATATTTGATACCTCTGTTAACATTTCAATGACTTTTGCAACTAATTTTTTTAAAAAATTAATTAACTTTGTTGAAGGTTTATATTTGATATAATAACGACAAATACTTTTTGCATAATCTGCAATTCGTTCAACTTCCTTGACAATCAAAATGAAACCAACTATTCGGCGTAAATCTTTTGCAACCATTTGTTGTTTTGCAATTTTTCATAATGAAACTTCAATGAAAGCTTCTTGCATTTTATTAATTGTTTCATCAGCGGAAATAACACTTTGACCAAGCTCAGTGTCATTTGTTTCTAAACATTTAACCATATCATCATATTGATTTTTTGTCATCGCAATCATATCAATAATCATTTGTTTTGTTTGTGCTAAATCATTTTCAATTTTTATGCTCATATTTTGTCACCCTCCTTTCATTACTCAAAACGCCCAGTAATATAATCTTCTGTTTTTTTATTAGCCGGACGAGAGAAAATAATCTTAGTTTTATTATATTCAATTAATTTCCCTTTTGCAAAAAAAGCTGTATAATCAGCAACTCGTGCTGCTTGTTGCATATGATGTGTTACTAAAACAATTGTAAAATCTTTTTTTAGTTGGGTAATTAATTCTTCAATTTTTGATGTCGAAATTGGGTCTAACGCACTAGTTGGTTCATCCATTAATAAAATTTTCGGTTTCATTGCAATTGCCCGGGCAATACATAAACGTTGTTGTTGCCCCCCTGATAATGCAAAAGCAGAATCTCGTAAATTATCTTTTACTTCATCTCATAATGCTGCTCGTTTTAAACTTTCAACAACAATACTATTAACTAATTTTCGATCACGAACCCCTTGATTCCGTGGCCCATAAGCAACATTATCATAAATTGACATTGGAAATGGTGAAGGTTTTTGAAATACCATTCCAATATCTGTTCGTAATTTAACAATATCTGTTTCAGGACTATAAATATCCTTTCCATTAATTAAAATTTCGCCTTTAAAAACTGACTTTGGTTCAACATCATTCATTCGATTAAATAAGCGCAGCAATGTTGATTTTCCCGATCCCGATGAACCAATAAAAGCAGTAACAGTATGTTCTTTAATTTTCATTGAAATATTAAAAAGCGCCTGTTTGTTTCCTTTGTAAAAAAAGTCAACATTTTTAACCGTAATTAAATCTGGATTATTATCTGATGAATCAAATGTTGGATTCTTAATAATTACTTTTGGGTCCATTATTTTTCTCCCTTCTTCTTTGTTTTATTTTTTTCATGGCGTTGTTTTTTCTTTGGTAAAATTTTTTTTCAAAAATTATTAAAACTTTGTTTTTGATGAAGATAATTCTCTTTTGAAAAGAAGAATTTTAAGTTATTAATGCGATTTTTTCATTTTGCTTTAAATCCAATATTAACATAGTTTGGTGCAAATTTCTTTCCTAAAATATGTGCTAAACTATTTGATAATCAAATCAAAACCATAATTGCAAAAGCTAATTCAAACATAATTCGCATTGCTCCTGCTGTTGCTCCTTCTTTTGATAGCATTAAAATTTGGGTTGTCATACTTGCCCCTGGTGACATAAAACCAGCAATTGGTAACCGCACCGCTGTTCCTAATGTTAAATAAACTGGGGCTGATTCACCAATAACACGGCCAATTGCTAAAATAATTGCTGTAATAATACCTGGCATTGCATTAGGCAACACAACTTTCAATGTTGTTGCTGTTTTGTTAGCTCCCAATGCTAACGATGCATGTCGCAATGAGTTTTCAACACCTGATAAAGCATCTTCAATACTACGAATCATAATTGGTAAAATAACAATTGTTAATGTTAAACCAGAACTTAAAATGGATAATGGTAAATGACAAACACCAATAAAGAAAGCTAATCCAAAAGTTCCATAAATAATACTTGGTGTTGATGATAAAACATCAATTGCAAAACGAACTACTTTTGCAAAAATACTATTTTGGCGGGCATACTCATTTAAATAAATGGCAACCATTAATGATAGCGGTATCGCAAAAATTATTGAACAAATTACTAATAACAGAGTAACTAAAAATGTTGAAAGAATTCCTGCTCCACCATCAAAAGTTGATGTTGAAATTAAATCACTTCATACCATTCCAAATAATCCTTTTCAAATAATTGTGGCTAAAATAACTAATGTAAATGATACGACAATTACAGTTGAAGAGATTAAAAGGAACATTCCAAGTCCATCTTTAAACTTTTTTAATCCTCTTGTTTTTTCAATATGTTCATAAAATAATTTATTAATTTTATTAGCATTATATGATTTACTTAATCGTAAACCTTTTGTTGTTTTTCGAGAATGATAGTTTCGTTTTCGATTATGAAACGCTTGTGATGAAATAATAAAAATATTAATAATACAAACAATAATAAATAATACTAGTCCAATTGCATATAATGCTGATTCATGCATTGGTCCGGAATTTTCTAGCATTTCTAATCCAATTGTTGATGCTAAAGTTGCTATTGATGAAAAAATAAAATTAATAAAACCATTTCCAAGTTTTAAGCCATCTGGTGCATTTCCAGCAATCATCATCACCGCCATTGTTTCTCCAATGATCCGTGCAACTCCCATCATAATGGCAGTAATAATTTTAAATCAAGCTGAACGTAAAACAATACGATAAGTTGTATGGGTTTTACTTAATCCTAATGCTAACGAACCAAATCGATATGAATCAGGAACATTTTCTAAAGCATTGATTGATAATGAAATCATAATTGGTAAACCCATAAAAGCTAAGGTAATTGATGTTACTAATAAGTTTGAGGTTGAGGGAGCTCCCATCAACATAAAAAGGGGTCCTAAAATTGCTAAGGCAAATAATCCAAAAACAACAGAAGGAATTCCAGCTAGCAATTGAATAATGCCAATTACTTTACGTTTAATCCTTGGACTTAAATACTCTGAAATATATAATGATGAAAAAATAGTTAATGGAATTGCAAATAGTAAAGCAATTAATAAGACAAAAAATGTTGCAATAATAATTCGTCAAATTCCAAATTGACTGTTATTAGCATTTCAAGTATTACCCGATAAAAAGCCTCAAAAACCACCAGGATAATGTTGAAAAAAATAAATTGATTTATAAATAATAAATCCAACTAAAGTCAATAAAATTAAAATTGTTAAAATTGCAAAACAATAAATAACAATTTTTGAGGTGAAATCAATAATTTGTTTTCGCCCACGAAAATTATTTGCAAAACGAATTTTTCATAATGCTATTTTTTGGGAAAACGGTTGTTTTTCTTTCGTGACTTCTTTCTTCGCCATAGTTAATTCTCCATTCCATTATATTCATATTCAAAATATGCTTGATATTTTGTGGGAAATTTTTCCACAATAATATCTCAAATGCTCTTATAATCTGATTTAAAATTTCAAGGTGTTTTTTCATCTTCAGTTGTTTTCCCGCTTTTTGCAAATGTTGTATTATTATTATACTTTCGGAAGAAAAAATCATCAAATGATAATGGTTCTTCACCTTCTTCAATATATCAATATGCAGCATCATGTGGACTTAAAATAAAATCTGGGTCATAATAAGGATTAACTTCCCCATTTCGTAGTTTTGGTTTTGTTTTTGAATATGGTAATGGATCTAGCATTCACGCAATAAATGATAAGGCACGATTGAATTGCTTTCCTTCATAATTAATAATTCCAGTAAAGGGTCTTGTTAAAGAATAAGCCGGATTAAATTCATAATTATTATTAACAACTTTATATGGTAACTCTGGTTTAGCACTTCCTTTGCTAATAACACTAGCAATTGCTTTTGCCCCTAAATCTTCATTGATAATAATTCTTTTAATATATGAAAAAGAAATATAACCAATTGAACCAGGAGTAGTTGAAATTGCTTGATACATTGAACCATTTGATGAAGCTACTTGATTTGTTTCATATTTTTTGCTTTTAATTACTGCTGATTCAAAAAAATCTCTTGTCCCACTTCCAGACTCACGTGTTAAAGTATAAAATTTATTGCTGCCACTACTGCAAACTAATTGCGACCCAAAGGCTTGTTGTCAAGTAAAAGTTGGATCGGTATAAATTTTGCGAATTAATTCAGTTCCTTCTCCACCAAAAAAACTTTTGAATTGTAAGGAATCTTGTTGTGGATTAATTTGACAACCATTTGGTAAATGATATACCAAGATAATATAATCACGGGCAAAAACAAAACGACCAGTATGATACTCTGCTCATAGTTGTTGAGCATTCGCACGGTTATCTCCTGCTTTAGGCGTTGAATTAACATCTTTTGATAAAAAACCAAAAGCATAACTACCATTTTTTACGCCAACTAGGGCAGCAGCACTTCCTAATGAATTATATAAAATATCTTCTTTGTTATCACGTTTATATTGTTCCGTAATATTTGCCATTACTTGGGCAACTGATGTACTTCCTCCAGCAACAATTACATTACTCGCCGATGCAATTGTTCAAATAATAATTGATATTACTAATACCAAAGCAGAACCAACTAAAGTAAACATTTTATGATGGCTAATCTCTCCTACTAAACTCTTAAGAAAATGCTTTTTTTCTTTCTTTTCCTCAGTAGCCTTAGTAGATTCGTTTGGCTTCATTCGTTAAGTTTCCTCCCCTTTTTAGTAAATGGTTTTATCCTTTAAAACTTATTTGTATTAATTGTATCAAAAAAATAAAAAATCATAAATAATTTATGCTTTTTTATTTTCAAGTTTATTTTCAAATTCTTTAATCATTTCTGCCGCTTGTTGTAATTTAATTCCAACAATTTTTGTGACACCTTTTTGTTGCATTGTTGCCCCATATAATACATCACAATGTTCCATTGTCCCAACTCGATGGGTAACAACAATAAATTGAGTGGTTTCAACAAAACTACGAATATACTTAGCAAATCGTTCAACATTAGCTGGATCTAATGGTGCTTCTGCTTCATCTAAAATTACTAATGGAATTGGTCGTACTTTTAAAATCGCAAAAAGAACTGATAGAGCAACCAATGATTTTTCTCCTCCAGATAATAAATTTAAGTTAGTAATATTTTTCCCTGGTGGCGATACTTTAATATCAACCCCTGTTTCTAATAAATTTTCTGGCTCAGTATAAATGATTCGTGCTGAACCACCACCAAATAATACTTCAAAGGTGGATGGTAAATTCTCATTAACCTCCTTAATTGTTTTATCAAATTGTTCTTTCATAATACTATCCATCTCATCAATTGACTTTAATAAATTTTTAACTGAATCATTTGCATCGTTATATTCATTATTCATAAATTGAAAACGAGCATCTTCTTCTTTATATTCTTCAATTGCTTCTAAATTAACATTTCCAATTTGAGCTAAATCACTTCGTAACTGCTTAATTTCATCACGAATTAAATCTTCATTATCAATTACCTTTAATTCCAACGTTTTAGCATGATCATATGTCATTTGATATTCTTCTGTTAGTCTTGTTAGATTTTGTTGAATCTTAACATTAATAATTGATACATCAGTATTCATTTTGCTAATTTGTTCTTGTAAAGCTGAAATATAATATCGTTTTTCAGCAATTTGATTATTAAGTTCATTAATTGCTAATGACTGTTTATCTTTCAAACTGCGTGCAACATTTAATTGTTGTTCAATTTTTGTTTTTAAAAGTTCTTTTTGTTTAATTTGATCCACAATATTAAGTACTGCTTTATTTTCAACTATTTTTGTTTCATCAATATTTTTTGCTGTTAGTAACTGATATTCATTTTGCAATTTCGTTTGGTCATACATAATAATTTCAATTTGTCGTTTTCCTGCTCCAATTGAAGCTTGATTTTCAGCAATAACTTCATTAATTTCATCTAATTGGCGTCGAAGCATATTTAATTGTTTTAATACATGATGATGTTCTTCAGTTCGCATTGCTAATTTTTCATTAAGAACTCTTAATTCCTTTTCTGGATTAACAATTGTCATTCGTGTTCGACGTGAACCCCCTGTAACAGCTCCCTGCGGGCGAACTATTTCTCCATCTAAGGTAACAATGTTATAGCGATACTTTGTTAATTTTCCAATTTCCTGCGCACTATCAAAATCAGTACAAATTAAATACCGGCTTAACAAGTAATCAACTGCAATTCGAAACTCTTTTTTTACTTTAACTAAACTATTTCCTAATCCTAAATATCCTTGCACTGATTTAATCACAAATTCTTCATCACTGTTAAGATAACGGGGCGAAATTACATCTAACGGAATAAATGTTGCTCGTCCAGCACGGTTTTGTTTTAAATATGAAATTGCTCGTTTTGCACTATCAACATTTTTAACTAAAATATCTTGTAAACGCCCACTTAAAGCAGTTACAATCGCTTGCTCATATTTTTCATCAACATTAATAATATCTTGAACTAATCCCATAATTCCAGGCAGAACGGTCTTATTGTTAATAATATTTTTAACCCCTTCATGTAAATTATCTTGATTTTCAAGATTATGTTGAGCACGTTCTAATTCACTTTCTAAGCGAATAATGGTTTTATTAATTGCTCCTAATTGTTCATTTAACACAGCTTGCTTTGTATTAAAAGCTTCACGTTGCGCACGATATTCTTGTTGCTGTGTTTCTAATGTCGTCAATTTTTCCCGTTCATTTTGTAAATTAACAGTTAACTCATTATAATCATTAACCATATTAGTAATAGTAATATCATTATTAGACATTTTTAAGGCTGCTTCTTTGTTATCTAATTCAATTTTATGTACTTTCAAATCACTAATTTCTGAAACTAAACTTTGAAATTCTTTAGTTAAGACATTAATTTTGCTATCCAAATTAAAATTTTCTTTGCTTAATTCATTATATTCAATTTCCTTGTTTTTTAATTCTCGATCAGCATCTTGTTTCGTACTAATAATTTTTTTCTGCTGCAAACGTAATTCTAATAATTTGTCATTAAAAAAAGTAATATCTTTTACTAAAACCGCTAATTCAATTTGATTTAATTTGTCTTTCAATGTTGTATATTTGATTGCTTTTTCACTTTGACGTTTTAAACTTGGTAATTTTCGTTCAATTTCATTCAAAATATCTTTTAAACGCGCTAAATTTTCATTTGAACGGTCTAGTTTTTTTAAAGCTTCCAATTTGCGGCGTTTATACTTTGCAACTCCAGCAGCTTCTTCAAATAAAGCACGTCGTTCTAATGGTTTTGCTTCTGCAAAAGCATTAATGTTTCCTTGCGAAATAATTGCTAATGATGATTTTGTTAAGCCACTATCCATCGCAAAATCCTGAATGTCTTTTAAACGAACTCGTTGTTTATTAATAAAATATTCATTTTCACCAGTTCCTCGAAAAACACGACGAATAATTTCAATTTCGTCATAGTCCATTGCAAAAATCCGGTTTGTATTATCAAAAATTAGTTTAACCTCGGCCATATTTAATGCTTGTTTTGTTTCTGAACCATTAAAAATAACATCTTCACTATTATTTCCACGAAGTGATTTAATTGATTGTTCTCCTAAACATCAACGAATTGCATCATTAATATTGGATTTTCCGCTCCCATTTGGTCCGACAATTCCTATCATTTCATGATCAAAATTAACTGTTAATGGATCAGCAAATGATTTAAAACCAAATGCCTCTAATTTTTTTAAAAATAACACTACTCATCACTTCCTTAAATTTCAAAATTAACAAACCAAATTATTCTTTAATAATTATTCTATAAAAGTTTATTATTTGCAACTAAAATTAATAAAAACATCAAAATAAACCTTCATAATAATGTGAGTAAAATGCATTTTTATTTTACTCGCATTATTTATTTTTTCTTTTTTTTGCTCTCTTTTTTTCCCTTTTTTGCTCTTTTTGTGTTTTAATAAATAATTTTAATTTTTTCCAACATTGAAAACCATTATTTTGATGATCTGGTAGTAATAAATTTAAGAAAATTCCAGCAAATGCTGCTAGTGCCACACCTGTAAATTGTAAATTACCAGTTCCTAAATTAAAATTAAAAATTGCACCTCCTAAACCTAACACTAACATAATTGCTGTTACAAAAACATTTTTCATATTTGTATAATCAATTTGATTATTAATTAACACTCGAATTCCGTTTGTAGCAATTAAACCAAACATAATCATACTAATGCCACCCATTACTGGTGCTGGCAACATTTGTACTAATTGATTAACTGGAGCAATAAATGATAATCCAATTGCAAATAAGGCAGCCAACCCTGTTACTCATACTGAAGCAATTCGTGTCATTCCAACGACTGAAGCATTTTCTCCATATGTTGTATTTGCTGGTCCACCAACTAAACCATCAAAAATAATGGAAACTCCATCAGCAATTAATGTTCGATGCATTCCAGGATCTTTAACAAAATTTTTCCCTGTCATTTGGCCCATACTAATATGATCACCAATATGTTCAGCAATAGCAATAATTGCCAAGGGACTAATTGCTAAAATAGCTGGTCCAATATTACTTGCTTTTAAATCTCAAATTTTTTTAAATGATGGATATCATTGTCACTGACTTGGGTCGGTAATTTTTGATGTATCTAAAATTTGATATTCTGTTCCAATTGCAAAATGAAGAATTACACATAATAAATATCCTGCAACAACACCAATAATGACTGGAACTACCTTAGCAAATCCTTTACATTTTAAAGCAATAATTGCTGTTATTAAAAATGTAAAAACAGCAATTCCAATCCCAATTCAATGTGAATAAGGTTGTTTTCAAGCATCTGGATTAAAACCAGCATTATTAATTGCACTCGGTGCAACTGACATTCCAATAATAATAATTAGTGGTCCAACAATTACGGCTGGTAAAATTCGTTCTAAAAATTTATTACCAATAAAATATACTAATATTCCAAAAGTGATATAAATAACACCAACCATCATTACGGCAATAAAAACCGCATTGCCATATAAAGGATAACACACTCCCATTGCCCCCATATATGCAAACGAACTTCCCAAATACATTGGTACTTTTGCGGCAGTAATTGCAATATAAATTAATGTTCCAACTCCTGAACAAAACAAGGCCATTGCAATGTTCATAACTTCAACTCCAGCCGTTTGATTAATAATTAATGGTACTAACACCGTTGAACCAAACATAGCAAAAACATGTTGTAATGCTAAAATTGATCATTGAAAAAAACTTTTTGGGCGATCGTGTGGTCCTAATAGTAACTTAATATTATTTTCAATCAAAATAGTTTGTTCTTTTTCCATTATTTTTTCTCCTTTTTTCTTAAAATTGCATAAAAAAACTAGTTTGTAAATTATTACTAACTAGTAAATTGCATTATTAATATTAATTATTGTTTTATTTTGTAGAATATTAAAGATATCAAAAAGAATCTTCTTTTTTTGTAAAAAAATTTCAAATTCTTTCATCAAACCAATTTGCATTTTATACCTCAACATTCCTGAAAGTAATACTAACATTTTTAAACACTAATGTAAAGGATTCATTAATATTTTTTTATTATTCTCATTCAATTGTTCCTGGTGGTTTTGATGTAATATCATAAGTAACTCGATTAATTCCATGCACTTCGCTTACAATTCGAGTTGATACTTTTTCCAATAATTCAAATGGTAAACGACTTCAATTTGCCGTCATAAAATCAGTTGTATCAACACTACGCACAACAGCAGTGTATCCATATGTTCGCACATCGCCCATTACACCAACCGACTGAACAGGTAATAAAACAACAAATGCTTGTGCAACTTGATCATATAAATTTGCTTGATATAATTCATCAATAAAAATTTGATCAGCTGCTTGTAATAAGGCTACTTTCTCTGCTGTAATTTCACCAATAATGCGGACTGCTAATCCTGGTCCCGGAAAAGGATGCTTGTACACAAATTTCGAATCAATTCCCAATGCTTCGCCAGTTCGGCGAACTTCGTCTTTAAACAATTCGCGTAATGGTTCAATTAATTGAAATGGTAAATCTTTTGGTAATCCCCCAACATTATGATGAGATTTAATTGTGGCAGAGGGTCCCTTTACGGAAATCGATTCAATAACATCTGGATAAATTGTTCCTTGTCCTAATCATTTAACATTTTTAATTTTTATCGCTTCTTCATTAAAAATCTCAATAAATAAATTTCCAATAATTTTTCGTTTTTGTTCTGGATTAGTAACTCCCTTTAAGGCAGTTAAAAATCTTTCTTGAGCATCAATTTTAATAATATTTAATTTAAATTTTTCTTGAAATTTTTGTAAATCATTTCATCCACTATCTTGTCGTAACAATCCGGTGTCAACAAAAATACATGTTAATTGTTTCCCAATTGCTTTATGTAATAAAACTGCACAAACACTAGAATCAACACCGCCTGATAATGCTAAAACAACATTATCGCTTCCAACCTTACCTTTAATTTCGGTTGTTGCTGTTGAAATAAACTCTGTAATTTTTCATGTTGGTTCGCAACCACAAATATTAAAAACAAAATTGCTTAATAATTGTTCACCAATTAAAGTGTGAGTTACTTCAGGGTGAAATTGTAAACCATAAATTTTCTTTTCTGAATGTTTAATTGCACTAATTGAATTTTCGCTATGAGCAATTTGAATAAAATCTGTTGGCATTATTTCAATGTGGTCAGCATGGCTCATTCATACTTGTGATTTAATAGGAACCTTAGCAAACAAATCTTCTTGATTATCAATAATTAATTCTGAAAAACCAAATTCTTGTTTTGTTGCTCGTTGTACTGTGCCTCCATGCAGATGACTTATTAATTGCATTCCATAACAAATTCCTAAAATAGGAACTTCTAATTCAAATAATTTTTTATCAATTATAAATGCATCTTCTGCATAAACAGAAGCAGGGCCACCTGATAAAATAATCCCTTTCATTGGTGTTGTTTTAATTTTTTCTAATGTTGTATTATACGGTCATACTTCACAATAGACCTCTAAGTCACGAATTCGACGGGCAATTAATTGAGTATATTGTGACCCAAAATCTAAAATAATAATTTTATTTGCTGTTTTCATTTATTCACCTCTCCATATATATACATTTGGTAATTGTCGAAATTGATCATTGTAATCAAAACCATAACCAACAATAAACTCATTTGGAACAGTAAATAGTGCATCATAGGGATAATTAAAATTTGAATGCATAGCAACCTTATCTGCTAAGCAAACTACTCGTAAACTATTTGGTTTTTTTGCTTGAATTTGTTCAATGACAACCGATAATGTTTTACCAGTGTCAATCAAATCTTCAATTAATAAAACATCTTGTCCAATAATATCTTTTGAAATATCCTTATGAATAGTAATCTTATTTGTAGACTGGGTCCCAATATAACTTGAAATATTCATTGTATCAATCACAATTTGGACTTTAAGTTGTTTTAATAAATCACTCATAAAAAATAATGCCCCATTTAGTAAACCAATACAATATAACTTTTTCCCCGCGTATAACTTATTTATTTTTTCCGCATAATCCTTAATTTTATCTTGAATTTTATCTTCTGATAGATATAATTCTAATTTGTCTGTTTGCACAATTGTTACTCTCCTTTACAAAATAAAAAAATAAAAGCATAAACTATCATTGCTAATGCGAAATAGGTTATGCAAATTATTTTTGTTAAATTCCGAAAATAAAACAAAAAAAATTATGCCCTATAGTATCTTAATGACGGTAAGATGTAGAAACATTAGTCCATAATACTAACATATATCAGCATTTTATTTTTTTATCACACGTTAACTATAACTTATTCTTAGTATTAATGCAAGATAATTTGTAAAATCTTTAATTAGGTAATTTAATTAAAAAAATGTATATGATATATACATTTTATTTATCAACTAATTTTTTAAACTTTTCATTATAACTAAGTTCTCTTTTGGATCTTTTTTATTCGTTAATATGATGGCATAAATTAATCCATATTCCTTTAAAAATTATAATTTTCCACAAATATCATCAACATTTTCTACTAATTGCGCTCCGTTTTTAATAAAGCCATTATTTTTATTAGCAACAGTAATTTGAGCTGGAAAACAAAAAACTTCTTTGCCATCATGTTTAGCCAATGTTACAATCCGATGTGTTTCATCATCTAAAGTTGATTGAACAATAACAACACCATCCATCAACCCCGACATAATACGATAAAGTTCATACTGACTTTTATTAACACTATTTTGATATGCTTCAGAAATAATGATTTGAAATTTTGTATTAGGATATTGTTTTGTTATTTGTTTATAATCGTTTAAATTTTTAAGAATTAAAATACTACTTCCATTGCCAAGATTTTTGACCACACATTCATTAATGCCTGCTTCTGAAGTAACAATTAAGGTTATTTTTCGCTTTAAGATTTTTTTTGTTAACATCTTAGCTGTAACTAGCCCTCTTTTATTTGGTACTGTTGTTCCACAAATTGCTAATTTATGTCTTTGGTCATTTAGAACGGCTAAGTTACCAACATAAAATAAAACAAAGGGAGGCCGATAAATATTGCACAATGATTTTGGATATTCACTGTCAATAATAGTAACATAATGACATGTTATTTTAGTTTCAATATCAATTAAATCTTCGTAAGCAATTTTTTCTTTTGTTTCTAAAGCTTGATAAATTTTAAGTCAATCACCATCATATTTTAAAGCAAAAAAAAGTAAAACTTGACGCATATTAATTCCTTTCTATTTAATAATTAGAATCTTATTAACATAAAGAATATAACATTAACAGTTTTACTTTCTTTATTTTTATTTATAATTAACATTATTTTTTAACATAGTTTCACGAACGGGACGATATGTTTTCCGATGCAATGATGTAATTCCAAATTGTTGCAATGCTA
Organism: Spiroplasma melliferum KC3; assembly: GCF_000236085.2. Lineage (NCBI taxonomy): Bacteria > Bacillati > Mycoplasmatota > Mollicutes > Entomoplasmatales > Spiroplasmataceae > Spiroplasma > Spiroplasma melliferum. The sequence goes on along the minus strand of NZ_AGBZ02000004.1, from coordinate 89,924 downwards.
ATAAATGTTTTTTGGTTCCGTATCCTTTATTATTTTTAAAATCATACTGTGGATAGTCCTGATCAAATTTGAGCATTAAATTATCTCTTGTTACTTTTGCTAAAATTGAAGCTGCCGCAATTGATTGCGAAAGACTATCTCCTTTAATAATTGCTTGGTGATGATAAGAAGGTCCTAACTTTTCTGCATCAGTTAAAATTATATCTGGTTTAACCATTAAGTTGTCAATTGCTTGTTGCATTCCAAAAATACTTGCTTGCTTGGGATTCAATTCTTCAACCATTGCAACAGAAATAATTTCAATCGTATAACTAATTGCAATGGACATAATTTCATCTGCTAATTTAATTCGTTGTTTTGCTGTTAATTTTTTACTATCCTTAATTTCATCGTTAACATAATCTAGTGGTAAAATAACAGCACTAACAATTAAAGGACCTGCTAAGCATCCGCGACCAGCTTCATCAGTTCCTGCCAGAATTGTTGTATTAGGATATGATATTAGAATCTCTTTTTCAAATTTATTCATAATTAAATATTCCTCTTCCAGGTGGAAACTCAAAAGACATTAACCCAAACTTATTATTTCATAAATTATTTAAAAAATCAGTAACAATATCATTAACATTATCTTCATTAACTTTATGAAAACGGTTTTGTTGCATTATTAATAATAACTCAAAAAGTTTTTGTTCATCTGTTACATCAAAATTGTCACTTGCTGTAAGATGATATTGCTTAGCTAACAAAGAAAAATAATGTTTATACATTCACTTTATTGCAGCTAAACAAATTTCTTCTTTTGGTAAAATATCTTCTTTGATTGAACGAGTAAAAGCTAAATTTATTGCTACTTGTGGGTCATTAATTTTGGGTCATAAAATTCCCGGAGTATCAACTAAATCAATTTGATGATTTAATTTTAATCATTGTTGACCTTTTGTTACACCTGGTTTATTACCAACTCGAGTTGAATTTCGCTTTATTAAAGCATTAATAAAAGTAGATTTTCCAACATTAGGAATCCCAATCACCATTACTTTTAGTTTTGGTGACTTAATTCCTCTATTTTGGTCGCGCTCAATTTTACCAGATAAAACATGATAAATTTTTTCAATAATTAATTTTGTAATATTGCCATGCTTACTATCTAATGGTAAAACAGCAATTTGTTGAGATTGATAATATTCAAGTCACGCCTTAATCACAACTGGATCCGCTAAATCTTTTTTATTTAAAATAATTAACTTTGGTTTTAAACCCCGTAAGTTATCAACTAATGGATTTGAAGAGGAAAACGGAATTCGACTATCAACGATTTCAATTACTAAATCAATTAATTTACTTTGTTCATCAATTTGTTTAATTGCTTTTGCCATGTGGCCAGGAAATCAATGAATATTTGTTGTCATTTTATTTTCCTCCTTTCAACCTTTTTTTGAAAACTTTTATAATTTTAAATAAAAATTATTTAACGTAATCTTCAACTCATTCTAATGAAATTGCGGGAATTTTTTTCCCTTTTTTAATATCTTCTAAAAATTTAGCACAAAGAAATAAATTATCGGTTGTTTCACCTTCTGGTAAAGACAAATTTGTTGTCATTAATTTAATAAATTCTTTAACAATTTGTTTTACTGATGATTTTGGTTGAATCCGGACACTATATGCTGTTTCTAATTTTTTTTGATATTTTGTTAATAATAATTGGAATGCTTTAATTGCTACTATTTCCGTATTATCTTCTATTTTAAAAAGCCCTAAAATTTGTGTATTTCAATAAACATTTGGTTGAGAAAAATTAATCCCCGTAATTGGTACTGTGTCAATAAATTCAATATTATTATAACGATAAATCTTTTCACGAGCAAAAAATATTCCTTTTCCTTTCTCAAAGGATTCATTATTATCAAATATTTTTTCTAATAAAATCTCTTTATTACTATCTGGTAAACTAATAATTAATATTTTCTTATTAGCATACTTTTTTAAAAGTTTCTTAAAATTGGCTAAACACTGCTGATATTCTTTACTAGTTTGCTCATCATGACACAATAACATTTGGCAATAAATTCCTTGGCTTTGATAATATTCCATTCATTTTTTTGTTTGTTCAACATCAGCTTTTTGTGTGTTTGAAAATAAAATTATTCTTTTCACATCATTTAATTTTGCATAATTTAAAAGATTACCACCAGAATGTGCAATTCTTGCATCAACAATTTCAATAATAACATCAGCTGTTTCAGCAAGTTTATAAACCTTTTTATTATTTTTAATAAATTCTTTGGGAATTGAAAATTTCTTATCACACATAATTGTGTTTCCTCCTTGTGTTATTATTTTAATACAAATTAAAAAGACTTTATCAGTCTTTTAGGGTTATTTTGTTTTAATAATCTCTTTGATTCGAGCAGCTTTACCAGTACGATTACGCATGTAATAAATTCTAGCACGACGAACTCGTCCATATTTTACAATTTCAATCTTATCAATTAATGGTGAATGTAAAGGGAATTTTCTTTCAACTCCAGCTCCATTACTAATTTTACGAATTGTAACTGATTTAGCAATTCCGCTACCTTGTAACTTAATTACTACTCCTTCAAAAGCCTGAATTCTAAACTTATTTCCTTCCTGGATTTTATAATGTACTTTAACTGTATCTCCTGAAGAAAATTGTGGCAAATCACTACGAAGTTGAGGCTTTGTAATTTCTTCTGTTAAATTCATCTTCATAACTGTTTTTTTCCTTTCTACGGTAATTAAACCTTTTTTTCGCTTTTAATTTTTTCTAATAATATTTGTTGTTCTGTGGTTAAAACTTTTTTTTCTAAAAGATCAGGACGTTTTAATCAAGTTTTTTTTAATGCTTCATATTCTCGTCATTGGGCAATTTTCTGATGATGACCACTTAATAAAACTTCAGGAACATAATGTCCATCATATTCAACTGGTTTTGTATAAACAGGATAATCTAATAGATTGTTAGAAAAAGAATCATTTAAATGTGATTGTGTATTAATTACATTTTCACATAAACGAGTGACACTATCAATTACAACCATACTAGCTAATTCACCACCAGTTAAAATATAATCACCAATTGATAATTCGTAATCAATATAATATAAAACTCTTTCATCAAAGCCTTCATAATGCCCACAAACTAAGATTAAATCATTATTATTTGCTGCAAATTGTTGCACTTGTTCCTGAGCATATTGTTTCCCTTGTGGTGTTAACAAAATTGTTAGACTGTCTTTTGTTTGGTGAGCTTTAATCGCTGCTACTAATGGTTCAATCATTAAAACCATGCCTTCACCACCACCATATTGGTAATCATCAACTTGATGATGTTTGCCAATGCTATAATCACGAATATCAACAATTTTAATTGTAATCATCTTTTCACAAAGTGCTTTTTTAATAATTGATGTTGTCATAAAATTATTAAACATTTCTGGAAATAAAGTTAATACTGTAAACTTTTTCATCTTAAATCATCCTTTTTAAAATAATTTTTTGTTGTTGAAGATCAACTTGTTCAACATACGCATCAACATTTGGAATCATCATTAATGTACCATCTGTTGTTTTAATTTCAAAAACAAGATGTGCTTTTGTTTCAAATTGATTTACTAAGACTCCAATTTTTTTATGACTATGAAAGACTGTAAAATTAATTAAATTTTCTTGATTAATAACTTCTGCGTAATTCAAATCTGTTTTTTGACCAAACAAATAGCATTCTTTAAACGATATTACCTCATTAATATTAGTAAACTCTTTAAACTTTAAAATATAATCTTGTTTGGTAGCAGTAATCTTAATTAATGTTACTGGTGTATACATCATTTGAACTTGAATAAACATTAATTTATTAAGTAATTTATTTATATTTTTAATGTTTATTAATAAAGTTGCTTTAACCTCGCCTTTAATTGCATGGGGCTTTTTAATCTTAAAAATTTTTAATAAATCTTCCATCTATAAAACCTCAAACTTAATATTAACTTTATTTTGATCAACATGTGCTCTAATATTTAATAAAATTCGTAAACTATTAGCAATTATTCCTGCTTTACCAACAACATACCCAAACACTTCTTCACTACACATTACTAATAAGTTAATTTCTCCTAGTTTTGTCGGTGGCATTTGGCGAATTTCATAATATAATTCATTATTAGCCTGACAAATTAACGGATTAATTAAATTTTTAAGTTCGGTAATATACATTAATTAACACCACATTCTTAATTACAACTATTTTTTTGCTTCTGTTGTTGTCTTTGCTTTTGTACTTTTTGTTACCTTTGCTTTTGAATTTGTTGCTATCTTTTCTTTTGTACTCTTTGTTGTTTTAGCAACATATTTTTCATTATGCAATTTAGTCATTAAACCTTCTTTACTCAACAAATTACGAACAGTATCAGTTGGTTGTGCCCCTGTTAATAATCATTTGTAAGCAAGATCATGATTAATTTTCACATCACCATTAATAGGATTATATGTTCCAATTAACTCAATATATTCTCCATCACGTTTGACACGAGCATCTGTTGCAACAATTCGATAGAATGCTGCTTTCTTTTTACCTATTCTTTTTAAACGTAATTTTACCATTAATAATTTCCTTTCTAATTCTGTGTTCATGTTAAACTATAAAACTTAACATCCTTTATATAATACCCGAAATTAAAAAAGAGTCAAGTTTTTTAACTTAACACTTTATTTTTTGCTAATCATATTTTCCTCCTTCAGAAGAATCATTTTTAAAAACATTTAGCACTGATTGTGGAATGAAAACATCTTTTTTATGCAATGTCATTCTTTTTCCACTAATACCAAATATTTTTTCATTTACTCGTTTGTTTAATGTTTCTCCCTGATATTTCGAATATAACTTATTATTTAAAAAAATATATAAATATTGTAAACCAATAAATAAAGTTAAAATACAAATAAAAGAAAAAGTTAAAATTAATCATCCTCACTCTTGATAAACATTAAGAAAAAAATAAGGATATCAAGTATCAGATGGTCTATCATCTAAATGACGTAATGTTCCTCGAATTAAAATTACAATAAAATAACAAACTGGATAAATTAAAATTAATCATAATGCTAATTTATAATGTTGTTTTAAATTATATTGAAAAGTACCTGCTGTTAAAATATAACTAATAATCATACTAATTGGAATTACTAAGCGCAAAACAATTGTTGATATTCAAGCATATACATTGTATTGATTAGCATCTTGTTTACTTGTAAAAATTCCAAGTCAAAAAAACTACCATTGTAATTGTAATATATGTTGTCACCGCTAATTTAATTAAATAACTAGGACTTTGAATTTTAAACTTATTTTCAAATAAATAAATGAAAAAATAGACAGCAACAATATAATTAGTTTGCGTTGTAAAAAACGAATAATAATTTGATACTCGTTCTGCATATCCTAAATCAGAAAATTGGGGTTGCGGACTAATTATTGCTAATACTAAATCAGTAATTAAAAAAAATAAAATTAAAAATAAAACATTTAACCGTACATAAAATAAAATTTTAGTATTCCACTTTAACATAAAAAACCTCCTATAATTAATATTATTTTAATATTTTGATGGTATCTTTTTGTTAAAATTTTATTTTTTAAAAAACTATTTAATATTTAAATTTTGTAATAATGTTTGTGTGCATTCCTGACAAGCTAAAGATGGAAAAACATCACCATTTGAAACAAATTTAATCCCAACTGGGTTAAAAAAATTATGACAAACTTCACATTCTTTTAAACCTTGTTTTACTTGCCCTAAACACTCATCACACATATTAGCATTATTTTCTCGTAAAAAATATTTATGACAATGAATACAATTGCCAACCATATTTTTAAATTGAGTTGTTTCTCATTTTGAGTATTCATAAAAATCATTAGCTCCAACATAACTATACACTTTTAAAATTCATTTATTATCTTTTGTAATTTTTTTTCCGTTTAAATTAACTTTTGTCAATAAATATTTTCTTGCTGGTTCACTATCAGTAAAAACTTTAACAATTTTCCCTTGGTTAGGATAATGCGCATTATCAGTATAAAAAACAATATATAAATTTTTAATTGTATTCACTATCTTTTCATCCCTTCTGTTTTTGCGTCCTTTTGAAAATTTTGTGCAGCACATTTAAAACAAATTATATATTCTTTATTATTTACTAATAATTTTCCAAATAATTCGCGATTAAAGTCATCTCGAACAAGACGGTGTTTTTTACATAAATCACATTGAAAAGTTTCCAAACCAACTAATTCACTTTCACATTCTGAACAAAGTTGATGGCGATCTAATTTATTTTTAACACGATTACATTGTTGACAAATTGATAATTTTTTAATAAAACTTTCTGTTCCTTGTTTGTTTAATTCGTAATTATCAGTTGTACTATCAAATGTAAATATTAAACAAAATGAAATTGCTTTAATAATATCTACATTATATTTATTATCTAAATAACAATCCTCTAATGCTTGTTCTGCATCAGCAGCTGTTTTACAAATACATCGTAAATTTTGTTCTTCACCATTACCATCAAAGATAAAATAATAATCTCAAATCAATTTTTATTCCTCACATTACTATAATTAATAATTAATATATAGTATTATTATATCATTTTTTAATTAAACCGTTTATTAAAAGATAAAAGACCTAATAGGTCTTTGTTTTATTTTCATAGTTAATTCAACTGCATGGTAAGACAAAATTATCTAACTTTTTTCTTAATTAGTAAAAATTCGTAATACTTTTAATGCTAATAATCGTGGATTTTGATCAAGCTCTTTACGAATTTTGGGGTTATCAATAATTAATGATAAAAACTCATATACTTTATATTCATTGTATGTATATAATTTATCAATAAATTTTTTAACATCTAATTTTAGTGCAACGAGTAATTTTAAAATTTTATTTCAACTTGTTTTTGAACAATCTTTTTCAATTCGACAAATAGTTGATTGTTGTAACCCTGACATTTTGGCTAATTCACGTTGAGTTAATCCTTTATGAATTCGTAATTGTCTAATAACTTCGTTCATTTATATATGTTCCTTTCATATTATCATAAGTAACTAAGTTAAATATTTTATGTCTCCCTATCTATGCAATGCTAAAATTATAACAAAAAAAAATTTATAATTAAATAAAATTTTTATATGCATCAAATTAAAATAATAAGTTTCGTGGGGTGCGTGGAAATGGAATCACATCACGAATATTTGTCATTCCTGTCACATACATAACAAAACGTTCAAACCCTAATCCAAAACCTGCACTTTTATAATATCCATATTTTCGTAAATCAATATATCATTGTAAATCTATCGTTGGAATTTTTAATTCATTGCAACGGTTAACAATTTTATCATAATCATTTTCACGAACACTACCACCAACTAATTCTCCAATTCCTGGCACTAATAAATCACAAGCCGCAACTGTTTTATTATCATCATTAATTTTCATATAAAATGCTTTAATTTCTTTTGGATAATTAAATAAAAAGGTTGGTTTTTTTGTTTCTATTTCACATAAATATCTTTCATGCTCAGTTTGTAAATCCATTCCTCAAAAAATATTCGTATTTTCAAATTTTTGGCCTTTTGTCACAGCTTTTTGCAAAATTTCAATTGCCTTTGTATATGATAGACGAACAAATTCATCATTTATAACACTTTTTAATCTTTTCAATAATTTATCATCAACGTTACTATTTAAAAAGGCAAGTTCATGGCTATTATTAACAAATAAATAATTAATAATATGCTTAATCATTTTTTCAATTAATGCCATATTTTCTTCTAGATCAATAAAAGCAATTTCAGGCTCAATCATTCAAAATTCAGCAGCATGTCTTGTTGTATTAGAATTTTCAGCACGAAATGTTGGACCAAAAGTATAAACATTGCGAAAAGCTTGTGCAAAACCCTCAGCATGAAGCTGACCTGAAACAGTTAAACTAGCTTTTTTCCCAAAAAAATCTTCATTATAATTGTCATCCGTTCTCGTTGTTACAATAAATGATTCACCAGCACCTTCAGCGTCATTTCCAGTAATAATTGGTGTATGAACATAAATAAAATTATTTTTATTAAAAAATTCATGAATTGCAAAAGAACTACTACTACGAATTCGGAAAACTGCATTAAATGTATTAGTTTTTGCTCGCAAATGAGCAATTTCACGTAAATATTCATAAGAATGCTCTTTTTTTTGTAATGGATAATCTTCAGTTGCCTCATCAAGAATTTCAATTACTGATGCTTGAATTTCAAATGGTTGTTTTGCAGATGGTGTTAAGCAAAACTTTCCAACTACTTTAATTGCTGATGAAATTCGTAAACTACTAATTGCTAAAAAATTAGCAAGTTGCTCTGGTCTATAAACAATTTGCACATTATCAAAAACAGTCCCATCATTCATAACTAAAAAACCTAATTTACCACTACTACGATTAGAACGCACTCATCCCAAAATTGTAACTTCACTTTGATCTTTAACTTGATCTTGGTATAACTGTAAAACTGTTGTCATATTTTTTCTCCTTTTTTCTTTTATAATTTAATTGCACTTTCTAATGCCAACTCTACCATTTGGTAAAAATTATTTTGTCGTTCGGCTGCTGTTGTTAATTCACCTGTAATAAAGGAATCAGAAATTGTTAATAATGCTGCTGCATTTTTCTTTAATGTTAATGCATTCGCAAACAAAGCAAATGCTTCCATTTCTACACATACTGTATTATACTTGGCTTTAATTTTTTTTCAATCATCCTCATTTTTACGATAAAACACATCAGATGAATGAACAATTCCAGGGAAAGTTTTAATTTGCTTTGCTTTAGCAACTTCTTCAATTGTTGCAAAAAGATGTTGTGAAGAATTTAAAACTTCATCTTCTATTCCTGCTACAATTCTAGCATAATTATTTTCACCATAAGCTGCTGTTGCATTAACAATATCATAAATCTTTAGTGCATCATCATAACTACCCGCTGAACCAATTCGAATAATATTATCAACATTATAAAATTTAAATAATTCATATGAATAAATCCCAATACTTGGACAGCCCATTCCACTTCCAGCAACTGTAATTGTTTTATTTTTATAAGTTCCAGTATAGATATACATATTTCGAATTTCATTTACTAATTTTATCTTTTCTAGAAAAGTTTCCGCAATAAACTTTGCTCGTAATGGGTCTCCGGGCATTAAGACTGTTTCGGCAATTTCTTCTTGTTTAGCATTGATATGTGGTGTCATTTTGTTTCCCTCTTAACATTTTCTATATTTAATTTATATTGTACTATAAAAAATAAAAAGGAACATTAGTTCCTTTGATTTTAACAATATTTTTTTAAAATTTTATTACTTTTAATTCTATTTTCTAAATATTGATGCTCTTTATCAACAGATAAAAGAGTTTTAATTAAATTATCATTTCAATATATTAACGGTAATAAAGCAGAAATAAAAATTTCATTTTTTTCATACAAAGTTGAAGAAACAATAGTATGCATAATATCGGTATATTTTGATAAATCCGAATTATATTTTGATGTAATACCAATTACATTTACCCCATTATTTTTAGCTTCCTTAGCTGCTGCTATCACAGCCATTGTTTTTCCTTCTAAACTTATACAAATTAATAAATCATCTGGTTGTATTAAACTCGCACGGGTAATAATATTGTTTTCATTTTCCACCAACAAACTACAAGTAAACCCAAAACTAAATAAACGGGTAGCTAATTCTTTTACTGCTAACGATGAAATTCCCAAACCAGCTAAATAAATTACTTTCGCTTTTTTTAGTAAAGTAACTGTTTCTAAAACTTTAACATTATCAAAAGTCTGTTGATTACGTTCTAACATATCTTGATAATATAAAAAAATATTTTCTGTTGCATCTAAATACAAATTATTGGTTTCCAAACGTTCTTGTTCTGCAACGATTGCAATAATAAAATCACGATAACCAATAAAGCCTAATTTTTTAATTAAAGAATAAATTGGTGAATAACCTATTCCAGTTGCTTTTGACAAATCTTCAATTTTAAGATTTCGAATATTATGAATATTTTCACGAATATAATTTGCAATTTTAATTTCTTTTTTTGTGCAAGTTCCTTGAATCATTGATAACTTTGAGAGAATTGAAATATTATCCATTGTTTTAATAATCTCAACGATTGTCTTGTTGAGCCATTACAAAATCTTTATCAACAATATCTGATGATCAAACTTTATTAATTAAATCATCAGTAAAATACATTCAAGGTAATAATTTGTTAACATAAATTTTATGATCATTTACCCGTTGATTTGGGGTTGAAATAATGTGTGACCAATTCGCTAATTTAACTGCTTTTGACATATCTTTCCCAGAAATTACTACAATAGTTACTCCTTTTTCTTTTGCAATTGTTAATGCTTTATTAACTGCTTCATTATCACCGAATAATGAATAGGCTAAAATTAAATCATTTTTATTCATAAAACGAGAACGAACCATTAAGTCTTCTTCATTCTCATTTAGATTAAAAGCATTAAAGCCAAAACGATATAATTCTAACGCTAATGTTTGTGATAAAGCATTTGTTGAACCCATTCCAATTACAAAAATTCGATATGCTCCTTTAATTGCATTAATTGTTTGATTCATCTTTTCATTATTAATAATCGTATCATTTTGATTAAGAATATCAAAATATGTCTTCTTCATTAGACTTTCCATATTTTCAAAATCTAATGATTTAATTTCAATATCAGCAGCAATCGCAATTAAAAAGTCTCGATAACCATTAATTTGCATTTTTCGTAATAAACCATATATTGCACTATAACCAGTATTTACCTGCTGTGCTAAAACTTCAATATTCATTGTTGTTACTTCTTTCATATTTTCTTTAATATATTTAATAATTTCATTTTCTTTTTTAGTAAAATTCTTTGAATCAAATGTTTCTAATTTTGATAAAAATGATGCCATTTTATCTAGTCTCCTTTTATGTTGTTTTCCAGTAGTTCTTGTGCTGCTAACCGAGCAATCATTGCAGCATTATCCGTACAATATTCTAATTTTGGAATAATGACTTTTAAATTTGGTGCTGCCAAATTTAAAATTGCTGCTCGTAATGCGCTATTAGCTGAAACCCCACCGACTAACGTAACCATTTGCGGTTGAAAATTTTGAATTGCTAATTTTGTTTTTCGCATAATAATATCAACACATGTTTTTTGAAATGTCGCGCAAAAATTAGACAGGTTAATTTTAGTATTACGTTGTTCTTTTACAATTAAATTAGCCACGGCTGATTTTAATCCGCTAAAAGAGAAATTATAACTTTGGTCATTTAATGGTAATGGTAAGTGATATTGTGTTGTTGTACCTGTCGCTGCTAACTTATCAATAACTGGCCCGCCCGGATACCCTAAGTCCAACATTCGGGCAACCTTATCATAACATTCACCAATTGCATCATCCAATGTTGAGCCTAAAATTTCAAAATTCAAATGTTTTTTCATCAATATTAACTGAGTATGGCCACCACTAACTAGAACTGCTAAAAGAGGAAATAAAAAATCATTATTGATTGCACTAGCATAGATATGACCATATAAATGGTTTAAAGGTAAAATTGGAATTTCTAAATAATTAGACAATGTTTCTGCTATTATTTTCCCAATATGTAATGCTCCAATTAAACCTGGTTTTGCTGTGTATGCAATGTATTGTAACTCTGTTATATTAATCTTAGCTTTTTGCAAAGCTTCAAGTAAAACATAAGAAAAGTTTTTTAAATGTAACCGCGAAGCAAGTTCTGGAACAACTCCGCCATACTTTGTATGTTCTTTAATTTGTGACGAAATAATATTTGCTAAAATTTTTCCATTCTTAAAAATCGCAATACTAGTTTCGTCACAGCTTGTCTCAATTGCAAGAATTACCATTTCATACACCTCCTCATTATTATATAATAATTTTCCCTTAAAATACTAAGAAAGAAACAAGTATCAAAAATATACAAAAAAATAATAGATAAATCTATTATTTTTTAATTTTTGTATATTTAATAAAATTACCCTAAATAACCTTGTTATCCTTCATTACTTTTTCAATCCCTGCAATTGCTGCGTCTTCATCAGAACCAGTTGCAACAATTTCTACTTCTGCACCTTGATGAATTCCTAACGCAATAATAGTCATGATTGATTTTAAGTTACCAGTTTTTCCTCCTGAGAAAATAGTAATATCTGACTGGTATTTGCCTGCTTCTCCTACAATTAATGCTGCTGGACGTGCATGCATCCCAACAGGATCAGCGATAACAGCTTTAAATGATGCCATTAAATTTCCTCCTTTAAAATATACTCACTTATTATATCAAAAAAAATAAAAATAAGTATATTATCCCTTAACAATTTTTTATGTTTTTAAATAAAAATTTCAAATAATTGACATTATTATTTTCTTTTATTATTCTACTTTTTTAATTGCTTGACTATCTGCTGAAATAATTTTGATATTATAAGGACTCGGAAAAGCAATTTGTACATTTTGGGCAATGATTTTAACAACAACTCCAATTCCAAATAATTCATGACTAACAGTATCATTTACTTTTCATGGATTAGATTTAAAAGATGACTCAAGGTTTTTATTAAGATGAAAAGTAGTGCGTGATTGTTTTTCACTTTGATTATGAAAAGAAATAGTAATTGACTTTGGCTTACTAAACAACCTTTCACTATTAACTTTTTCATAAAAATCACCATTTAATTCTTTAATAAATCGTGATTCAAAGCGTTCATTACCCGTAATATATGAATAACCATCAGCATAACTTATAAACAACAATTCTTTTGCCCTTGTAATGGCAACGTATAAGGCTCGTCGTTCTTCTTCTAATTGTTCAGTTCCCATTTTAATAGCCTGCGTTGTTGGAAAGATTCCTTCATTTAAACCAACAATAAAAACAACCTTTTTTTCTAATCCCTTTGCATTATGAATTGTCATTAAAGAAATAGTATTATCAGTTAAATCATCACTATCACTGTCAGTTTGTAATGAAATCAATTGTAAATATTCACTTAATAATTCCGTTCCTTCTAAATCCTTATTTTGCTTATCAAATTTAACAACTGAAGCAATTAATTCTAAAATATTTTCTTCTCGTTCTTCTTCAAAGTTATCACGTAAGCGCTGCAAATAACCTGTTTTATCTAATAGTAGCACTAATAGGCTTTCAATTGACTTAGCGGTTGGTAATTGTCCCAATGCTATTACAATTGCTTCTCGCAGTTTATTTAAACTATGTTGAAGATTTAATGGTAACAAATCAAAATGTTGTTCCAATAATGTTGTAAACATTATTTGCTGTTCTTTTAATATTTGCATAATTTGTTCAAATGCTTTTGGTCCAATTTTTGGCGTTAACAACAAAATCCGTTCAATGGCTAAAGGATCATTATTCATAATTATTTTTAAAAAAGCAAGGGCATCTTTAATTTCTTTTCGTTCATAGAATTTAAAAGCACCAAAAATACGATATGAAAGGCCATAATCAGCAAGAGCTCCTTCTAAATCACGCGATAAGTAATTGGCACGATATAAAATTAAAATATCATTATAATTATAATTTTCTTCTTTCATTAAAGTTTTAATTTTATGAGCTACAAAATCACTTTCATCGCTACTATTAGCACCGTGATATAAAATTGGTAATTGACCTGAAGCTTTAATAGTAAATAAATCTTTTTCAATTCGATTTTTATTATGAATAATTAAATTATTAGCTAATGATAAAATATTTTGTGTTGACCGATAATTTTCATTTAAAATAATTGTTTGGGTGTGTGGAAAATACTTATCAAAATTTAAAATTAAATTAATTTTTGCTCCTCGCCACGAATAAATGGTTTGGTCAGGGTCACCAACAACGGTAATATTGTGATTGTCACCAACTAATCATTTAATAATATCAAATTGTAATTCATTAGTATCTTGAAATTCATCAACTAAAAAATAATCAAAACGATTTTGTCATTTTTTCAATACTTCCACATTATTTTTAAATAACTTATATGTTAATAAAATTAAATCATTAAAATCAACGCTATTTATCTCTCGTAAACGTTTTTCATAAACGTCATAAATTTCTGCTCATCGTACTTCATCCCCACTTGCCAATTGTTTTGCACTATTTGGACTAATAAAGTCATTTTTTCATTTGGAAATAAAATTCTTGACCATTTTTGCTTCTTGTGCATCATATTTCACAGGTAATGTTTTATAAATATTGCGGATGATGCTATCTTGATCTGCCATATCAATAATATTAAATTGCCGATCATAATTTAAATGAATAATATCTTCTCGTAAAATACGAACACATAGAGCGTGATAAGTTGCAATCAGACAACGCTGACCACTATTTCCAATCATATCAACAATACGTGTTTTCATTTCATTAGTAGCTTTATTAGTAAACGTAACAGCACAAATCCGTCATGGTTGCAAATTAGCATATTTAATTAAATATGCAATTTTATTAGTAATAATACGTGTTTTGCCACTTCCAGCGCCAGCAATAATTCGCACTGGTCCAGTAATTGCTAAAACAGCTTCGCGTTGATTTGGATTTAAATTTTCAATAAATTCATTGAGCATGATATTCTGCCTTTCTTTACAAACAATTACATTTTACCCTATAATTCATCAATTTCTTTTAATATTTCATCAGAAATATTTCCTGGTTGGTTTTCTTGCAAATGAATATGTTTTGTTTTTCTTGTTATTAATTTTTTTGGTTCTTTTGGTTCTTTTTTAGAAATGGGATTTTTCTTTACAGTAAATAAATGAAAATGACGATCAAATAAAATTTGATGGTTTGGATTTAATACTAAACCAAAGATTAAACCAATATATCATAAAAAATAAATTGTTGTTATAGTTCGAATAATAATTAATGCTATTGGATTTTTATTAGTTGCCCGAAACAAATCACTTAAACTAACTTTAAAAATTAAATTTAAACTTAAATTTGTTAATAAAACAACAAATCATGGTAAAAATGTAATAAATAACTCACGAGTAAAAATAACCGCTAATTTTAATTTTGTTTCACTAGTAACTAATTTAATTTGAAAACAAAACTTTCCAATTGTTTTACCATCTCAAAAATAAGGAATAAGAATAAAATAAAGAAAGAAAAGAACAAAAGTAATCCCAATAACTAAAATAGGAGCTCAAATTGTTCGAGCTTGATCTCAATATTTCATCGTTAAAGTTAGTGCTAAGGGAATTAAACTCGCTAAAATAATATCGAAAAAACGAGCAAAAATGACACGAACTGGACGCGCTAATTGATGAAGCTGATATTCTTCTTCCGGTTCTGATATCGTAGTAACGGTTGAATTTTTATTGTTTGCTAACTCTTGCATCATTTATTTTGTATTTTCCAGTTTTCAATGTTTAATAAAACCTTTAATATCAGCAACAATCATTTTAAATTGTGGTTCTTTCACATTTTTAATATATTTATTTTTCACAAAACTTTTATAACGACGTTCTAACTTGTTCTCGGCACTATGAATAGCTTTAATTAATAATCTTTTATTGTTTTGTAAACTAACAATTTCTAAAAATGTTATTAAGCAAAAACGAATAAAAGAATACTCTAATTCTTCTTGATATTCACGATATAAATTTAAATCACGATATAAATTAAAAATATAAATTCATTGTTTAATTAAATCAAAAACACTATAATTAACAATTCCTAAGTCATACTCAACTAAAACATCTTTAATTGCAACAAAACCACCAGTATAAACTAATGCGTTATAAATAAAGAAAGTATCGGTACGACGATAATCAAGTAATGTAATATTTTTTTGCAAAATAAGGTTTCGACGAAATATCTTTGTAAAAAGTGAAGAATTAATATATGCTAACACTTCTTTATTAGTTTTAGGTGATAGTAAAACATTACATTTATTTCAAATTTCGCTTTTTTCCTTTGAATTAGCATACTGTAAACGAAATTCAAGCATATCAATTTTTTTATGGTCAACTTGATATGTTTCAACTTTTTCTTTTAAAACTGCAACTGCTGTTTTATGAATTGTTTGTCCTTCATCAACAATCATAAAAAAATCTCCTTGCGCAATTGAAATAGCGGTATTAATGCCATATGAAAAACCTTGACTTCGTAAATTTGTAATTATTTGAATTTGTTTACCAATATTATTATAAAAACATTCATTCATAAATTCTAAGAGTGGTGATTTTGGTTGGAATCCACTATCATCAATTAAAACAATTTCATAATCATCACTTGTTTGTTCTTTAATTGATAGTAAAGTTTTCATTAATTTTGTCTGATTATTTTGTGCTACAATAAGAAATGATAAAAACATTGTAATCCCCTCTCTCAATCAATTCTTGCCATAATTATAACATTTTAATCTCTTTTTAGTATAATTATTATATTAGAAAAGTAAAATAATTGACAAGTTTAAAAAGAAGGATTCCTCAAATGCCAAATGAAACATTACAAAAAATTTTACAACAAAAAGAAATTACAACTGATGATCAAATAATATTTCGGACAATTTTTGATGTCTTAAGCACCTTGTTTACTGATGAAAATCATCTTTCAACTTTAACAAGTGGTTATAATATTAATCACTATCAGCAAGTTTGATTTCCTAATATTGTTCCTCTGCAGCAAAAAGAATTAGCAATTAAAAAAGGGTATGCAAATTATATGTCAGATGATTGAACTTACATTTACTATTTTAATGGCACAAACAATCTTATAAAACAACAAAAATTAGGCGAAAAACAATTGCATCATAAAACTCAATTAATTACTTTTGCAAAATTAAATGAAAAAAAATTCGGCATTGGTTATCATTTTGTTGGTGTTTTTACTTTTATTGGATTTCTTGATCAAGATTGCAAAACAATGATTTATCAAAAAATTAAAAATAGTTATCATTTTAATAAATAATTTAAAAAACCATACTTTCTTAGTATGGTTTTTTAAAATTGATAGTTATTATTTTTATTTGTTTTTGCTTCTAATCGTTGTTTTTTTATTAATTCTCGTGTCATTTTTTTAACTCGGGCATAATCAAACGGATTTCTTTTCCCTGCTCCAACTTTAATATGTTTGCCAAAAATATTAATTTTTCAAACTCAATTTCTTTGTTTAAATCGCATAATATCTCCCTTCATGTTAAACATAAAGCCCTATTTATTTATGATACACAATAATTACCGATTTTTCAATTTATTAACAAGAAAATTTAAGTTAAAACTTCATATCCAGTTGGTGTAATTAAAATGGTATCTTCAAAATGCGCACTGCATAAGTGCAAAGCTGACACTGGCGTTCAATTATCATCTAACATTTTAATTGATTTAGTTCCAATTTGAACCATTGGTTCAATACAAATTGTCATTCCAGCTTGTAAGCGCATTCCGACACCTGCTGTTCCAACATTAGGAATCATTGGATCTTCATGTAATTCTCGCCCAATCCCATGGCCGGTAAATTCAGTTGGCAAGAAAAAACCTTCTCCTTCAACATATGTTTGAATTGTTTCACCAATATCACCAATTCGCACTCCTGGTTTTAAAATTGCAGTTGCTTTTGCTAAGGCTGTTTCAGTAACAGTTAATAACTTCACATGTTCTGCTGTTCGCGGTTTACCAACAATTACAGTAAAAGCACCATCACTATTATAACCTTCATATGAACAACCTGCATCGACAGAAACAAGGTCACCCTCCATAAATGGCGTATGATTTGGAATTCCATGAACTAAAACTTCATTTAAAGAAACACAAATTGCAGCTGGAAAACCATATAAACCTTTAAAATTTGGTTCGCAATTATTTGCTCGAATAATTTCTTCTGCGCGATGATTAAGCATAATGCCTGTCATTCCTGGTTTAATCATCGCTTTTAATTCTTGGTGAATTTGTTTTAATGTTGTGCAAGCTTTGCGCATATATTCAATTTCTTGGTCTGTTTTAATTGTAATCATCGTTAAATTCCTTTCAGGTTTTATTTTATCATAAAAAGAAAAAAACTAACGATACAACAGTTAGTTTTTTGGTTTAGACTAATTCAATAATCACCATTGGAGCATTATCTCCTTTACGATTATCTAATTTTAAAATGCGTGTATAGCCACCATTACGAGTTTGATATTTTTTGGCAATGCCATTAAATAATTTTTGTAATGCAGTTTCTTTTTCATTTGCATCAATATCACGTAAAAAACTAGCAGCACGACGACGAGCATGTAAATCTTGTCGTTTCCCTAATGTAACTAATTTATCAACATGGCGGCGTAGTTCTTTTGCCCGTGTTTCTGTTACTTCTAAACGTTCATTAATAATTAACTCGGTTGCTAAATTACGCATTAAGCCATTTCTTCATGCAGTATTTTTCCCTCTTTTTTGTTGATATGACATCCTATTTCACCTCTCTTAATCACGTCGAAAGTGTAAACCTAATTGGGCCACTTTATCTTTAATTTCTGTTAATGATTTTTTCCCTAAGTTTCTAATTTCTTGAATTTCATCTTCTGATTTTGAAACTAAATCACGCAAGGTATCAATTTTTGCTCTTTTTAAACAATTTTGTGAACGTTGCGTAAATTCTAGTTCATCAATGCTACGCTCTAATTCATCTTCTTCAGCCTCTGCTTCCGATGAAATAATTTGGGTTGCTTTAATTGCTTCATTCAAGTTAACAAAAAATTCTAAATGCTCAGTAATAACTTTTGCTGCCATTGCAACAGCATTAACTGGCGTAATTGAACTATCAGTTTGAATTTCTAATTCTAATTTTTCTAAGTCAGCATTTTTTCCAACCTTTGTTGGATCAACATTATATGCCACACGCTGAATTGGACAATAGTTTGAATCAATGACAATTAAATCAGCATATTTTTTTTCTTTTTTATTATCTGTAAATGATTTATACCCACGTGAATTACGAGCATGTAACTCTAAATCTAATTCTCCACCTTTAGCAATTGTTGCTAATAATAAATCACCATTAATAACTTCTACTCCCGTTGGGACAACTAAATCTCTTGCGTAAATTTCTCCTTCTTTTGAAGAAACAACTTTTAAAATTACCGATTCTCCATCGGGAATAATATCTTGATTAATTTTTAATACTAAATTTTTAATATTTAAAATTATTTTTGTAACATGTTCAACAACACCGGGAATAGCAGTAAATTCATGCGAGGCACCTTTAATTCGAACAGCAAAAACGGCGGCTCCTGGTGTTGCTGATAGTAATGTTCGACGTATCGCATTTCCTAATGTTACACCAAATCCTCGTTCTAATGGTTCAACTAAAAATTTTCCGTAATTATTGGCTTTATCTTCTGCTTGTAATTTAAATTCTGGTCTAATAAATTGTTTCATCGCCTAATCTTTCTCCTATCCTCTTGGTCTTTTTGGTGGACGTGCCCCATTGTGAGGAATTGGCGTTACATCTTTAATTGAAGTGATTTCTAATCCAATTGCTTGAATGCTCCGTACCGCAGCATCACGCCCTGGGCCTGGCCCTTTTACTTCAACTTGAACACTACTCATTCCGTGTTCTTGGCTTGCTTTCCCAGCTGCTTCAGCAACCATTTGAGCAGCATAAGGAGTTGACTTTTTGCTTCCTTTAAAACCCATTGCCCCTGCTGATGCTCATGAAATGACATTACCCGCTTCATCAGAAAGGGTAACAATTGTATTATTGAAAGTTGAATGAATATGTGCAATTCCTTTTAGGACATTTTTTTTAACTTTTTTCTTATTCGTTTTTTTTCTAACAGCCATAATTGTTCTCCTTATCTACTATTTTTTCTTATTAGCAACTGTTTTACGTGGTCCTTTAACTGTTCGTGCATTTTGCTTTGACGACTGTCCGCGTGCAGGCAAACTTTTACGATGACGCATTCCACGATAACTACCAATTTCCATTAAACGTTTAATATTCAAGGCAACTTCACGTCGTAAGTCTCCTTCGGTTTTTAATTTGGCAATTTCATTTCTAATTGTTGTTAATTCATCTTCTGATAAATCTTTAACACGAATATCTTCTGATATTTTTGCTTCTTTTAAAATTTGTTGTGATTGTGGTTTTCCAATTCCATAAATATATGTTAACGCAATTACTACGCGCTTATCATTTGGAATATCTACTCCGCCAATACGTGCCATTTTCTTTTCCTCCCTTTTTAACCTTGTCGTTGTTTATGTTTTGGCTGTGAACAAATTATCATCACACGCCCTTTTCTTCTAATTACACGACATTTGTCGCAGATTTTTTTAACTGATGATCTTACTTTCATCGTGTATTCTCCTTTACCAAAATTTTTGTTATTTTGTTTATTTATGTCTAAAAACAATACGCCCACGTTCTAAGTCATAAGGTGACATTTCCACAACTACTGTATCGCCGGGTAAAATGCGAATGTAATTCATCCGGATTTTACCCGAAACGTGAGCTAAAATAGTTGCGCCATTTTCTAATTGCACCTTAAACATTGTATTTGGTAATACTTCTAAAATTGTTCCTTGTACTTCTAATAAATCAGTTTTGGCCATTTTATCTATTACCTCCAATCTCCGTTATTTTAAAACTGCCATAATTTGATCTCAAACAGCATGTCCTTCCATATCAGCATCAATAACGGTTAATACTTGCTGATTTAAATAATATTCAATTAACGGTGCAGTATCAGCATGATATGCCGCTAATCTAATTTTAATTTTTTCTTCGTTATCATCTTTTCGTTGTACTAATGGGGTTTGATCATCATCACAAATTCATGCTACTTTTGGTGGCAATGCTGTTTTATGATATGTTCGCCCACAAGTTAGACAAGTTAAACGTCCCGTAATTCGTTCGATTAACTTTGCTTCATCAATTTCAAAATATAACGTATGGTCAACTTTGCTATTTAGTTTTTGCAATAATTGATCTAATTTTTTTGCTTGTGCAATTGTGCGTGGAAAACCATCTCAAATTAAATCACCACTTACTATTTGTAAATGGTTTTCAACCATTTGAATCATAATATCATCCGGAACTAATTTTCCCTGGTCAGCATACTGTTGACACAAAATACCTAATGGTGTTTTTTGCTTAATATTATCTCGAATAATATTGCCAGTTGAAATATGAGTAAAACCAAACTTTTTGACTAAATGGTCTGATTGGGTTCCTTTTCCACTTCCAGGAGCTCCTAACAAAATAAAATTTCGCATTAACTTTCCTCTGGCTTTCTATCATAAATATGAATCTTTAGTATCATCAGTTAATTGTTGTGATTTTTTATCAATAAACGCTTGTTGCGTAATTCGCCCTTTAACTTGACGCATTGTTTCTAATGCTACTGATACCATAATAATTAACCCTGTTCCTCCAATTGCTAATGCACTTGGTAAAGCTGTTAATTTACTAATCACATAGGGTAAAATCGCAATTGCTGCTAAAAAGACTGATCCTAAAATACTTAAACGGTTGATTGTTCCTTTAATGTATTTTTCCGTTTCTTTCCCAGGGCGAACGCCAGGAATAAAAGTTCCGGCCTTCTGAAAATTCTCAGCAATTTTTTCAGGATTCATTTGTACTTGTGAATATAGGAAAGTAAATAAAATTGTTAAAATTGCATAAATAATAATTCCTGGTCATGTACTAAACGATAAATAATTATTTGTAAATTGCACAAAACCATTATTTGGATTACTTACACTAATAATTTGTGCAACAGTAATTGGGGCTGAAATTAATGCCGAGGCAAAAATTACGGGAATAACTCCGGCGGAATTAATTTTTAATGGTAAGAAGGGGCGGTTTTCTTCATTTCCTGATACTAAACCACTTCCTGTTTGCTGAATTGGCAATTTACGTTCTGATTCATTTAACATTACAACAAATAAAACAACCAATAAGAACATTACGACATACACTAAGAATTTTAAAATTCCATCAAATAATAAGTTAATATCTTCTTGTCCTGAAATTCAGAATTTAAAGGTTGTTTGTAAATTATTTGGTAATTGCGCAACAATTCCAGCAAAAATAATTAATGAGACCCCATTACCAATCCCTCTAATTGTCATTTGATCAGCTAATCAAAGCATTAACATTGTTCCTGCAATTAAGGCTGTCGGAACTAATGTATAATAAAAGATTGGACTTCCAGTTCCAAAATCAGATGAATCTCATTTTGGAGAAATAATGCCTTGGTTTGCCATAGTAAAAATTGTGGCAATTCCTTGCATAATTGCAAACGGAATTGTTAATCATTTTGTTAAACGATCTAATTTTTTCCGCCCACGTTCACCACTTTTTGCTCAGCGTGATAAGGGCGGAATTACATCGGTTGATAATAACTGCACAATAATAGATGCAGTAATATAAGGTGATACTCCTAAAGCTAAAATTGAAAACTTTCCAAGTGTTCCTCCCCCTAACATCGAAATCAAACTAAAGAACTGATCATTGTTTGATAAATCTTGAAAGTTAGGTGAAATTTTTACGCCTGGAACTGTTAAATAACTACCTAAACGAATTAAAACTAAAATTAATAAAGTAAAGCCAATTCGTTTAATCAAATCTTTATTTTTAACAAAAAAATTTGATGATTTAACAATGTCAACCTCACGATTACGGCGAGTTGTTTTTCTTTTTTTCGCTTTAGTTTTCACTATATTACCTCCACTTTTCCTCCAGCTTTTTCAATTGCTGTTTTTGCAGTTTGCGAAACTTTGTTAACTTTAACATTAACACTCTTAGATATTGTACCATTACCTAAGATTTTAATTAATTCTTTTTCATTTTTTAGCACTTTTTTGGCAACTAATGTTTGATGGTTAATTTCATTTAATCCTAACTTTTCCAAATCACTTAAGTTTAACAAGACATATTTTTTGGTTGTTAAATTAGTAAAACCAACCTTTGGTAAACGACGGAAGATTGGGGTTTGTCCCCCTTCAAATCCAGGGCGAACACCCCCACCTGTGCGGGCATTTTGCCCTTTATGTCCCTTACCAGCTGTTTTTCCTAATCCTGATGAAGTTCCTCGTCCTAGTCGTTTCTTACTATGACGGGCTCCATCAGTATACTGTAATTCGTTTAATTTCATTGTTCTGTCCTCTTATCCTTGTAACTCTTCTACGGTTTTACCACGTAATTTTGCAATTTGATCAATTGTTCGTAAATTACTTAAACCATCTAATGTTGCACGAATCATATTAATTGGGGTATTTGATCCTAATGATTTTGTATAAACATCTGCTAAACCTGCTAATTCAATCACAGCTCGGGCTGGCCCTCCAGCAATAACTCCTGTCCCTTTGCGAGCTGGTTTAATTAATACTTTTCCTGCTCCAAAATGACCAATAACTTCATGCGGAACAGTTGTTCCCACTAGTGGCACTTTTACTAATTGTTTTTTTGCCTCTTTAATTGCTTTTTTGATTGCATCAGGAACTTCGTTTGCTTTCCCAGTCCCAAAACCAACGCGACCTTTTTTATCACCAATCACAACAACTGCCGCAAAGCGGAAATGACGTCCTCCTTTTGTTACTTTAGTAACACGACGAATTGTTACGACTTTTTCTTCAAACATATTTTCATCGCCACGGCGATCATTACGCTCAAAACGTTGATTGCCTTGACGAGGATTATGTTGTGGCCCTTCTTTTTTTGCTGCTGGATGAACTGGGTTTCCTGTATTTGGTTTTAAATCTGTTTTATTCTCTGCCATATCTTCTTATTGCTCCTTTTAAAATTTCAATCCTGCTTTACGAGCAGCCTCTGCAAATGCTTTTACTTTTCCATGGTATAAATATCCACCACGATCAAATACTACCGTTGTAACTTTTTTTTCAAGTGCTTTTTTTGCAATTTCAGTGCCAACTTTTTCTGCCGCAGCGATATTGCTTCTTGATTTTAAACCAGCCATTTTTAATGTTGAGGCTGCAACAATTGTTTTTTGCTTCACATCATCAATTAATTGGGCATAAAAATGCCCATTTGATTTAAACACATTTAAACGAGGAACAGCTGTTGTACCATTAATTTTGGCACGAACACGAAAATGTCTTCTTTTTCGTTTTGCACTACGACTTTGACTTTGTAAATTTGCCATTGTTGATATTCCTTTCTTCTGCTATTTACCAGCAGATTTTCCTTCTTTACGGATAATGTGTTCGTTTTTGTATTTAACTCCTTTACCTTTGTAAGGTTCTGGTTTACGATAATTTCTGATGTTTGCAGCTACTTCACCAACTAATTGTTTTGAAATTCCTTCCACAATAATTTGTGTTGGCTTTGGAAGTGTAATTGTAATTCCTTGCGGAATTTTATATTCAACTGGATGTGAATATCCTAAACTTAACGTTAACTTATCACCAGCTAACGCCGCACGATACCCTACTCCATTAATTTCTAATTCTTTTTTGAAACCTTTGCTGACACCTTCTAACATTCCTTGAATTAAAGAATTAATTGTGCCATGTAATTGCTTACTATGTTTCACATCATTTGCTCTAGTTGTTGTCACAACACCTTCTTTGGCGACAACAGTAATAACACTTGGAATTGTTTGCTCTAATTGTCCTTTTGCGCCTTTTACAATAACATTATTTGGTTGAATTGTTACTTCAACACCAACTGGAATTTTTAACTCTCTATTACCAATTCGAGACATTGTTTTGCTCTCCTTTAAATATTTCTATCACACATAAGCAATAACTTCCCCACCTAAGTGAGCTTGTTTTGCTGCTTTGTCTGTCATAATTCCTTGGTTTGTTGAAATAATTGCAATTCCCATCCCATTTAAAACTTGAGGTACTTTTTCAACGGTTACATAAACTCTTAAACCTGGTTTTGAGATTCGTTTTAATCCTGAAATAACTTTTGTTTTACCTTTATACTTTAAAGTTAACGTTAAGTCTTTTTTAATATCCCCTGATACTTTAAAATCTTCGACATAGCCTTCTTCTTTCAAAATCTCAGCAATTCTTACTTTCATTTTACTTGATGGCATTTTTACACTTCTGTGTAAACGTTGATTAGCATTGCGAATTCTTGTTAGCATATCAGCGATTGTATCAATCATCATAATTAATTAGTCTCTCTTTCTATCATGAAGCTTTTCTAACCCCAGGAATTTGTCCTTTACTTGCTAAATTTCTAAAGCATAAACGACATAAATCAAATTTACGTAACACAGCATGAGGTCGCCCACAGTTTCCACATCGAGTATAACCTCTTACCTTGAATTTTGGATGGCATTGTTGTTTAACTTTTAATGATTTTTTGGCCATATCTTCTTTCCTCCTATTTTTTAAATGGCATTCCCATTTTGTTTAATAATGCTTGAGCATCAGCATCATTAGTTGCACTTGTGACAATTGTAATATCCATTCCCCGTACTCTTTTAACTTTATCATAGTCAATTTCAGGGAAAATAATTTGTTCTTTAATTCCTAGGGTATAATTTCCACGCCCATCAAAGGCATCTTTATTAAGCCCACGGAAATCTCTTACTCGTGGTAAAGCAATGTTAATTAGTTTGTCTAAAAACTGATACATTTTTTTCCCACGTAAAGTAACTTTTGCTCCAATTGGCATTCCTTCACGTAATTTAAAGGAAGCAATTGAACCTTTAGCTTTGGTAACAACTGGTCGTAGGCCAGTTATTAATGCTAATTCATTTGTAATATCTTCAATTACTTTACTATTTTGTGTTGCATCACCAGCTCCCATGTTAACAACAATTTTTTTAACAACAGGAACCTGCATTATTGATTGAAAGCCTTGCTCTTTGAATAATTCTTTAACAATTGTATTCTTATATTTTTTTTCTAAATTAACATTCATTATTAATCATTATTCCTTTCTACGCTAAATGCGCTTTTGATTTACGAGCAATGCGAACTTTTTTACCATTATCAGCAATTTGATAACTAATTTTAGTAATTTCTTTTTTATTTTTTGGATCAATTAATGCAACATTTGAAATATGAACTGAAGCGGGAACTTGTTGAATTCCTCCTTCAGTGTTATCTTGCGAAGGTTTTACATGTTTAATATTTGTAATTCCTTCAATTACCACACGACTTTTTTCACGTAAGACACGAATGATTGGTCCTTCTGTTCCTTTGTGTTTTCCGGCTATAACTTTCACTAAGTCACCTTTTTTAAATTTAACTTTATTCATAATATAGCCTCCTATAATACTTCTGGTGCTAATGATGCAATTTTTACAAAACCAGCATCTTTAACTTCCCGGGCAATTGGCCCAAAAATTCGTGTTCCTCGTGGGTTTTTATCATCTTTAATTAATACGACAGCATTTTCTGAAAATTGAATTTGTGTTCCATCACTTCGTTTCAAACCACGTTTAGTACGCACGATAACCGCTTTAACAACTTGCCCTTTTTTAACAATTCCACCAGGGGTTGCTTTTTTAATTGTACATACAACAATATCCCCAATATTAGTAAACTTTCGTCATGAACCACCCAAATTTTTAATTACTAACACTTCTTTTGCCCCAGAGTTATCAGCAACTTTTAATCTTGATTCTTGTTGGATCATTTTTTTATTATCCTCTTCTTACTAACCAATTGCTTTTTCAATAACTTCAATTAAACGAAAGTGTTTAGTTTTTGATAAAGGACGCGTTTCCATAATGCTTACTTTATCTCCAATATGGGCTTGATTTTGTTCATCGTGTGCTAAATATTTTTTTGAATACTTTACACGTTTTTTATATAAGGGGTGATTTTTATATGTTTCAACTAAAACAGTAATTGTTTTTTCAGATTTATCTGAAATAACACGTCCTTGTAAGACTTTACGACTATTTCTTTCCATTATTTTTTTCCTGTCCCTTTCTTAGTTGTTTTGTCATCGGCTTTTTTTGTTGTTTTACTAGCGGTTAAAATTTTATCACGATTTTCTTTTCAATTTGTGCCGTAAGTATATTCTTTTGCGTTAGGATCTTTTGCTTTTAATTCTAAATCAATCTTAACTCCTGACCCACGCCCTTTTGCAGTACCACCCATCGCAACAGAACTTTTGATTGCTGCTAATTTTTCTTTTGCATTAAGTTCAGTTGCTTTTTTGACAGTTTTTGTTGATGCTGCTTTTTTTGTTTCTTTCGGTACTTCAATATCTGCTTTAGCAGAAGTAACTGATTTAACAGTCACTGTTGTTTTGTCGCTTGGTGTTGATGTTTTACTTTTTGCGGTTGGTTTCTTTTCCGCAGCTTTTTCTTTAATTAAAGCTTTTAATGCTGCATCCTTATCAGTTTTAGTTTCTTGTGCAACATCTTTTTTAGCCACTGGTGCTTTTTTAGCAGATGGTGTGGCTGCTTTTCCAGTTGCAGTTTTTTCTTCCGCAACATCTTTTTGCTTAGGAGAATCTTTAGCAGCAGCTGGTTTCTTTGCAGCAACTGGTGCTTTTTGTTCATCAAGACCATTTGTTTCTCCTATTGGTGTTGAAGCAACAGCTTGTTCTTCTGTTAAATCCATTGCATCATTTAATGGTAAATCCATTAAATTTGCCATTTTTCCTTCAGCAGCTTGTTGCTCAGCCATCATTTGTTCAATTTTTGCCTTGCGTTGTTTTGCAAATGCTTGTGATTCTTTTTCAATTTTCGCATATGTTTCATTTAAATTAACTTTAACATTAATTGCCGTATTTTCCCCAGCATTTTTACGAGCAGATAAGATTGTTAAAATGCGAGCAATTTGCTTTTTTAATTCCCCAATGCGATGTGGTTTTTCTAAATTCCCCATTGCTGATTGGAATCGTAACGCAAATAATTCAGCACGTGATTCTTCTTCCAGTTTTTTCAATTCTTCAACTGATTTTTTGGTTAAATCATTCATCTCTTACTCTTCTCCTTTTTTAACAATCTTACATCTTACTGGTAATTTATGCATTGCTAATCGTAATGCTTCACGGGCAGTTTCTTCGGAAACCCCTGCTACTTCAAACATAACAGTTCCTGTTTTAACAACTGCTACTCATTCTTCAGGTGAACCTTTTCCTGAACCCATTCGAACTTCTAATGGTTTTTTTGTTTTTGCCATATGAGGAAAAATTCTAATTCAAACCTTTCCTCAACGTTTCATATAACGTGTCATCGCAATCCGCGCTGCTTCAATTTGGCGGTTTGTAATTCACGCTCCATCTAGTGATTTTAATCCAAATTCTCCAAAATCTACTTTCGTATTTCCTTTTGCTTTTCCTTCATATTTAATACGATGCGGACGACGATATTTTGTTCTTTTTGGTAATAACATTATTTTGCCTCCTTAGCAACAGGATGTGATTTTGGTGCTTGATCACGACGATTATTGTTTGAACGATTAAAATCGCGTTTTTCAAACTTTGGTTTTTCATCACTTGTGGAAACTAATTCTTTGCTTAAGATTTCTCCCTTACAAATTCAAACTTTAACTCCAATTTGGCCATAGGTTGTTAAAGCTTCTGCTAAAGCATAATCAATATCACTACGTAAAGTTGCTAATGGGACGGTTCCTTCGGTATATCCTTCTGTTCGCGCCATATCTACGCCTCCTAAACGTCCTGAAACGGAAGTTTTAATTCCTTGTGCTCCAGCTTTCATTGCTTTTTTAATTGCCAATTTTTGTACACTTCTAAATGATGCACGATTAACAATCTGTTCAGCAATGGTATTTGCCACTAATTGTGCATCAGTGTCCGGGTTTTTAATTTCAACAACATTAATTTTTACTTCCATTTTACGATCGCCAATTGTAATATGTACTAATTTTACTAATTTTGCGATGTTTTTTCCTTCTTGTCCTAAGACAACACCAACACGAGCAGTTCTAATAAAGATAACAATTTCTTTTTTTGTTCGTTCAATTTCAATTTTAGAAACACTTGCTCCTTTTAATTCTTTCATTAGAGCTTTTCTAATCTTGATATCTTGATGCAATCATTTGACATATTCTTGCTTTTCAGCGTATCATCTTGAATCTCACGTTTTAATAACTCCAACTCGTAATCCTGTTGGACTAACTTTTTGACCCATCTCTTGTTATCTTCCTTTCTTATTGTTGCCCATCACTAACAGTAACTGTGATATGACTTGTTCTCTTCAATATTTCATATGCTCGTCCATGTGCACGCGGACGGAAACGTTTTAATGTTGGTCCTTCGTTAACGAAGATTTCTTTAATAAATAAGCGATCAGCATCCAATCCATTATTATTAACGGCATTTGCTACCGCTGATTTAACTAATTTTTGAACTGGAACTGATGATTTTTTGTTTGTGTTGTTAAGAATAACTATTGCGTCTCCCACTTTTTTATTCCGAATTAAATCGGTAACTAGTCTTACTTTTCGCGGCGATATTCTAATACTTCTTAAGTTTGCTCTTACATCCATTTATATAAATACTCACTTTCTGAATTTAATTATTTTTTCTTCTTCTTATCGTCGCCATGTCCACCAAATTTTCTCGTTGGTGAGAATTCTCCCAATTTATGACCAACCATATCTTCGGTAACATAAACTGGAATATGTTCTTTTCCATTGTGGACAGCAAAAGTATGACCAATAAACTCTGGGAATATAACGCTTCTTCTTGATCAAGTTTTAACAACTTCTTTTTTATTCGCAGCATTCAACGCTTCAACTTTTTTTTGTAAATGTTTATCAACAAATGGCCCTTTTTTCAGACTTCGTGACATTGTTTTACCTCCTATATATAATCTCTCTAATTTTGATTTTTACTTTCAACTATTATTTGTCGGATTGACCCTAATTAGCAAGATTATTTAGTACGTCTTCTAACGATTAATTTAGTTGAAGCTTTTTTCTTGTTACGAGTTTTGACCCCTAATGCTTTTTTACCTCATGGTGTCATTGGTGCTTTTCGCCCAACTGGAGCTTTACCTTCTCCCCCACCATGCGGGTGGTCATTTGGGTTCATAACTGACCCACGAACAGTTGGACGAATTCCACGTCAACGGTTTCGTCCCGCTTTTCCTCAATTTACTAGGGCATAATCTTCGTTTCCAACTTCACCAACTGTTGCTCGACATTCTCCTAAAACCTTACGAACTTCACCTGATGTTAACCGAATTGTGACATATTTGCCATCTTCATCTTTCCCTAATAATTGCACTGATGAACCTGCTGAACGAGCTAATTGTCCACCTTTGCCTGGACGTAATTCTAAATTATGTAGAACAGTCCCTTCTGGAATGTTTTTTAATTTCATGCAGTTTCCAACTTTAATATCCGTCTTCTCACCACTAACAATTTGCATTCCAATTTTAATGGTTTTTGGTGCCAAAATATATCTTTTTTCACCATCAACATAATTAACTAAACAAATAAAGGCATTACGATTTGGATCATATTCAATTGTTGCAATTTTTCCAACAATATTATCCTTATTACGTTTAAAGTCAATAATACGATATTTAACTTTGTGGCCGCCACCTTTATGTCTTGTTGTAATAACTCCTTGGTTATTACGACCAGCATGTTTTTTCCGAGTTTCAACTAATGATTTTTCCGGGCGGTCAGTTGTCAGCACGGAATAATCTAATGACGTCATATTACGACGACTCGGTGTGACTGGTTTAAAACTCTTAATTGGCATTGTTATTTATCCTCCTATTTCGCCAATAAACAGTCCCAGATAGTGTATCCTGGAATTATTTATCTTCTCCTAATAAATCTAATTTCTCACCTGGTTTTAATTTAATAACTGCACGTTTTGTGTATGTTGTCTCTCCAACAAATTTTCCCATTTTCTTTTCTTTTGGGTCATAATTAATAACATTAACTTTTTCAACCTTTACTTCAAAGATTTTTTCAAAAGCTTTTTTAATTTGAACTTTGTTTGCAGTACGCGCAACTTCAAAAGTATAAACCCCATTCGCCATATTACGATATGTTTTTTCTGATAAAATTGGTTTTTTAATGACATTTGTAATATGCATTATGCGTACACCTCCTCAATTGCTTTTAATGCTTGTTCTGTTACTAATAATTTGTTTGCATTTAATAAATCATAAATATTAATACCAGTTGATGTAATTATATTTACTTTTTCAATATTACGTGATGATTTAAAATTAACTTCATCACCTTCTGTGGTAATAATTAATAGTTTTTCACCATTAACTTTTAAATTATTTAAGACTTCAACCATTGCTTTTGTTGAAGGTTTGTCAATTCCAAATTGATCAATTATCATAATGTTTTTATCTTGAACTTTTAATGATAATGCAGATTTAATTGCTAATTTTCTAACTTTCTTATTGACATGTTTTAAATAATTTTTCTCCGGAGTTGGACCAAAAACAATCCCTCCTCCTTTTCATTGTGGTGCTCTAATTGAACCTTGGCGAGCACGACCAGTTCCTTTTTGTCTTCAAGGTTTTCTTCCCCCACCAGATACTTCAGTTCTTGTCTTAGTTTTGTGTGTGCCTTGACGCATTGCGGCTTGTTGCGCAATAACAGCATCAAACATTGCTTGCTGATGTGGCTCAATTCCTCAAATGGCATCATTTACACTAATTTCTTTAACGCTCGTTCCCTTCGCATCAAGTACTTGTAATTTCATTTTAAAATCCCTTTCTACAAAACTATTCTGTCTTTGATGCTGGTGCATCAGTGACTGCTGTTGGTGTTGTATCAACTGTTGCATCAACAACTCCTTCAACTGGTTTTTCTTCTTTTATTGTGGGTTCTGGTGTTTTTGTTTCAACAGTTATTTTAACTAGTGCTGTTGGTGTATTTGGTTCTAAACCTTTAATTGCTTCTTTAATAACTACAAATTGTTTTTTGGGACCTGGAATTGAACCTTTTACTAATAAAGCATTTTTTTCAGTATCAATTGCAATAACTTCTAAATTTTGAATTGTTACTTTTTCGGTTCCCATATGTCCAGGCATTTTTTTAGATTTTAAAATTCGATTTGGGGCAATAGCTCCCATTGACCCAACGCCACGGTGATAACCTGAACCATGTCCCATTGGTCCCCGTGAATAGTTGTGTCTTTTAATTGAACCTGTAAATCCTTTCCCTTTTGAAGTTCCTGTAACATCAACGAATTCCCCAGCAGTAAAGATATCAGCTTTAATAATATCACCAGGATTATAACCATCCATATTTCTGATTTCTTTAACGAAGCGCTTAGGTGTTGTATTCGCTTTTTTGAATTGTCCTTGGTCTGGTTTTGAAACCAAGCTAATTCTTTTATCTTCAACAGCTAATTGAAGCGCTTGATAACCATTTTGTTCTTTTGTTAACACTCGTAAAACAACATTTGGTTCTACTTCAACTACTGTAACTGGTATTAATCTACCATCGGTAGCAAAAATTTGTGTCATACCAATTTTGCGTCCTAAGATTCCTTTCATTTCTTTCCTCCTTGAAAATACGTCATGTATATCTTGTCTATAAATTAAACTTAAGAATGGTTATTTATTTCATTTCAATTTCCACACCACTTGGTAGTTGCACTCTTTTTAAAGTGTCAATTACCTTTGGACCATCAGGATTAATAATATCAATAATTCTTTTATGTGTTCTCATTTCAAATTGTTCTCTTGAATCTTTATATTTATGAGTTGCTCTTAAAATAGTAATGATATTACGATCAGTTGGTAAAGGGATTGGCCCTTTTACCTGTACTCCTGCGGCTTGAGCTGCTTCAATGATTTTTTTAATTGATTGATCAACCACACGGTGATCAAAACCTTTTAATTTAATTCTCATTTTAGTTTGAGCCATTACTTTTCCTCCTAATTTATTCATATTTTTTGTGTAAACATTGACAACGCCTATCAGTGTATCAGTGATAGACCACAAAAGATGTTCCCACAAAATATACATGCTTATTTATTTTATTGGATAATAATCAATAATGCAAGTCTTTTTTAAGAAAAAAAATGAAATATTTTATCTTTTTTACTTCTTTGTTTCATCTCATTATAATTAATATTATAATAGAACTAGAATAACTACATATTAAAAAGTAAGGAGAAAAATGGCAAAACAGATAGAAAATAAAACTATTATATGAAAAAAAACAAAAGATAATGAGCATGATTTGCGTTATCAAAAAATTCAAGAACATAAAGCACAAGTGGTTAAACTCCAACTTGAAAGTTTAGCACGCAAAACATCACGAAGTCATGAAATTTACCGTAAAACAAAGAAAAAACCACAATTAGATAAAAAGAAAATTATTGACAAAAATAATCCAATGTATAAAATTTTATTAAATGTGGAAAAAAAGAATAATCAATTAAAAAAACAAGCTTTTAAAGCAAATGATCCTAATTATATTGATGTTAATAATATGACTGTTGCTGATCGAATTAAAGTTATCAAATTAGCTAAAAAAAATAGTCCTTATTATCGCCAATTATTATTAGAAAAAAATACAAATGCTTTATCAGAATTAGCGCGAAAACGAAAAATTGCAATGATGGAACAAGCTCTCCAAAATAAAAAAAGAACTAAAACCAAAAAAATATAATCTGATTGTTCTTTTTTTAAAATTACTTATGATAAATTTCATTATTAATTATCTTAAAACTACGATATATTTGTTCTAATAATACTAATCGACATAATTGATGCGGTAAAGTTATTGCTCCAAAACTCAGGTGAAAATTAACTTTTGGTAATAGTTCATTATTATTAAAACCATGACTACCCCCAATAATAAATAATAACTTTGCTTTTTTAAAATCTTTAACTTCCGTAATGTATGCAGCAATTTGTTCACTTGTTAATATTTGTCCTTGTGAGGCTAATAATATTTTATAATATTCCGGATAATCTAATAGTTTTTTTATTACTAATGCCGTTTGTTCATTAATTGTTACTTGTTCAGTTTTATTGTTAACTTCTTTTAATTCAATAATTTCTAATTTTGCATAATGCTTAATTCGTTCAAGAAAAGTTTCACAACCTATTACCAAATACTTTTTATCTAATGAACCAATTGCCAGAATTTTAATATCCATTATTTATATTGGTCAGTAATCGAATCAACATTAATTTTTCATTTTAGAGCTGGGAAAGTATAATCTGTTTCTGGCGTCGGGAATTGACCACGTTTACCAACTTCCTTATCTTCATCCGCTGTCAAGATTCCTTTGTCATCATTTTTTTTGACAAATCCTAATGCAACTTTAATATTTTTATCAATCTTAACATCATCTGGAAGCGCATTAAAATTATAGTGATGATACTCATCATCTTTTAAACTCTCAAAGTCATAAAAACCATAACTTAAGAAAAATCATTGGTGACCGTAACTTGGATTATCTTTTGTACTATTTGGATTTTCGTAAACAAGGTAATTTGCATATGCTACTAATTTATCAATTGTTACTGTAAAGGTAAAACGATTATGTTCTCCTTGAAACTCAAAGCGAATTGTAACATTAGGAATAGCAATTGCAAGATAACGTGCTGATTGATATCCTCGATTTTGGTCAATTTGATCATAACCTTGACTATAACCATTTTTTGGATCATTGAATCATTCAAGAATTGATGCTATAGGTGATAATACTTTTAATGATGAAGGTGTATAAGGACTTTTTTTGCCATCTGGTCAAGTATGTTCTTTAACTCAATCTTTATTGTTTGTTTTTTCTGCATTTCCAGTCATTGTAACCAAATTATCATTTGTTTTATTTAAAATTGCTTTATTTTCATTTGCAAGGAAAGCAACTTGACTATAGGATGAGTCAAAACTAGTCGAATAATTGTTGAACAAATCTTTTCATATTGCTTTTTGATTAATTTTTTTACTACTATCAAAAGGGTCTTGCGCATCAGTTTTTGCAGTTTGAATTAGTTGCTCTTTTTGTCCTTCTAACCCAGCTGCAATTTGCTCATCAGTTCACTTTGCTCCCTTACCAGTTGTTGCACTATTATCTTTTGTTAAATTTATCCCATTTAAAATAGGGTTAATTGCATTATTAATTAAACCCATTCGTCCTCCCTGTAAACTGTATTCAAAAGGAGCACCATTTTCATCTTTTCCTGATTGTGTTACATCATCAATTCCATTTATTGATTTACGAGTTACTGTTGGCGCATGACTAAATTTTTGATTTCCATTATACATAAAAATAGGAATAAGATTTCCTTGTGGCGCGCCACTACAAGCGACAGCTGATGCTGCTGATGTTGTAACTAAAGTTGTTGCTGCAAAAATTGATAATAACTTACGCATTGTAGACCTCGTTTCTTAAACACTAATTTATTTTTTCACTACTTAATATGGTATCCTAAATTTTTGTATTTTGCAAACCATAATCAGCAAATGAACCATGTTTTTTTACAAATAATAATTCAACACTCCCAGTTGGACCATTTCGATGCTTTGATAAAATTAATTGTGCCTTTTCTGTTTCTAACATTGGTGCCCCCAAATTGGTTGAATCGTGGGCAGTATAATATTCTTCTCGAAATAAAAACATAATAATATCAGCATCTTGTTCAATTGCTCCTGAATCACGTAAATCAGACATAATTGGTCTTTTGTCTTCTCGTTTTTCAACCGACCGTGATAATTGTGATAAACAAATAATCGGAACCTCTAATTCACGTGCTAATGCCTTAAGCTGACGGGAAATTGTTGAAACTTCTTGTTGACGTGAATCACCAAAATGAGTTCCAGTGCTAAGTAATTGTAAATAATCAATAACAACTAAACCAACTTCGTTTTCACGACATAATTTTCTTAACTTTGATTGCAATTCAATGACTTTCAAACCTGGCGTATCATCAATAAATAATTTTGTTTGTTTTAAAAAATCTGCCGCCTTAGTAATATTTTCTCAATCGCGTTCTTGTAACCCTTTACCAGTTCGAACTTTAACAGAATCGACTGTTGAATAACTTCCTAGCATTCTTTGAATTAATTGTTCTGCTGGCATTTCAACGGAAAAAATAGCAACTGCTTTTTTTGATTGCGCAGCTGATTTAACAGCAAAATTTAAAGCCAATGCTGTTTTTCCCATTGAAGGACGTGCCGCTAAAATAATAAAATCCCCTTTTTGAAAACCTGATGTCATACGATCTAAATCACGAAAACCACTTGGACTTCCTGTTAACATTTCTCCAGAATTTTCTAACAATTCAATTTTTTGTAAGACTTTATCAACTTCAGCATATGAAGTTTTAAATAAATTACCTTTTCGTTCCTTTTTAACATCTAAGATTTCTTTTTCTGCATGACTAACAACTTCATCAATTGGCTGATGAGCATCAATCTGACGATTAATACTATCAACAACAGCCTTCAAGCGGCGTGAGGTTGTATTTTTAATAATAATATCTAAATATTCAGATAAATTAGCATCTGTTGTATAGGATTGAAATAAATCAGTTAAAAATTCAATACCACCAATTTTATTTAAAATATTATTTTTTAACATGTAATTACTTAATGTTGTAATATTAATTGCAACCTTCGCTGAAAATTGTTCTTGTAAAGCTTTGAAAATCACTTTGTAATTCATTACAGTAAAATCTTCTTCTGTCAAAATTGAAAAAACTTCTTCCGCTGCAGTAATAGAGTGAGCAATTATTGCTAAAACATTTTTTTCCGCATCATTAATAACATTAAGTTTATTTAATTCTGTTTTACTGATGTTTTCCATTAATTAACTCTCCTTTTTTTCTACCATCACTTTTAATGTTGCAATTATATTTGGAGCTAATTTAATTTTTAAGTAATGTAATCCAAAACTTGTTAAATTATTATTATCAATAAATTTCTTTTTATCAATTTTTAAGTTAAATTCTTTCGCTAATCGATCTTCAATTTGTGTTAAAGAAATAGAACCAAACGTTTTATTATTATGAACTTTTAGTTTAAAATTCAATGTTAATTGTTCTAATGCTGTTTTTAATTCTTCTAAAGAAGCTTTTGTAGCTGCCTCTTGTGCTGCTTGTTGTGATAAAACAATATTTAACTTAGCTAAATTAGCAGAAGTTGTTGGAATTGCGAAACCTTCTTTAATTAAATAATTTTTTGCATATCCATCAGCAACTTCAATTACATCATTAACTTTGCCTTTTCCTTTAACTTCTTTAATTAAAATAACTTTCATCATAATCACCTACTACAAATTATAACGGAAAAACTTCTTAAAATAATTTTAATAAATAAAAAACGAATTATTTTCTTCGTTTTTTAATCAATATCTAATAAGTATAAAGATAACACCGCTTTTTTAAAAACCTTATCTAAACGTTTTTCAGCATCACTATCTTCTTGATATGTTAAAGAGTTCCGATATTTTGTATGTTGTAAAAAACTAAAAATATCATATTCTAACTTCGGATTAAACTCTTTAATTTCAGCTCGTTTTTCTTCTAACAATGGTAACAACTTATTTAAAGCAATTAATTTAGCACTAATATTACCATTATTTGCAAAATACTCAGTAAAAATTATTTCTTTATTAATTTTGTCATCATCATTGTCAATATTTTTTAAAGTTTTGTTTGACATTAATCTTGGTTTTCTTCTTATTTTGTTATTACTACTAGGACTATTTTCTTTAACTCCAAAGCGTTTTATTTTTAATCCATTATTAATTGCATCAACAATTTCAACGTTAAATCAATCTAGTAATTCATAAATTTTTGTTGGATAACTATTAAAAGCAACTGACTTGTAATTATTTAAGGCACTAATTGTTGGTCCATCTGTCGCCATTGATAAATTAGTAATATTTAATGTATATTCACAAAATTTTAATAATTCTGAATCTTCAATAAAAAAATTATCAATCTGATTATAAATTAAATCATAATTTTTTTCTTCGTTTTTCTTAGTTATTTTTTTCCCTAAATTTAAATCTAAATCATTTGTTAAATCAATACTATAACTTTCTTTAATAATTCCTAATTCATGTAATTCACTATTTGTATCTAAATTAATATCAAAAAATAAAATTG
This sequence comes from Spiroplasma melliferum KC3, assembly GCF_000236085.2. Classification (NCBI taxonomy): domain Bacteria; kingdom Bacillati; phylum Mycoplasmatota; class Mollicutes; order Entomoplasmatales; family Spiroplasmataceae; genus Spiroplasma; species Spiroplasma melliferum. The sequence goes on along the minus strand of NZ_AGBZ02000004.1, from coordinate 51,799 downwards.
CTTTATCAACATTCATTCCAAATAATTTAGTTGATGAATTATCTAATGATGACTTAATAAACTGATCATTAATCATAACTGCTCAATCTGCAAGTATTTCTTTAAAATTCGTTAAAAAATATGCATATCTTTCGTTTTCATTTTTATCAAAAATTGACATACTTCACCCCTGTTTATATTTTGTTTTGCATTAGATATATTATACCAAAAAAAGCCATTTTATTAAACCCTCCCCCCACAAAAATTAAGGATATTAGGAAAAGACTACCTTTAAGTCAAATTAAAAAAGCATATTAATAATTTAATATGCTTTTTTAATTAATTGTTTAAATCTATTTGAAATGGTGGACCCGAACGGGATCGAACCGTCGACCCCCTGCGTGCAAGGCAGGTGCTCTCCCAGCTGAGCTACGGGCCCAAAATTCTTATAAAAAAATGGTCGGGCTAAATGGACTTGAACCATCGACCTCACCCTTATCAGGGGTGCGCTCTAACCAGCTGAGCTATAGCCCGAAAACCTAAATCATTATAACATTAATTTTATTCAAAAAACAACCATAAATTTAAAATATTTTAAAAAAATAAAAAGCAAACTAATTTGCTTTTTATTCTACAATTGGGTCTAATTCCTCAATATCAAGTGCTCCTTGACGCTTTGCCTTTTTACGATTCTGTTTTTCTAATTTTGCTTGTGTTTTGGCTGCTTTTAATTCTTCTTTCATTAAGCGTTTTGTTTCCTTTTTTGAAATTTTGGAATTATGATTAAATTCTTGTTCATTAGCATATTTAAAGAATTCATCATCATCAGTTACATTAATTGATCGTGCCACTTGTTGTGGTTGCTCTGATTGTTGTGGTTGCTCTGATTGCTCTGATTGTTGATTAAGAAAAACCGGATTAGAAACAAAAGCTTGTTCATAGTATGGTTGGTTATTTGTTGGTTGAGAATGATTTGCTTGTTGTTCTAATTCTTCCGAATAAAAATTTGGGGTTACTATCGGTTCTGAATTAGTAACTGTCTCAGAATTATATTCTTCAACCGGAGGTTGAACTAGTTGTTCTTCATATCCATTATTTGAATATTCATCATTTTCTTGTGTTCAAGAAACTGTATCATCTTCTAATTCATTATTTTTTTTTATGTTTAAATCATTGCTGGCATTATTTCAATTTGGTCTTAAATCTTCATTATTTTTACTGGGAGAATTTTTTTCAAAATGTTCATTATAATCTGAATTATTATGCCCACAAGTACAGCCTCCTGACCCATAATTATTATTTTGTGGACCATAATAATTTGGATACATCCCCGGATACATACCATGGCACATTCCTCCCATTGGTGGCGTTGGTGGCATCATCGGATAAAATGGATATGGTGATGGCGTTACTTGTTGTGCTGGAGCTGGTTGTTGAATAAAAAAAACTTGTGGTGAAGCACCATTAGTTGGATACGGTGTAATAATTTGTTGAGGTTGAGATGAATAGTGAGGAATTGAAGTTCCTGGTGAATAATTATTTGAAAATGAAGGTGTTGGTGATAATGTTAAAGTGCTAATAAACACTTCTGCATCACGACGACTTCTAAATAATGCAATTTCACTATTAGTATCATGTGACTTTACTAAATATCCTTCTTCATTTGGTAAAATATAAAAACCATTATTCATTTTTGCACCTCATTTGCCGTATTTTCTACCCATACTTGTTACTATAAATTATACCATAAAAAGTGAAATGATATATAATATCATATTTATTTTTTAAAGGAAAGTAGACTAATTAAAATTAATATTTATTTTTTTAAATAATGTTAAATTTTTTTGTTTAATTAAATTTAATCTTAAACCTTAAATTAACTAAAATAATTTTATCTTAACAAATAATATAATTAGATTATTTCAAATAAATTAAGAAACTATCTTAATATTTTATTTTTTTCAAACATAAACCATATGGTTTTGCACAATACTTTGTTGTTGCTCCTTGAGGAGGATGTTTTAACTGTGCTTGCAATTCACTTAAACTAACTTTACCAGCATAACAAGCTAAAATATTTTGTGTTAACATTCGAATTTGATAACGAATAAAACTTTTCCCCATAAAATGAATTTCAATTTTTTTTGCCTTGTTTCGTTTAACTCAAATCTTATTAATTGTTCGTTGTGTTACAATATTTTCGGTTGGTTTAACCCCTGCAAAATATCCAAAATCATGTGTTCCAACAAAAATTTGACTAATTTGATGTAACTTTCTAACATTTAATGGTGTATTAACTTTAAGTTCATAACGATGATTAAAAAGATCATACTCTTGATCATTAATTGTATAAACATATTCTTTTACTTTTGCAGTTCGAACACTAAAATTTTCTGAAACAAGCTGATATCCTTTAATATTAATATTTGGTGGTAAAGTTTTACTAACAGTTTTAATAAAAAAAACTAAATGTTGTGGTTGAAATGGTAGTTTTACTAATACCTTTTGGTCAGAAGCATGTACACCAGCATCAGTTTTACTAGCACCTAAAGTTCAAATTTTTTGATGACAAATGCCAAAAAATGCTTTCTCCAATTCACCCTGAATTGTTCGAGCATTTTTTTGTTTAACTCAGCCACTATAATCATAACCATCATATTCAATACTTAATAATAAATATAACATTATCACCCTAAAACAAATTCATCAATATGTGGAATACGAATTTGTAAAAATCCTGTTTTAATTTTACCAAATATTCATCCATTGGAATCATTATCTCAATGTCAAACTTCATAAAAGGTTTCATATTGCCCCATCGTTACTGATTGAGCAATAATAATGCTAGCAATCCCAACCCCAAAAATAAATAATAACACATCAGGAAAATGAATCCGATAATGACGATAACGTGTTCGTTTTGCATGTGGGTCATAACCGCGGGCATCCATTGCATATGCTAAATCTTCAGCTTTTTGAAATGCTGATACTAATAATGGGATAATTAAAGCTGTTGTCGACTTAATTTTATCTTTAAAATGACCATTCTTAAAATCAACCCCACGCGAGGCTTGCGCTTTCATAATCCGCCCTGCTTCTTCAATTAAAGTTGGAATCATTCGTAAGGCAATTGAAATAATTGTTGATAAAATATGGACTGGAAAACGAACTAGTTTTAATGGACTTAATAAATCTTCTAACGCTAAGGTTAAATCTAATGGTTGTGTTGTTGCCGTTAAAATTGTTGTAATTAAAATCATTAAATAAATCCGGCACGCCATGTAAAGGGCATTAAAAATAGCTTTTTCGGAAAAAGCAAATCAACTTTTTCCTCCCACAGCAACAGGGCCTGTTGCTGTTGTTTTCCCACCTCAATGTCATCCAATATAACCATCAGTGACTAAAAAACAATTAATTAACAACAAAATAATAAACATAAATAAAATTGGTTTTAGTAATGCTCGTAATAACCTTGGTGGTAATTTTGCTAAAAAGAACAAACTAAAAATTGTCATTCCCAAAATAGCATAACCGGTAAAACCAGTTGAAAAAAAGATTGATATCATCAATGATAACAACATAAATAATTTTACCCGTGGATCCATTCGATGAATCGGGGAATTATAAGCAATATAACGTCCAAATGATAAGCGCATCTTTTTTATCCCTTTCTTTTTTGTTCTTTATGCTGAATAATTTCTTTTGCTAATTGGTTAATATTCCGAATATTAACATTTGTTAAGTCAAGACCTTTTTCTTGCAATTGATAAATTAAATGATAAATTTTTGGTGGTTCAATTAACAATTCTTGTAATAAATTTTTATCCTTAAAAATTTCAAATGGTGTTCCAACTTTTAAAATTCGCCCTTCTTTTAAAGCAATAACTTCATCAGCAATTTCTAAAACATGATCCATATTATGAGTTACTAAAATAATCCGTTTATTTTGTTCTTTATTAATCCGTTGAAATAACTTAATAAAATCTTCTTCACCCTCAGGATCTAACCCAGCGGTTGGTTCATCTAAAATTAAAGTATTACCCTCCATTGCTAAAATCCCTGCAATGGCAACCCGGCGTTTTTGCCCTCCTGATAAATCAAACGGTGAACGTTCTAAATAGTTTAATGGTAAGCCAACCATTTCTAAGTATTTTTTGGCATTTTCTCGAGCAACTTCTTTACTTTCACCTAAGTGAACTGGACCAAACATAATATCTTTTTCGATTGTTTCTTCAAACAATTGATATTCTGGAAACTGAAACACTAAACCAATTGATTTTCGTAATTGTTTAATATTTTTAATTCGTTTTTGTTTTGCTTTAATAATAAAGCCATTTGCATCAACAACTCCCGTGGTTGGAATTAATAAACCATTGATATGTTGAATTAAAGTTGATTTTCCACTTCCTGTTGACCCAATAATAGCAGTAATTTTCCCAGGTTTAATAACAACATTAATATCTTGCAATGAAGTATATTCATAAGGCGTTTTAGGAGCATAAACATAAGACACATCTGTAAATGTAATATCAACATTTTGTAATGCTTCAATTTTAGGTTGTTTTTTTACTTTTGACATATCTCATCCACCAACTCTCTAAGATCTAGTGTATTTTTCACTTCTAAACCATTTAAGCGTAAACTATCAACGACTTTTGAAACAAAAGGCACATCTAAATGAATTGATTTTAAAAATTCTTCATCATACAAAATTTCATGTGGTTTACCACATTTAACCATTTGGCCTTTATTCATAACAATCACTTTATCAGCATTTAAGATTTCGTCCATATCATGCGTAATTGAAATAATTGTTTTCTCACGTGATTCTTTCAATTCAACCATAATTTGTTTAATTTCTTTTCGCCCTTTTGGATCTAACATACTTGTTGCTTCATCAAAAATAATAATATCTGGTGATAATGCTAGTGCTGAAGCAATTGCAACTCGCTGTTTTTGTCCTCCTGATAGCATTAATGGTTCATGGTCAAGAAAATTATTCATGCCAACTTTTGCAGCAGCTTTATCAATAATTGCTTGCATTTCTTTTTGTGGAATTTGCCGATTTTCAAGGCCAAATGCGATATCATCACGAACTGTTGATCCAATAAATTGATTATCTGGATTTTGAAACACAATCCCTAAAAATTTTCGAATTCCTGTAATTGTTGATGAATGAACCTCATTACCAAAAACTTCAATTTTCCCTTTTTGTGGACGTAAAACACCGATAATAATTTTACTAATTGTTGATTTTCCACTACCATTATGACCAATGATTGTAACATATTCCCCATGGTTAATTTCAAAACTAACTCCATCAACAGCATTAGGATGATTTTCCCTATAGCGAAATTCAACATCAGTTAATTTTAATGAAATATCATTTAGTTTCTTTAACTTTGCATTTATTTTTTTTGTTTTTTTTGCCATCTTTTCTCATCCTTAATGTTTTTTTACATAATATTTTAATTATATACTTAATATTTAAAAATATTAATTGAAATTTTATCTTTCCAATTATACCATTAATTATATATAAAAATTATAAATACACAATAAATCATTGCTTTTTTATAAATTACTTGTGTTTTATCAATAACCGCCATCATTAAAAGGATTATCATCTAAGTCAATATTTTGAACATAGACATCTCGTGGTTTTGCACCATTTTGAGGACCAATAATGCCATTTTCTTCTAAAGCATCAATTAAGCGACTAGCACGATTATATCCAATTGAAAATTTTCGTTGAATTAAAGATGTTGAAGCTTTTTGATTTAAAATAACAAAGCGTTTAACTTCTTGATACAATGAATCAATATTATCATTTTCATTGCCACCACCTGTTTCACTATTTATTTCAATATTTAAAAACTCTTCATCATAATCAGGTTCTTGTTGCGCACGACAAAAATCAACTAATCGTTGAATTTCATCATCGGAAATAAATGCTCCCTGTGCACGAGTTGGAATATTTTGTCCTGCTGGTGCATATAACATATCACCATAACCAATTAGTTTTTCTGCACCACCTTGGTCTAAAATTGTTCGAGAATCAATTGCCGAGGTAACTGAAAAGGAAATTCGTGATGGAATATTTGTTTTAATTACTCCAGTAATAACATCTGTTGATGGTCGTTGTGTTGCAATCACCATATGAATTCCAGCAGCACGCGCTAATTGCGTAATTCGCATAATTGAATCTTCAATATCTTTTCCAGCTGTCATCATTAAATCAGCTAACTCATCAATTACAACAACAACATAAGGTAAACGGTCTTTTGGCGTAACTTTTTTATTAAAGGATTCAATATTACGAACTCCACGTTCTGATAATATACTATAACGACGTTCCATTTCAGCAATTATTTTTTTCAAGGCGGAATTTGCTAATTTAGTGTCTGTAATAACTGGGGCTAATAAATGTGGCAAATTATTATAAACAGCTAGTTCAACCTGTTTTGGATCAATTAATAATAATTTAACTTCCGATGGTTTTGTTCGTAATATTAGTGATGATAAAATGGTATTAATACAAACAGATTTTCCACTACCCGTTGAACCAGCAACTAATAAATGTGGCATTTTATCTAATTCAACAAAAATAATTTCCCCATTCACACTACGACCAATTCCAACTAATAATTTACGATCTTGTTTTTCTAATGGTAATCGCTCCATAATTTCACGTAATGTTACTTTATTACTAATTTCATTAGCAATTTCAATCCCAACTGCTGACTTTCCTTGAATTGGTGCTTCAATTCGAACATTTTGGGTAGCTAAAGCATATTTTAAATCATTTTCTAAATGCATAATTTTATTAACTTTTACTCCTGGTTGCATTTGAACCTCAAATTTTGTAATAGTTGGCCCAATATTAATCCCTTGCACACTAGCAGCAATATTAAATTGTTGAAAAACCTGATTAATTTTCACTGCTTTCTTTTGTGCAGCAAGTTTATTTCGTTCATTATTACGACGATTGTCTTCCTTTGGACTTAATAAACCTAAATTTGGTAATTTATAATGCGGATTATTAAAAGTATTTCGACGTGAAACAGTTTGACTAAATTTTTTATTAATTTCAATTGACTTGGGTTTCACAACACGGTGTGGTGGTTGATAAGGCATGTCAAAATGTTGTTGTTCCATTAATGGTGCCTCATAATTAGGATAATACTCATCTTGGTATGGTTCTAATGTATGATGATATTCTTGATTACTTTGTCGATGATAAATTCCTTCATTAATATCAACTGTTTCAAATTGCTCTGATGGAGTTGGATTAAATTCTTCCGTTGGTAATTGTTCATCATAAAATGATGTTTGCTTTAAAGTTGTTGAATTACCACCTCGATTAATTTTACCAAAAGGTGTAATATCGGTTGCTGAATTCAACTTATCTCGTGCAACATCAATATTAATATCTTTTCCATATGAAGAACCATAAACTGGTAAATCATCAAGTTTTTTATTAAGATGAGTACTATTACTACGACGATTACGTGGTTGAATATATTGGTCAGGAGTTAATTGCATTCTTGAACGGTGTGGTAGTGATGAAGAATGTGATGGTTGCGAAGACATTGAATGATAATCATTAAAAGGTTCTTTTCGTAATTCTGGGGTGGAACTAGTTTGATTATCAAAACGAACATAATTTTGTTTCATTTTTTTCTTGCCAACAAAATCATCGGCAATTAAATCATCAATTAAATGTTGGTCATGTAAAGCTGTGTATGATGGCATTTGAATTGTAATATCTGATGCTTCTGTGGTATGCATAACTTGACGAGCAGAAAATAATTCCTCATCGGGAATATTAAAATTTTGGTAAATATTTTGCTTTTGACGGCGATTTGCTGATAAACGCAAAACACGCACTCCTTGTTGTTGACGTTCATTTTTTGGCAAAAACATTCCAATTGCTGTTCCTGTCGTTACTCAACTTCCTCATAATAAAAAAACTGATAAACACAAAATTAAAGAACCAAAAATGGTAGTATAACTAGCAATCCCCGCTAGAAAATTTCCAATCATACCACCCCCAGCATATAAAGTAATTCAAGCACCATTAAAATTAACAAATGTCACTGGGTGATTAGGATTAAAAATCGATGCATCTTGTCATCGTTGCAAATAATTCTTAACAACATCTAAAAAAACAGTTTTATCAAAATATGCCATTTGACCATTAGCATATTGATAAATTAATAAAATACTGCTTACCAATCAGCATGACAAAATAATAAAGGTTACTATCATTCAAATTACCCGTGATTTTAATCGAATTCGTACCCCAATAAAAATTGTAAGTCCTAATACTAAACATACAAAATACATTAGATACTTAAATCAACCAAACGCAAATGTAAATAAAACATCATCAATAAATTGCCCAATTAAAGTAATTCGTGCTACTGCAAGAATAGTAAAAAATGTCACTAATAATGCTCCAATTACTCACCCGATGGAATCATTACGACGCGGTTTTTTTTCGACTTTTAAGATTGCAGTTTTCTCATTCTGATCATCATAAGATTCCTTTCCCATAGTGCAGCCCTCCTAAAATTCTAAATATTTAGAAATTACTTTAAATATGACCATACATTTAAAAGCTTCAAATATTTATCTACTATAAATATATCATAAAATTAAATTTCATTCACAATTGCTAAAATAATTGGTGTTTTTCCTGTTTCTGCTTTAACAAATGAACTAATTGTCGATCTAATTTCATTTTTTACTTCATTAACATCATACATTTCACCAACAACAGCTTTTTTATAATGTTTCTCAATAATTTCAATAATAACTTTTTGCATTTTACGAAAAATGTCATTATTTTCTTGAATGTAAATTACTCCGCGCATTTGCGTATCAATTAAAGAAACTAATTCTTTTGTTTTACTATCAATTGAAACTCCAATAATAACAACGCCATCAGTAGCCAATTGTTTTCTTTCATTTAAAACAACTGCTCCAATGTCACCAACACCAATCCCATCAACATATAAATCAGCGGTTTTTACCTTATTACTTTTTTTCGTATATTCACCATCAATAAACTCAAGCCCTTCTCCATTATCAACAATAAAAATATGTTCTGGATTAATTCCAGCTTCAATTGCTGCCATTCTCGCTTGCACAAAATCTTTATATAATCCTTTCACTGGCACAAAGTATTTTGGTTTAATAATTGAACTCATTAATTTAACATCTTCATAACTTGCTGTCATTGTTCAAACTTTTTTATCTGATAAGGCAATTGTTTTTGCCACAGTTCGCGCTAATTCATCTAAAACATTGGCATGATTTAATTCACTTCCTGGGTTTGGCGGTGTTGCTAAAATAATTGTATCGCTTTCTTTAATATCTAAAATATCATCATTACCAGAAGCAATTTTAATTAAACGACTATATAAACGTTCTCCACTACCAGTTACAATAATTAATGATTTTTCTTCTTTAACTGCTTCTTGTAATCCTTTTAAATTAATTCCATTAAAATTTAGTTTTTTACTATCAGATAATACTTTTAATGACTCCAATAAAGTTTGACCATAAATTCCAACTGAAATATTATTTTCCCGAACTAAATCAAATAACTCACTAATTTTATGTAAATCTTGATCAAAGCAAGCTAAAATAATCCGACTTTCTGTTTCTTTAACAGCTCGTTCAATATAATTTTTAATCTTATGGTTTGGTGCTGTATAGTCACGACGTGAAGCTGATGAAGCTTCTGATAAAAATAATAGTACTTTATTTTTAGCAATAATTTGATTTAAATGTTGTAAATCTGTTGCAAAATTAGGGTCTGCTTTAGCATCAAAAATATAATCTCCAGTATAAATAATTGTGCCATCAGGTGTATGCAATGCAAAACCATAACTATTTGGCATATTTGTTGTTGTTGAAAATACTTCAACCTTGCATAAACCAAAATCAAGAATATCTTTTGCATTAATAACATGAAAACATTCTTCTTTACCACGAACTTTAAAGCGTTGTAAATGAAATTTTAAAATATTACAAGTTAAATCACTTCCATAAACTGGTAATGCTAATTCTTTTAAAATATAAGTAATTGCTTCAGAACATTCATCGGAAGGCTTTGTAATAAAAACACCCTTAATGCGAGCACGGTTTTCCTTTAGATAATCAAAATTAGGAATTACTACATCAATTCCTAAAATTCCACGCTCCGGATTTTTTGTCCCTGCATCAAAAATAAAAATATCTTGTTCTACTTCGATACAGTATAAATTCTTACCTCGCTCATCTAATCCACCAAGAGCGAAAAAATTAATTTTTGCCATAATTAAAATCGTCTACTTTCTATTCTCTATTCATTAATTAATACTTATTTACATTTTATTTTTTAAATGTATTTATACATTTTTCCCCTTAATAATATAAATGTAATCTCTCTAAATAAATGTAATCTTAATTATTATACATTAGTATTAAAAAAATATCCAAATAATCGGAAAAATATCATATTACTATTATCATAACACATTTTTTCAGTTAAAATAATAATATTTAAAAGGATGTGAAAATAATCTTGAAAGCAATTTTTCCTGGTAGTTTTGACCCAATTCATGACGGTCATCTTAATATTATTAAAAAAGCAAGTGCTTTATTTTCGAAATTATATGTTGTAATTACTAATAATTTAGAAAAATCAAACCAAACAAATATTAAAACTCGTGCTAAACAAGCTGTCATAGCTTGTCAAAACCTTAATTTAAATGTTGAAATTGTCATTAATGACCAAATGTTAACTAGCGATTTTGCTAGACAATTAGGTGCTAAATATATTATTCGAGGATTACGAAATAATAACGATTTAAAATATGAAATGGAATTAGCGTTTGCTAATAAACAATTAAATAAAGATCTTGAAACAATTTTTTTTATTGCTGATTATGGTTTGAATGAAATTTCTTCAACTTTTTTAAACCAAATTAAGCAATTAAAAAAATAAAAAAAATATTGAGTTTCAATATTTTTTTATTTTGTCTTTTATTTTCCTAATAAATTAAACATATTTTGTTTATAAATCTCAACTCCGGGTTGATCAAATGGATTTATCTCTAACAAATAAGCTGACATTGCACAAGCTTTCATAAATCAATATGATAAATAACCAAACATTTTATCATCCATTGTTGCAAATTCTAAAACAATATTTGGCACATGGCCAACTTTCCTATGCGCAGCAACAACACCTTGAACAGCAATGGTATTTACTTCATGTAATGTTTTCCCAGCGAGATAATTTAAACCATCAGTATCTACTTCTGCTTTTGACAGTTTAAGATCAATTTGTGGTTTTTTAACTGCAATAACTGTTTCAAATAAAATATTTTTTGTCCCTTCTTGAATGAATTGGCCAAGAGAATGTAAATCTGTTGAAAAAACACATGATAACGGTAGTAAACCCTTTGAATTTTTTCCTTCTGATTCCCCAAATAATTGTTTTCATCATTCGGTAATCATCTGCATTTGTAACTCATAAGTTACAAGCATTTCTGCTTTATATTTTTCCTCTTGATTTAAAATATAACGTCCAACAGCATATTTATAGGCATGATTAGTGAAATCATCAATTAAAGTGTCTTGATAAGCTTGTTGTGCTCCTTTAAAAACATTATCAATGTTAATACCACTTACTAGCATTGCAAAAACACCAACTGGCGTTAACACTGAATATCTTCCACCAATGTCATCTGGAATAACAAAGGTTTGATATCCTGCTTTATCAGCTAATGTTTTTAGGGCTCCTTTCTGCTTATCTGTAATGGCAACAATTAAGTTAGCTGCTTTTAGATTTCCTTCTTTTTTTTCTAAAAGCTCTTTACAAAGACGAAATGCAATTGCTGGTTCAGTTGTTGTTCCTGATTTAGACACAACACAAATCCCAAATTTTTTGTCTTGAAGATATTTTAAAACTTGTGCTGTATAAGTTGAAGACATTGTATTTCCAATATAAATGATTTCTACTTTTTGTTGACTATATAACCCATTAATCATTTCAATTGCTGCTCGTGCGCCAAGATAACTCCCACCAATTCCAATTACTAATAAAACATCAATTTCACTAGCTAATTGCTTTGCTGTTTGTTTCATCTTTGCAAGCTCTGCTTGATCATAATTATTTGGTCATTCAACTCAACCAAGGAAATCATTTCCTAATCCTGTCTTATTATGAATCATTTGGTGAATATCTTTAACTCGCCCTAAATATTTGTTAAAAACAGATTCGGCTAATGCATTAGTAAAATCTACTTTAATCATTTTAATAATATGCCTACTTTCTATCTAAAAAAACCTTCCATTTGTAAAAATTTTAATTTATTTACTTGTTAGTGAATTAATTTTTTCACTTAACATTTGGAATCCTACTCCTGTTTCTTGAATTTGACTATTATTCTTTTTCAATAATTCAGGTCGACAATTTTTATAACTTAATTTCACTTGTTTCTTAACTGGGTCATAGTCTAGTACCTCTACTTCAACACTGTCACCAATATTAACAAATTCTTTGATATCTCTTACATAGTAATCTGAAATCTCACTAATGTGGATTAATCCAGCAGCATTTTTTAATTCACAAAATGCACCAAACGGTGTAATGTTTGTAACTTTTGCAAGAACTTTACTTCCTTTTACATACATAATTCGTCACATCCCCTTTCTGAAACTGTACTAATTATACCGCCAGAACTATGAAAATCATTTTCTAAATAATAAAATATTTTACATAAATGCCTAGCATAAAAAAAGTATCGTTTATTATTTTAATAAATTAATTCGATACAATCCGTTATTTTCGTTACTATTTTCTTCTTGTTCTGTCTTTTCTTCTTTATATGAATCAGTGTAATGACAACTTGGATAATTAGTACAGGCTTTAAAGCGTTGACGTCTCTTATTAAATTTTAAAATAATTTCACCAACTCCACATTCTGGACAAGGACCAAATTTTGGACCAGTTTTATGAATATAACGACATTTAGGAAACCCTGAACATGCAATAAATTTACCATATTTTCCATACCGATATACTAAATCATTTCCACATTCTGGACATTCAATCCCCGCCTTCTCAACTGGAATTTCTTCCATTAATTCCATTGCTGCTTCAATGCGGGGCTCAAATCGTTCTCAAAATTCTTTTAATAATGGCTTTGGATCAGCATCACCATGTGCAATCACATCCAAATTTTCTTCAATTGTGGAAGTATACGTTTCATTAATAATATCACTAAAATATTCTTGTAATTTGTCACTTGTTAAAATCCCTTTATCAGTTGCTTTAATTGCTTTATTTTCTACAATAATATAGCCACGATCTTTTAATGTTCGCATAATTGGCGCATAAGTTGATGGACGGCCAACCCCAATTTCCTCCAATGTTTTAATTAATTTAGCTTCAGAGTAACGACTTGGTGGTTTAGTAAAATGTTGAATTCCATATAACTCATTTAAATTAATAATTTGATTTGGTTTTAACATTGGTAATTTTGCAATTTCCTCATCACCTTCTAAAACATAACATTTTAAAAACCCATCAAATTGAATGGTACTTCCTGTCATTCGAAATTCATAATTATTATTATCTAAAATAATTGCTTTACTTAATAACTTTGCATTAGCCATTAAACTAGCTAGCGCACGATTATAAATAATCTTATATAAACGTAGTTGATCACGACTTAAATATTCTTTTGCCACTTCTGGTGTCATCGTTAAATCAGTTGGGCGAATCGCTTCATGGGCATCTTGCACATTTTTTTTATTTTTTGGTGGTGTTTTAACTTCGCCTAAATATTCTGTGCCATATTTAATTGTAATATAATCAAAAGCATCCTGAACAAACTTATCACTTAACCGAATTGAATCTGTCCGCGGATATGTTATAAACCCTGTAATATTATCTTTAACTTTAATTCCTTCATATAATTGTTGGGCAATTAATGATGTTTTATTTGAAGCAAAACCCATTTTACTACTTGCTTCTTGCAACATTGTTGAAGTCGTATGTGGATTGGGCGATTTTCGTTGTTTTTCACTTTCTTTTATTTGAACAACAACAAAATCTTTTTTTAAAGCTTTTTTAACTTTTAAAACATCTTCTTCTACTTTTAATTCAATTTTCTCATCCTTAAATTTTGTTAATTTAACGACTGCTTTTTTATATAATCCTTCAACAGTTCAATATTCTTCTGGCACAAAGTTTTGTCATTCTTTTTCTCGTTCAACAACTAACTTTAAAGCAACCGATTGTACTCGTCCTGCTGATTTTGACTTAATCTTTTTCTGTAATAATTTGCTTAAGCGAAAACCAATAAAACGATCTAAAATTCGTCGTGTTTCTTGTGAATGAACTAAATTCATATCAAGATCTGTTTGATGTTGAAATGCATCCAACACTGCCTCTTTTGTAATTTCATTAAAGCGAACACGGCGTGATTTATCACCACAATTTAAGACTTCATTTAAATGATACGCAATTGCTTCTCCTTCTCGATCAGGGTCGGTCGCTAGAATAACCAAATCTGCTGCCTTGGCTTCTTGCTTTAATTTTTTAACAAGTTCTTTTTTTCCACGTTCCATTTTATAACTTGGTTCAAAAGTTTTAATATCTACTCCTAATCCATATTCACCCTTTGTTGATAAATTACGAATATGTCCTTCTGATGATAAAACTAAATAATTTTCGCCAAGATATTTTTCAACTGCTTTCGTTTTAGTTGGGGACTCCATTATTACCAGCGTCTGTGCCATGTTTTCTCTCCTTTATTTTTTAAAACACATCAATAATTATTATACATAATATTTTAAAAAACTATTTTTAAATTTATTATTCTAAATTAAAATATTTTTTTTATTTTAGCAGTTATTGTATTTATTCCTTCAGCAACACTAGGAACAGTAAAATACAAAATAACAGTTATTGCAATTAATAATAAAATAACACCTAAAATACCCATAGTAATTCAAAAAGCTTTAACATTAAATTTTGATTTAACAACTACGCCAAATTCATTTTTTTTAATTTTTTTTGTCTTATTTTCTTTTGCACGATAAAAATTTTCAATTAATTGATCATATTGTTTTTCTGTCACACCAAACTGTGCCATTGCTTCAAAATGGTCCATTTTAAGATGACCATATTCATCAAATATTTTGGGATAAATTTCACTAGCTCGTTTTTCCCCTAATGATGTCTTAATTGTATAATCCTTATATGTCCAGAAAACTGGTTTTGTATCCTTTACTTTATCAATATCAACAAATTTTAATTCTTCATCTAAAACATTTGTTTCTATTATTTCTGGATTAGATTCCATTAAATCAAAATCTGGTGATTTGACACCTAAAAAATCATGAATATCTTCAGCAGCAATATTATTAACATCATTATCATTTTTTGAAATATCATTGTCTTTTTTTTCGGGGGAATCTGCTTCTTTAAATTCTTCATCATTAAAAAAGAAACTATGCGCATCATCTTCAGGATTAAAGTTATTATCTGAATCCTCTTCAAAATCAAGGAAATTAAACTTATCTTCTACATTCTCTTCAGTTAAAGATGAACTTTTTTCTGGTTCAGAACTAGCAATTATTGGCGAAACATTTTTTTCATTTAAAGCATCAGATTGGTCAGTTTTTTGCTTTAATAATGTTGAATCATTATTATCTGTTGGTAAATTCATAGGACCATTATTACTTGTATCATCAGCTGCTGAAGTAGGATTTGTTTCTTTATCTTTTTTTTCTCAAGCATTAACTAACTTTTGGTTTAGTGCTTCTGCTTCTTTCAAATGACGTAATGACGTATCTAATGTCTGTTTTAAGTTTTGATATTCATCAAAATTAGATTTTGGTCGACTACGATGACGCCCAATAAACTCATCTAAAATATCAGAAATATGCACTGCTCAATTATATTCTTCTTCAGCGCTTAATGATGAAATTGGACGACGAAAATCATTATAATATCGTTCTGTTCCTAATGGAATGCGAGAATTATAAGGAGATAAATAATAATCTTCTCTAACCGGTTGATATTGAAAATTATCATTAATTCTAGCATTATTTGCTAAATTATTAAAATTTTGTCCAACATTATAAGGATTGTATTGATAAGGCTGTCCTAGGGGCAAACTTTGATTTGGTTGTGGCCCTGGCATTGGATATTGAATAATTGGAGAATATTGATACTGGGAAAATAATGGCGGATATGGTTGCTGTGGAATTGAATATTGAATTAATGGTGGTGTTCCACATCCATAAGAAGGAAAAATAGGATATTGATAATAATTAAAAAAATTCGGATGATGAATCCGACAATTATTGTGACAATTACTGTTATGACCCTTCTTACTATTTTGACACATATATTCACCCTACTTGTATTAATCACTTGTATTTATTATATCATAAAATAATATTTTCTTCTATTAGCGTTATTATTAAGAACCTACCTTTTACCCTTACAAAATAAATTAGATTAAAATAACTTTTAATAAAAATAATTGAAGAAAACTTCAATTATTCTTATTTTAAAAAACTTTTATACTCTGACAAGTTAATAATTAACAAATTGATAACACATCAACATATTCCAAGTTATGTGCTTCCGCAACTGGGGCAAAAACAAGTTTACCTTCAACTGTTTGAATTCCTTTTCGAATTGGCGGATGTGTTTTACATAGTGTTTTAAAATCAGTATTAGCAATTGCTAGAGCATATTGAATTGTTGCATTTGTTAAAGCAATTGTACTTGTTCTTGGTACTGCGCCTGGCATATTTGCTACTGAATAATGGATAACATCATGCATAATGAAAGTTGGATTATCATGGGTTGTTGCCTTAGTAATTGTTTCAACACTACCACCTTGGTCAATAGCAACATCAATAATAATACTATTTTTTTTCATTTTTTTAACCATTTCTTCAGTTACTAGTTTTGGTGCTGATGCTCCTGGGATTAAAACCGTTGAAATAACAACATCACTAGCTAAAACTGATTTTTCAATATTAGCATGGTTAGATTTTAAAATATGGACTTGTTTACCAAACAAGTGATACAATTGTCGAATTCTATTTTCATTAAACTCAATTAATGTAACATCACAGCCAATGCTTGCTGCCATATTCGCGGCAGCTGTTCCGGCAACACCACCACCAATAACAGTAACCTTCGCTCGTTCTGTTCCAGGTGTACCATTCATTAATAAACCACTACCACCAGTTGTTTTAAACATAAAATACATTGCATTAGCAACTGCTAATCTTCCTGCAACTTCACTCATTGGTCTTAACAATGGTAATGAATTATCTTCAAGTTGAATTGTTTCATAAGCAATTGCCGTTACTTTTGCATCAAGTAATGCTTTAGTTAATGCTTTATCTGAAGCCAAATGAAAGTATGTAAAAATAATTTGTCCTTCATAAAAAAATTTATATTCACTTTCTAATGGTTCTTTCACCTTAATAATCATTTCCTTTGTCCAAATTTCAGCCGGATTATCTAAAATAATAGCTCCTGCTTTTTTATAATCATCATCAGTAAAACCGCTTCCAAGACCAGCATTTTTTTCAACATAAACTTCATGCTTATGTTTTACTAGTTCAATCACACCACTTGGTGTTACCCCAACACGATTTTCTTGTGCTTTAATTTCTTTTGGAATTCCTATTTTCATGTCTTTGTTTCCTTTCCTAAAGACTTATTAAGTAAATCATTATAAAATTGTCGTTTGTCATAATATGCTAGTAAATAATCATCAAGTTGATTAACTAATTTTTCATTTCATTGATCATAGCTTTCCGGTGAAAATATTATCTTTCTTGTCGTTAAATTATTAGCATTTGGTTTTTTTCTAATTTTTAAATAAGATAATAATAGCATAATAGCTACATAAAAAACGACAATAACTGCTAATCATTTTAAATAATTAGTAAAAACATCGGGCTTAACATCTAACCCAACTTCAATACCAACAAAAACTGTTAAAAAAGCTAATACTACGCCAAGAGCCCCCCCTAGCATTAAACCAAATCCTGTTTTTGGCTGATATTTATTATTTTTATAATAAGAATATGCTGCAACTGGAAAAGCTGATCCTGACGCTAATGTCATAATTGGAAATGCAACTTTAATATCCATTCCTAATAATGCAATTGTTGCTAACGCGGGAGCATATAACCCTATTCCGAATGCTTGCAATCCACCATAAACCATAAATAAAATAAAGGCAAGTCCTAATTGTCATCCTTCCAAACCAGTTTTATTTCCACTTGGTAAAACATTTAATTGTGTTAAAATCATTAGGATTGCAACAATTGCTAACACAATGGCCATTGTTAAACTAATATGTTTGGCACTAATTCTTTTTGTTAATTCGGCACCAACAAAACTACCTAAAATTGCTCCAACAACCAATAATACTAATGTTAAAACCTCAACATTAATTGCAGCAACAAAGATGGTTCCAGCAATTAAGTTTGGTATTCCTAACCCAATGTTTAGTGTTCCTGGTAATAATGCATCATTTTTAACAATCTTTGTTGCTTTTAATCCTGCCGTTGCAACAGCAAAACTACCAACTCCAATTGTATCTAAAAATGAACCAACAAAACCGATTGCGGTTATCTTAAAAATATTTTTTTCACGATCCATATAAGTCTTTTTAATAACTTTTAACATTAAAATAAAATAACCAATAATAACTATTAAGGTTATTAAAACAATAATAAAAGCAATTAAATATTCTTTTTTTGTTAAATCAAAACTTTCATTTCTTGTTTTTGGAAAGTAAAGTAAGTAATTAATTAATAATGTTCCAATAATTAATAGTGGTAAACTAATAACACTTATTAAAACTAAAGTTTTAGTACTAATTGGTTTTCTGGTTTTAAGCTTTTCCTCTTTTAAAGCTTCTAACATTGTTGCTTGTTCTAAACTTGCTTTTTTCTTTAAATCTTTGATTTCACTATTTAATTTTATAAGTTCTGCTGCAACTTCAATTTTATGTGCTTTTTTAAAAGCAATATTTTTTTCAAATGTAAACATACATAAATCAGCCATTTTATTAATATCTTGTTTTAATTCTATCATTTTAGATTTATATAAATTTTTTAATATTTTTAAATTAGTTTGATATTCTTCTATTGTTATTTTTTTGCTCTTTTTTAAACTGTTTAAATCTGTTAAATGATTTTTAAAATCTTTTTTTAAGTTTTCTAGTAACGTACTAAAATAATATAAATCAGTAACAAATTTATCCAAATTATCTTCTTGTGTTAAAATTTGATGTTGAATACTATTTAAATTCTCTTTCATTCCTTATCCTTCATTCTTTATTTAAATTAGATTAATATCTTTTGTTATCTCGGGCTAAATTATGTCACATTTCTTTTTCTTAAAATGATGATATATTAATTTTATTCTTTTGTAAATTTTTAATAAATAGTTTAAATAATTATTAAGTTTTTTCTTAATCTTATTATTACTTAAATTTAGAAAAAAATATTTTTTTTTTTTTAAATTTCAAACTGTTTTTTAAGCCTTCTTTTTGCTAACTTTACCATAATAAAAACCTTCTTTCTTAATTGTACTTTCTAGAAAAAGCAATTTTTAGCGAAAAAAGGTTTTAATAACTACTATGAATTTATTTCCTAATTGTTGTACCAGCTTTACCCGCTAATGCTGCTTTAGCTTGGGCTAACTCCGCAATAATTGCCATTTTCTGTGACCCAGAACTAGCAAATTTCATTGCAGCTTGTACTTTTGGTAACATACTACCTGGCGCAAATTGATTTTCGGCAATATATTTTTCTGCCTCAGTTAAAGTTAAAACATCTAACGCCTGTTGATCAGGTTTTCCATAATTGATTGCAACTTTAGCTACTGCTGTTAAAATCATCAATTTATCGGCTTTAATTAACTCCGCTAACTTTGCACTCGCAAAATCTTTGTCAATAACAGCAGGAACGCCTTGATAAGCAGTTCCTGTTTTTACAACAGGAATGCCCCCACCACCAACGGTAATTACAATATGTCCTTGCTTAATTAAATCTTCGATAATTTCTTTTTCAACAATATCAATTGGCTGTGGTGATGCAATTACTCGTCGTCATCCCCGTCCAGCATCTTCTTTAACAGTAAAACCATTTTTTTCAGCTAATGCTTTTGCCTCTGTTTCGGAATAAAACGCCCCAATTGGTTTTGTTGGATTATTAAAAGCAGAATCTTTTTGATCAACTTCAACTTGTGTTACAATTGTTACAACATTTTTCTTAATTTTACGTTTATTTAATTCATTTAAAATTGCATTTTGTAAATGATAGCCAATATAGGCTTGTGACATTGCTCCACACTCTGGAAATGGCATCATTGGAATTTTATTATTCACATGTGCAGCTTCATCAAAAGCATTGTTAATCATTCCAACTTGTGGTCCATTCCCGTGCGCAATAATTAATTCATCACCATTTTCAATGATGTCAACCATTGCTTTCGCAGTATCTTTTACAATTTCTTGTTGTTCACTGGGGGAATTTCCTAATGCGTTTCCTCCTAACGCAACAACTATTCTTGCCATAATTTACATATCCTTTCTCTTAAAATGAAAACTTTCTTAATCAATTGGCATTGAGAATCAAGGGCTAGTGTTTGAAATTGGTAGTAAAGTTCCAATTCCTAATAAGATAATTGTTGCAATAACAATTCCAACAATTAATGGTCATGATGCTTTAATAAAACTACCATAAGGAACTTTTGAAATTGATAAAGCTGCCATTAAAATTGCACTTGTTGGAGCAATTAAATTAATAATTCCATTTGCGAATGAAAAGGCAGTAATTGTTCCTGATGTTAAACCAGTTGCTACCCCATTAGCAACAGGACCTAAAATTGGGAAAACAGTTTGAGCAAATCCTGAACTAGATGGAATTACAAATGAGATAATTAGGAAGAAGAAGAAGGCTACCATAATAAAACCTGTTTTTCCTAATTTCGACATTGGTGCAGATAATCCACTAACTAATTTGTTTTGCATTCCAGTATTTGTCATAATAAACCCAATTCCAGCTGCAAATGCAATAACTAAACAAACGGATAAGATATCAGCTGAACCACTGATAAAACTATTAACGTATTTTTCTTCTCCTTTTCAATTAATTAATGCAATAATAATTGATGCAATAAAGAATAATGCTGAAATTTCCATAAATGATCATTGTCCTAATGGTGCAAAGAAATTGGCAATAAATGGGGCATGTTCACTAACTAATTTTGTAAAATTAACAAAGGCAGGAATTCCAAATTTGTCTCATCCAATTAATGAAAAAATCATCAAGACAAAACTAATCATAAAAATTGCCATAATTGCTTTTCGCTTACCATTATATTCTGGTAAATCATCAACAATTGCAAATTCTGCTTCATAAAAATCTTTTTTATCAAACAATGGTGATTTCCCTGGTGTACGGCGAACACATAATGCATATCAAACAACAAATGAAATTCCACCAGCTGTTAATAATAATCATGACACAGCTCTTCAAATAATTCCTGTTGTTGATGTTAAATCAGGCACACCAGCACTATCAGCGGCAATTTGAATAACAAACGGATTTAATGTTGAACCAATACAACCAATCCCGGCACCAAATAAAATCGCCATTACCGCTGTTAAAACATCAAAACCAGCAGCCAATAAAACAGGAATAATAACTGGGTATAAGGCAATTGTTTCCTCACCCATTCCATAAGTTGTACCACCAACTGAAAATAAAAACATTACAATTGGAATAATTCAAATTTCACGGCCTTTCATTTTTGCGACTAAACGGCCAATTCCAGCATCTAATGCTTTTGATTCAATAACGATTCCTAAGAATCCTCCTAAAACTAAAATAAAGACAATAACATCAACTTTATTTTTAAATCCTTGCATTGGAGCTAAAAATAAGTCAAAAATTCCGGCAGGACCACCATTGTGAAGGTTTCCATCAGCATCTTTTCATTGGCCAGTTGTTCCTGGAATTCAAGATACAATAATAATTAAAAGCGTAATTCCTAATAAAATTGTAAATGCTGTGGGTAATTTAAATTTAAACTTTTTTTTCTTTTTTATATCCATTTTTGCACCCCCTTTTAATCTTTCATAAATAACCTAGCCACGAATTGTTGCTAGCATTACTGCTTTAATAGTATGTAAACGATTTTCTGCTTCTTCAAAAACACGTGAATATTTTGATTGGAAAACTTCATCAGTAACTTCTAATTCTCCAGTTCCACCAAATTGTTTAATCACTTGTTGTGCAGTATCTGTATTCCCATCATGGAAACTTGGTAAACAATGTAAAAAGATAGCATCTTCTTTTGCTTGTTTCATTTTTTCCATTGTTACTTGATATGGTGTTAAATCCTTAATTCTTTTTCCTCAAACGGCAGGATCTTCTCCCATTGACACTCAAACATCAGTGGCAATTGCATCAGCATCTTTTGCTGCTGTTTTGTGGTCTTCAGTTAACGTAATTGAACCACCATGTTCTTTCGCAATTGCTTGTACTTTTTTCAATAATTCTGCATTTGGTCATAAGTCTTTTGGCGCACAAGCAACAAAATGCATTCCTAATTTAGCACTAACAACCATATAACTATTTGCCATATTAAAACGAGAATCACCAAAATAAACAAATTTTAGCCCTTTCATATTGCGTTGTCCTTTTTCTTCTTGCAATGTTAAAATATCAGCTAACATTTGGGTTGGGTGAAATTCATCAGTTAATCCATTTCATACTGGAACACCTGAATATTTTGCTAATGCTTCAACATCAGTTTGTTTAAATCCACGAAATTGAATTCCATCAAACATTCTCCCTAACACTTTTGCAGTATCTTCAATTGATTCTTTTTTCCCCATTTGACTACCACTTGGTCCTAAATAAACAGGGTGCATACCTAAATCAAATGCTCCTACTTCAAAAGCACATCTTGTTCGTGTTGAATCTTTTGCAAATAATAAAGCAACAGATTTTCCAGCTAATGGTTTTTGTTCAGTTCCAGCATATTTTGCTTCTTTTAATTGTCTTGCTAAATCTAATAAATAGTAAATTTCTCTTTGCGTGAAATCTAGTAAAGTTAGGAAACTTCTTCCTTTTAAATTTACAGCCATATTATTTTTTCTCTCCTTTTAAAATATAATATTAATATTTTAGATATCTTCTCTTCAAATTGGCATTGACATACAGCGAGGTCCTCCACGCCCACGTGATAATTCAGCTGAATCAATAACGTGGACTTTAACACCAGCTTCTTTTAAAATTTCAATTGTAATTTGATTTCTTGAATAGGCAATCACTTCGCCAGGACGAATTGTAATAACATTTGTCCCATCATTTCATTGTTCTCTTGCCTGTGCAATTGGATCTTCTCCACCACATTTAAAAATTTGAACTGGCTTACCAACTTCTTCTGATAAATAATCCTTAATTGTTTCTTTAATTTCTTTAACTCCATTTTTTGTAATTTCAAAAATTTTAAATTCACCCATTGCTTCAAAAATTAATGGATGCGCGATAAATTTATCATAATCAATATTAGTAAAAACAGTATCTAAATGCATAAAAGCACGATTTTTTGTTTTTAAATCTAATGCAATTACTTTTTCATAACTAACTGAATCATTTTCAATTAAGTTTTTTGCTACTATTTTAATAGCTTCCATCGATGTCCTTTGTGAAACACCAATAATTAATGTTTTTGCATTTAAAACTAAAATATCTCCACCTTCTAAAGTTTCTTTTTCGTTACGATCATATCAAAAATTAATTTTTCCTTTAAAACGGGGATGATGTCTTAAAACAACATCAGAAAATAATGTTTCACGATTTCTAGTAACCGTAAACATTTTATGAATAGTTGCACCATTTCCAATTGATGCAAATGGATCACGTTGGAATAAAATATTTGGCATTGGATCAACCGCTAGCGGATAATTATCTGTAATTTCTACTCCTAACTCGTATTTTGTTACTCCTGCTATCATTTTATTAACAAGAGCTTGATTATCTAATTTACCTAAATAAGTACGTAACTTACTAATGTATTCTTCTTTAGCACCAGATTCTTTTAAAAACTGTTCTAGTAATTCTTGCCGCATTTTTGAATCAGTGTCTAAAACTTCAGCGACTAATTTTTCAATATATAATACTTCAACACCTAAGTCTCTAAAAGTTTGTGCAAAAAAATCATGTTCTTTTTGTGCAACTGCTAAATCTGGTGTATCATCAAACAATAATCGTTCTAATAAATCTGGTGATAAATTAGCTAATTCATCGCCAGGACGATGTAGTAATACTGTTTTCAAATTACCTATTTCTGAATAAACATTAATACCATATTTTTCTGTCATGTTACTTGTCCTCTTCTCTTTCTACGTCCATTTTTATTAAAATCTTTTAATAAAAATTAAAGATAAACATGCAAAACTAAAAAATGCAAATTGCTGTTAAATACACAGAATACCTATCAAATTGTAATGTCCTTTAATATCATTTAAATAAATATACTCAAGATTGATTATGTTATCCTTTTATCAAATATATTTAAAGCAATACACTTTCTCATATTGCATAAGTAAAAATGCCATTGTTTACTTTTTTATCCTTATACTTTTATATTATTCTTTTTAATTTTAAAAACAAGTCTTTAAAGTTTTTTATTATGTTTTTTATCAATAAAAATAAAAAAACAATAAATTCTTATTGTTTTGTTGTATTAATGATATTTGTTGTAGTTAAAATATTAATTAATAAATCATGTAAACATTGAATAATTTGAACTAAAGGAACAACTTTATTACGATATTCTGTTGTTTTTTCAGCAATTTCTAATCGCTTTTCCGGGCTTAATGCGATGACAAAATTATGATACGCTTGGACTTCTTCAATAATTTTTTCTTTATTAAATTCTGGTAATTTAATTTTTCCATCATTATAATCTTTTTCAATTTGATTAATATTTTCTAACTGCCCTTTTAACTTTTCTTCTTCTTTTTCAGGAGAAAAATCAGTTAACATAATATCACGTTGTAAAAATAAGCCTAATTGATTTACTAAATTTCAAATTTCTAAAGCATCATTAGCACTATTAATATCTTTTAAACATTTATCAAGTGCTGGGTCAAGATCTTTTATCTCATCATCATAAATTTTTGTTAACTCACCAATCTCTACCTTCATCATATTTACAAAAAGTTTATTTAAATCAACAGGGCTAGCTTCTTTTGCACTAGTCATAAAATCATTTAAAAATCGTGGCAATGGAATAATTGCGTTAAATAATTTGCTTACTTCAATTAATGTTGTAACTTTTTTCTGGTCAATTTCTTCTGGTTTTTTATCTTGTAAATATTCTGCTCTAATATCATCAAATAATGGTTTGATTTCTGTTTTCACAAAATTAAATAAATCTTCAAAATTAGTTTTAAACTTTGCCCCCGCTAAAAAAGCTTCTACTTTTGGATTTTTTTCCGCTGTGTCTTTTGCATAGTCTGTTTCAAAAAGATTAATATATTTTGTTAAATAACTCATCATTCCTTTTTCAACATCTGTTCAGAAATTACTCTGTTGTGTCATTTTTTATCCCTCTATTCTTCTATAATTTTTATGTATTTCAATTTTACCGTAAAATAATAATTTATTTAAATTTAATTTATCTTTTCTTGCATTTCTTTAATTTTTTGACGGTTAACTAATAAATTATTTAAATTAACAACAAATGTTATTAATAAAGCAATAATGATACTTAACACAAGTAAATATAAAATATAATATTCTAAGTGGCGAAAATCTTGAAAAAAATATGGCACATAATAATTATTTGCTGGAACACTATAATTTCATAATTTTTCATCAACTGGAGTTAATAATAAAACGCCTTGGCGGACAGCAATAAAAATGGTGTAAAAAATTGGATGAAGATAAAACTTATATAATTTTTGTAAACAAAAATCTTTATAATTTATAAATTCTTTTTCTACCAATATGCAAAAATAGATAATAAAAATAACTGGACAAACCCAATGTTGCACTGTTGTACTAATTCAATAAATTGCTATGTTATGCCAACTGCCAGTAAATTTTTCACCAGTAACCGCACCGATAATTGTTCCAAGTGTAAAAAATAAAAATGTTAACAAAGCGGCAAAGACAATATATAAAATAAAAAACCGATTTGTCACAAAGCCACAATTTCTTAATTTTGTAAAATAAATTAATCCTCCTAAGGCAAATAATAAAATTAAACAATCAGTTTGCACACTTCATCAACTAACAAAATATCATAAATAACTTAATCAATTCAATTGATAATAAAATAAACTATAAAAATAAGTTAAAAGTAAAATAATAATTTCTAAACTAAAGAGAATGCTACAAAAGACTAAGTGTTTAATTCGTTCTGTTTGTTTCATCTTGTTCCTTTTGCTGATGATATTTATTATATAAAACATTTTTACTAATTTTATATTTATTTGCAACAAAATCAATTGCTTGTTTAACTCGATAATTTTGTTTTATGATTAACTGGTCAATTTCAGCAACCAAAATTTCATCTGCAATAACAGGGGCAGTAACATTCCCCACACCATCAACAACAAGCACATATTCACCAACAGCAACATTTTCTTCTTGCTGTAAAAATAAAAGCACTTCGCTTAAATGACCACGATATCATTGCTCATGAATTTTTGTAATTTCCTTACCAACGGCAATTTTACGGTCACCAAAAACTGTTTTAATTATTTTTAATGTTTCTAAGATTCGATGGGGTGCTTCATAAAAAATAATGGGGTATGGTAATGATAACAACTGTTCTAATTCATTAATTTTTTTTGTTTTTGCTTTATTTAAAAACCCAAAAAATAAAAAATGGTGCGGATTAAGGCCCGAACTAACAATAGCGTTTAAAGCAGCATTAGCACCACTAATCGGTATTACATCATAAGGATAATGTTCCAAAATATGATTAACGGCATAATAACCCGGATCACTAATAAGTGGATAACCAGCATCACTAATAATCGCAATTGATAAGTTTTGTGCTAAATCATTTAACATTTCTGTTAAACGATGCATTTCATTTTCTTTGTTTAAAGAAATTAACTGTTTTTTACAATTAAAATAATTTAATAGTTTAATCGTGTTACGGGTATCTTCACAATAAATTTTTTGAACATTATTTTTAATAACTTCAATTGCTCGCGGTGTCATTTCTTGCAAATTACCAATTGGAGTTGCAATTAAGTAAATTTTGGGATTATTGCTTTTAAAACTATATTGTTTAATTTTATTTGCCATTATAAAGACTCATCAATTTATCAAAACTAGTTGCTTTTACTAAATATTGCACCATAATTTGATAAACTCTTTCTAATAAATCATTATTAATAATTTCTAACTGAGCAGGAGAAAACTTTCCTAGTACTCAGTTTCGGGTTGGAATCTGGACATCTTTGCCAATTCCTAGACGAATCCTTAAAAAATTTTCACTACCTAATTTTTGAATTAAATCTTTAATCCCATTATGGCCAGCACTTGAACCATTCTTTTTTAACTTAATAACATTAAAAGGAATATCTTTATCATCATAAATAACAATAATATCTTCTCATGTTAATTTATAAAATTGTTTAATTTGATAAACGGCAGTGCCACTTAAATTCATAAATGTCTGTGGTTGGCAAAAAAGAACTTTCTCGTTGTTAATTGTTGTTTCTCATATTAAAGCATTAAAAGCATTTTTTGGCTTTGCTAAATCAAATTTATCTACCAACTTAGCAATTGCTAAAAAACCAATATTATGTCTTGTATAAGTATATTCATTGCCTGGATTCCCCAAACCCACAATTAACTTCATCATTTCGCTCCTTTTTTTACTTTAGCACTCGGTGATAAATTTGTTCAATATTTCGTAAAAAATAATTGTTATCAAATAATTGTTCTAATTTTGGTAAGGGCAAATATTTTGCCACATTATTATCAATTAAAACATTTTTAAAATCAAGTTGCTGCTGTTGTGCTATTAAAGTACATTTTTGAATAAAATCATAAATTTCTTCTCGCGAATAGTTAGTTTCTTTCAAAATATTTGTTAAAACAACTTGGCTAAAATAAATTTGATTAGCTTGTTGTAAATGTTCAATAATTTTATCCGGACTAACAACCAAATTATTAATAACACCTATCATTCGCTTTAATAAATAAACTACTAAATGATATGTATCGGGGATAATAATTCGCTCATTACTACTATGTGAAATATCACGTTCATGTCATAATAAGTTATTTTCAAATGTAACATTCATATTACTACGAATCAAACGAGCTAGACCAGCAATATTTTCCGCACTAATTGGATTTTTTTTATGTGGCATCGATGATGACCCTTTTTGACTTTTACTAAATCCTTCGGCAATTTCCCCCACTTCTGAACGTTGTAAATGACGAAATTCAAGCGCCATTTTTTCTAATAAACTAGCAATTTGACTAAAACTTGTAAATAGTGCAATATGATAATCGCGTGATGTTACTTGTGTTGTAATTGGATCAAGGTTTAACCCTAATTGTTTTGCCACATATTCTTCAACCTGAACTTCAACATGCGCATAATTACCAACTGAACCCGATATTTTTGCAACAGCAATTGCTGAGCCTGCGGCTTCAAATCGCATCATATTGCGTTCTAATTCAGCATACCAAAGTAAAAATTTCAATCCTAATGAGGTTGGTTCTGCGAACATTCCATGGGTACGTCCCATAATTAATTGATTTTTATATGCAAGAGCCTTTTCTTTTAACGCAGCTTTTAATTCAAATAAATATTTTGCAACAATATGATTTGATTCTTTCATCAAATAATTTTGACTAGTATCAACAATATCAGTTGATGTTAAACCATAATGAATTCATTTTTTTTCTGGCCCTAGTGTCTCCGATAACATGCGGGTAAAAGCAACAACATCATGCTTCGTTTCGGCTTCTAATTCTAACATTCGTGGTAAATTTACTGTTAAATTAGTTTTAATTTTTTCAATATCTGTTGGAGGAATTAATCCTATTTGTGCTCATCCTTCACAAACTAATAATTCTACTTTTGCTCAAGTATTATATTTATTTTCATCACTTCAAATTTTTCCAATTTCTGGAACAAAATAGCGTTCAATCATTAAAAAATCTCCTTATTCATTAAAATAGTTTGTTCACGATCAGGACCAACAGAAAATAAACTAATTGGAACACCAACAATTTCTTCTAATTTCATTAAATATTGTTGGGCATTATGTGGTAAACCTTCAAATGTTGTAACATTACTAATGTCTTCATCTCATCCCGGCATTGTTATTAAAATTGGTTTACACATCTCATATTCTTTAATTGTACTTGGAACATAATCAATTTGTTGCCCCTGATATTCATATCCAACACAAATTTTTAATTCCTTAATAGTAGTTAAAACATCTAATAACATAATTGCCATACTAGTATAACCACTAATTCGTAGCGAATGTTTCATTAAAATACCATCAAATCACCCAATTCGTCGTGCTCGCCCAGATACAGTTCCATATTCATGTCCTGCTTCACGAATATACGTTTCAACTTCCCCAAAAATTTCGGATGGAAATGGTCCTGTCCCAACACGGGTATTATATGCTTTAACGATTCCTAAAACATTGTTAATATAACGAGGTGCAATCCCAACACCAACAGGAATTGAAGATGCTGTTGGATTTGATGAAGTAACAAAAGGATAAGTACCGTGATCTAAGTCTAACATTACACCTTGTGCTCCTTCAAATAAAACCTTTTGGTGAGTATGAATTGCATTATCAACTAAAATTGAAGTATCAGTTACTAAAGATTTAATTTGTTGAAATAATGCCAAATATTCTTTTCAAATTAATTTTGGGTCAAATCCTTTACTATTAAAAACTTTTGTTAAAACTTCATTTTTAAATTTTAAATTATTTTCTAATTTTTGTAAAAATCCTTTTTCATCAAACAAATCACCTAGTCTAATGCCAATTCGTTCGGCTTTATCTTGATAACAAGGACCAATTCCTTTTTTTGTTGTTCCAATTGAGTCTTTTTGACGATACTCTTCTTGCAACTCATCAATTTTCATATGATATGGAAAAATTAAATGGGCACGATCACTAATTCGTAAATTTTTACAATCAAAACCATGTTCTTGTAAATAACTAATTTCACTAACTAATTTACGTAAATTAACAACGCAACCATTCCCAATTACATTCATTGATTTTTTATTAAAAACACCAGAAGGAACAATACTTAACTTATATTTTGTTCCTTTAATGACAATTGTATGTCCAGCATTATCACCACCAGCTCAACGAACAATAACATCTGCTTGTTGAGCAAAATAATCGGTAATTTTGCCCTTTCCTTCATCACCTCACTGGCTCCCAACAATTGCTAATGTTCGATAATTTGTACCACTCATAACTTATTTCCAACCTTTCTACGGTTTAATCTTAATATAAATCTGCCTATTTTTTTAAATTTTTCATTTTATTTATTTTTAATTACTGCTTGCACAAAACCATTAAATAATGGATTCGGTTTATTTGGGCGAGAAGTAAATTCGGGATGATATTGAGCAGCAAGGTAAAAAGGATGTTTGGGGATTTCAATGACTTCCACTAAGTTTTTCTCAACATAAAGGCCACTAAATACTAACCCTGCTTGCGCTAATTGTTCACGATAATCATTATTAACTTCATAGCGATGGCGATGACGTTCTAAAACCTCATTTTTGCCATATAATTTATGGGCTAATGTGTTTGGAACAAAAGTTGTTTTATAATTACCTAAGCGTAATGTTCCTCCTAAAGCATCAGTTTTATCTTTTCCACGAATAATGTCAATAATTGCATTTTTTGTTTCTGTTAATTCTGAAGAATTAGCATCTTGAATATGACAAACATTACGGGCAAATTCAATTACAGCTGCTTGCATTCCAAAACAAATTCCAAAAAACGGAATGTTATTTTCACGAGCAAATTGGCATGCTAAAATTTTCCCTTCAAAACCACGTTCACCAAAACCACCAGGAACTAAAATGCCTTTGGCATTTTTTAATAATTGTTGATAATTTTTTTTATTAATATCTTCTGCTTTAATTCAATCAATTTTAATTTTAACCTTATTTTCATATCCAGCAATTCGCAACGATTCACTAACTGATAAATAAGCATCTGGAAGTTCAATATATTTTCCAACTAATTTAATTTCAATTACTTGTTGAGACTGATTAATTTTTTCAACAAACCGTTTTCATTCTGACATATCAGTTTTAGTGATTTTTAAATTTAATAACTTACTAATTACTATTTGAGCATTTTGTTCATACATTTTTAATGGTACTTCATAAATACTAGCAACATCAGTAGCTACTAAAACATTACTTTTTTCAATATTACAAAATAGAGCAATTTTTTCAAGAACGTTATCATCTAGAACTTGTTCAGTACGGGCAACAACAATATCTGGTTGAATCCCCAGTGATAATAGTTCTCGGACTGAATGTTGGGTTGGCTTTGTCTTTGATTCTTTTGATGCTGCAATATATGGAACTAAGGAAACATGCATATAAATAACATTTTCTCGTCCTTGTTCCATTCGAACTTGACGAATTGCTTCAATAAAAGGTAACGATTCAATATCTCCAACTGTCCCCCCAATTTCAGTAATAATAATATCTGCTTTTGAAGTTGATGCAGCATGATAAACTTTCTTTTTAATTTCATTTGTAACATGTGGAACAACTTGAACTGTTCCACCTTCATATTCGCCACGACGTTCTTTTTCAATTACATTTTTATATATTCGTCCTGAAGTAATATTTGATTCTTTAGTTAAATTTTCATCAATAAAACGTTCATAATGTCCTAAATCTAAATCTGTTTCAGCACCATCTGCTGTTACAAAAACTTCACCATGTTGATAAGGACTCATTGTTCCAGGATCAACATTTAAATATGGATCAAATTTTTGCATAAAAACATTTAACCCACTTGCTTTTAATAAAACACCAATTGAAGAAGCTGTAATTCCTTTCCCTAAACCACTAACAACTCCACCAGTTACAAAAATATATTTTGCCATTGTTTTATCATCCTTTCATCCTCAAATTAAAAAGAGTTTAGAAATTAACAGGGTTGTCACTTCTAACACTCTTTAATCTTGGTATTAATTATTTTCTTCCATTTCTTTTTCAAGAGCTTTTCAGTCAATTTCTTCTGTAATACCCAATTTAGCTGCTACTGTTTCGTCGTCATCATCAATAGAATAATCATTTTCAATTAAATCGTCATCAACTTCTATTTCAACAAAATCATCTTCCTCGTTATCATCATCATCTAATGTATCATCAAAATCAAGAGTACCAATTAATGCTTCTTCATTTTCCTCTTCGTCTTCATCTTCATCATCTTCATCTAAATCAATATCTTCAAATTCTTCTGTTGTTTCAAACTGATCAGTATAATCATATTGTTTTTTAATTTCATCATATTTTAAGAATTCACGTAATCCTCACATACCTTCACTTGTCAAAACAAAACGGTTATCTAACACCAAGTCAGTATATAATTCCGCAATAACATCTTCTTTGCTGGCTCCGTGAACTGTCACATCACTTTTTGATGCAATATCATTTCAAATATTTTCAAAAGTATCACTATTTTTTTTCTTTTTTAAATATGAATACACTAATTCTAACAATTCTACATTATCGTTCATTAATTTAAACCTTTCTTATCAATCATTCTCATATTTTTCCCCAATTGAAAACCAAATTGTTGTTGCTGTTTTTTTACTATTATTTTTAAACGCTAAGACTTCTGAAACTTCCATAATGCATTTAATTCCTTTTGGTGTATCAATATAAATTGGTTTAGTATCACTATCATATAATTTAACTGGTTTTAGGTTGTATTCAACCATAAAATAATTATAATGGTTTTTATATTTTTTTATCAAATTATTTTTAATTTCTTCGAAATTTCTTTTTTCTGGGTTTATTTTTTGAAGAAAATTCCGCATCGTTAACATTTTAATTAATGTAACTAAAATCTCATCATTTTCACTTTCTAACATTTTTAAATAGGTAAATAATGTATAATCATCTAACGTACAATATTGGTTCGGACTCATCATTTTTCCTTCCAACACCGGGGTTAATAAAGTAATAATTGCTTTATTTTTAAACTGATACTTGTTGTGATATAAATCATACAATCGTTTAAACATCATTTGGAAAGTTAAGTCAAATCCAATGCTTAACGAATGTAAATAAACTTGCTTATACATATGATAACGACCAATTAAAAATGATTCAATTGCATATTGTACTTTTAACGGAAAAACAATCTTTTTATCTTTAATAAACAAATGCCGAATAATTCACTGCGTATCAACATGGCTATAGCCTACGCCACTCGTTTGCCCATCACGTAATAAATAATCCATTCGGTCAGCATCTAATTGAGATGAAACTAACGATGATAAAACCCCATCAGGATGTTTGCCTTCAATCATCATACATAATTCATTAATTTCGTCTGGACTAAATTCGGCCGCTAAAATTTTATTAATATTTGTTGTTGGATCTTTAATTAATAAAGACGAATAATTTTCATGACTAATATTTTGTTTTGTTACTTGATTAGTCATTTCAAATGTATGGGAAAATGGTCCATGTCCAACATCATGCAGTAATCCTGCTAATTTAACCAATAATTGTTCATGCTTACTATACATTTCTTGAAAACTTGTTGTTTCTAACATTTTACTAACTAAATAATAAACACCAATACAATGTGAAAAACGCGTATGAGAAGCACTTGGAAAAACAAATTGCCCCCCTGCTAATTGGCTAATGCGACGCAAGCGTTGGAATTCTGGAGTGTTAATTAATTTTACGGTAATTTCTTCATTAATTTCAATATCGCCATGAACACTATCTCGGATTGTTAGTGGTAATTTCATTTTTTCGTTATTGCAATTTAGTAATATTACTAATTACTTGTTCTTTCCCTAATAAATAAATAACCTTTGCTAGTTCTGGTCCATGTTCCTGATGAGAAGTGAAAATTCGAATTGGCATAAATAAATTCTTTCCTTTCATAACATATTGCTCCCCCATTTTACTAATTAATTGCTTAATATTTGGTTCATCTCAAACTGGCAATTGACTTAACGCTGTTTTAAAAGATGTTATCATTTCTTCATAACCACTTAATTCTGTTAGCACTGCTTGCGTTGTTGCTGATAATTTTGTTGTTGGTTCAAAAAATGGTTTTGTTAATGCTACAATTTCTGCCCCATATTGGAGTTCTTTTTTATAAATTAATAATAACATATTTACTCATTCGGTTGTTTTTTTTGTTAAATCATAGCCCGCTGCTAAAAAAGGTCGGACAAAAGTTAGATAATCCTCATCACACATTTGTTTAAGATAATAATTATTCATTCAAGTTAATTTTTTAACATCAAACATACTTGGTGATTTACTAAATCGTGTTTCATCAAAAATTTTAATTAACTCATCATGACTAAAAATTTCAACAGTACCCGGGGGGGATCATCCCAATAAACTAATAAAATTAAAAATTGCTGTTGGTAAATATCCTAATGTTCGATATTGACTAATAAATTGCATTAAATGACTATCTCGTTTTGACAACTTTTTATGTTGTTCATTAACAATTAAGGTTAAATGAGCAAAAACGGGGGGGGTCGCATTAAATGCTTCGTAAATCATTAATTGTTTTGGCGTATTCGAAATATGTTCTTCTCCCCGCACAACATGACTAATTTCCATTAACATATCATCAATGACTACCGCAAAGTTATAAGTTGGAATCCCATTTGATTTTAAAATGACTCAATCACCAAGGTCTTTTCCTTCAAAATGAACAGATCCGCGGACTAAATCATTAAAATCATAACTTGCTTCATCGGGAACAAAAAAACGTAAATTATACGGAATTTGTTTCGCTAATTTTTCAGCAATTTGTTCGGAAGTTAATTGTCAACACTTGCGATTATAACGTGGTGAAGAATATCCTTTTGCTAATTGTGCTTCACGATCTTTGTCAAGTTCAGCTGGAGTACAAAAACAATAATATGCTTTTTTTGTTGTTAATAATTTTTGTGCATATTTCTGATAAAGCTCTAATCGTTCTAATTGTCGATATGGCCCATAAGCTCCTGGGCGATCAATTGTTTCATCTGGTTCAATCCCTAATCAACGTAAATTATCTAATTGTGATGCAATTGCTCCTTCCACATTTCGTTCAATATCTGTATCTTCAATTCGTAGAACAAAAACACCATCATAATGTTTTGCAAATAAATAATTAAATAATGCCGTTCTTGTATTACCAATATGTAAAAATCCCGTTGGACTTGGCGCATAACGTAATCTAACTTTTTGCTTCATTTTAATCCCCTATTCTAACCTTTTACCTAATCATTTTCTTTTAATAGTAATAATGTTGTATAACTTTGAATAATATTTGGAAAATTTTGTTCAGTAGTTGTTGCTTTTAAATTAATTTTTTCAGCTGGAATTTGTAATAATTTTTGTAAATTAGTTTTAATTGCTTTTTTATGTTTTTGTAAACGTGGTTCATCAATAATAATTGTTGTATCAATATTACTAATTTGATAATTCTGCTCAGCCATTAATGTTAATGCTTTTTTTAAAATTAACTGTGAATTAAGTTTTTTATTTGTTTCATCAAATCATTCACCTAAATCACCCAATCCTAAGGCTCCAATAATTGCTTCACTAATTGTATGCAACAAAATATCACCATCAGAAACAGCTTCAACTTGGTATTGGCATGGAATAAGAATTCCCCCCAAATAAAAACCTGTTCCCATTTTTAAATTATGTAAATCATAACTATTGCCAACTCGCATTATTATTTCTCCTTAGACATTAAATTTAAAAAAACATATATCACCATCTTGCATAACATAAGTTTTTCCTTCGCTTCGTAAACGTCCATTTTCTTTGACAGCTTTTTCACTACCATATTTAACTAAATCAGCATATGAATAAACTTCTGCCCGAATAAAACCGCGCTCAAAATCAGAATGAATAATTCCTGCACACATTGGCGCTGTAGCTCCTTTTTTAAAAGTTCATGCTCGTACTTCTTGCTTACCAGCAGTAAAAAATGTTTGTAGGCCTAATAAAGCATAAGATTTTTTAATTAATTGGCTTAAACCGGCTTCTTTAATACCATAATCAGTCATTAATAACTTCCGATCATCTGGTTCTAATGCTGATAATTCTTCTTCAATTTTAGCACAAATAACAACTACTTCAATTTCTTTTTGTTGAGCATATTCTTTAACTGTTTTAACATAAAAATTATCTGGTTGATTTAAATCACTTTCTGCAACATTCGCAACATAAATAAAAGGTTTAATTGTTAATAAATTAAAATTCTTTACTACTCTTAGTTCATCATCTGATAATGTTAAATCTTTTAATAATTTATTTTCTTCTAATGCTGTCCCTAACTTTAATAACAATTCATATTCAAAAACATCTTCTTTTTGTTTAAAAGTCTGTGCTTTTTTACCAATTTTATCAATTCGTTTTTTAATTTGTTCTTGGTCAGAAATAATTAATTCTAAATTAATAATTTCAATATCACGAATTGGATCAATTGTTCCTTCAACGTGGGTAATATCTTTATTATCAAAACAACGGATAACCATACAAATTGCATCAGTTTCTCGAATATTTTGCAAAAAAGCATTTCCTAAACCTTCGCCTTTGCTAGCTCCCGCAATTAATCCTGCAATATCATAAAATTCAAAAGTACTATGAATTGCCTTATCGGGAGCACAAAGGGCAATTAAAGTATCCATTCGTTCATCAGGAACGGCCACTGTTCCAACATTTGGATTAATTGTTGCAAATGGATAATTAGCCGCTTCAACTTGTGAATTTGTAATTGCGTTAAATAAAGTGGATTTACCAACGTTTGGTAAGCCAACTATTCCCATTTTTAATGCCATTATGTTCTTCCTTACTATTAATTAATCGTCAATTAAACCTAATAATTCTAAAATACGGTTTAAATCTTTAATTCCAGTATACTTGATAAGAATTTTATCAGTATCAATGACTACTTTGGTTCCTAATCTTCGCATTATTTTATTTTCCAAAAATTCATTAACAGCTCGTTTTGACGAATCCTTCTCTGAATGTTCAATCAATGGTTTCGTTATTTTTGGATTGTATTCTTTTACTAATTCTTCAACCTGACGCGCATTTAAATTTAAATTAATAATCTTATTAAGAATGTTTTTAAATTCATTTTTGTCAACATTTAAACTAATTAATGGTTTAACTTGGCCCATTGTTACTTTATTTTCTAATAACAAGGTTTGCACTTCAGTTGGTAAATTTAATAATCGCATTGTATTTGTGACATGACTACGTGATTTTCCAATTCGTTGTGCTAATTCTTCTTGTGTTAAACCTAATAACTCAATCAATTCTTTATAAGCATTAGCTTCTTCAATTGAATTTAAATCAACTCGTTGAATATTTTCAATTAAAGCAACTTCTTTCATTTGCTGATCATTAAAATCAACTACAATTGCTGGAATCGTTGTTAATCCCGCTAATTTTGCGGCACGACTACGACGTTCTCCGGCAACTAAATAATAACCATTATTAGTTTTTTTCACAATAATAGGTTGAATTAAACCATATTCTTTAATTGACTGTGCTAATTCTGTTAACTCTTCTTCGTTAAAATTTTTGCGGGGTTGATGCGGATTAGGAAAAATTTCCGCTAATGCAATTTCATTTGCTGTTTCTTTTAAAGCATCATTACTCTCAATCCCTTTAATTACTTCGTTGATTCCTTCACCAAAAATTTTATCTAACCCTTTTGAACTTAATCGACTTTTAGTATTACTTGCCATTGTTCGCCAACACCTCTCTCGCTAATTCTTCATACGCAACTGCACCTGCACCACCTTTATCATATTCAAAAATACTTAAACCATGTGATGGTGATTCACTAATTTTAACATTTCTTGGAATATGTGTTCGATAAACTTTTTCATTAAAATATTTTTTAACTTCCGTCATCACTTCAAATGATAATTTTGTTCTTGAATCAAACATTGTTAAAACAATTCCTTCAATTGTTAAACTTTCATTAAACATTTTTTGAACAAAATGAATTGTTGTTAATAACTGTGCTAAACCTTCTAACGCATAATACTCTGCTTGAATTGGAATTAAAACAGAATCAGCACAAGCTAGTGCATTTCGATTAATCAATCCTAAAGAAGGAGGACAATCAATTAAAATAAAATCATATTTATCACGAACCGGTTTAATCCGCTCTAATAAAATGCTTTGGTTATCTTCTGTTCTTTCCATCAAATAAATATCTGCCCCCGCTAATGAAATGGTTGCTGGTGCTAAATCAACATTAGTTATAATGTCTGAAATAATAATATTTTTTAATGGGATTTGTCCAACTAAAACATCATACATACTTTCATGAATTTCTTCTTTATTAGCCCCTGTTCCCGTTGTTGCATTTCCTTGGGGATCAATATCAACTAATAAAATTTTTCGTCCAGTACGTGCCAATCCGGCCGCTAAGTTAATCGAAGTTGTTGTTTTACCAACGCCACCTTTTTGGTTTGTGATTGCAATAATTTTTCCCATAATTGTCCTTTCCGTTCCGTTGCATCTGATAATTTTATACATTATTATTATATAACACTTTATCCAATTGGAAATTTTTTTATTTGATTAAACCGACGTGGGTACGGTTCTGCAGTTGGCCTTGTCTTAATAAAATAACATATGTTCCGTTCACCAAGTTGTAAAATTGTTTCATGTTGAATTTTTTCTAATTTTAAATTCAAAACAGATAAAGTTTTTTGCGCTGCCTGCAATTCAGCATTAACATTTGGTCCTTTATAACAAATAATCATTCCTGATGTTTTAACCATTCGCACTACCAATTCTAATAGCATACCTAAATTAGCAACAGCACGAGAAACAACAATATCAAAAGATTCAGAATGCGCTCAACTATATTCTTCTGCTCGAGCATGAATAATTTCAACATCTTTTAACTGTAACTTCAGCACTAATCGTTGTAAAAATAAACATCGTTTTTCTAACGATTCAATAATTGTTAATTTAATTGTTGGACAAAGAATTTTTAAAACAAGCCCTGGAAAACCAGCCCCACTACCAACATCACTAACTGTCATCTCCTTAGAAAATGAGAATTCTTTTAATAATAATCCTGAATCAAGAAAATGTTTAAGATAAACCTCTTCTTCCTTAATAATTGTGGTTAAATTCATAATTTGGTTTTGTTCAATTAAATATTGATAATATACTTGTAACTGTTTTTCTTGTTCAGGTGTAATTTGTAATGCTGGTAAAGCTGTTTTAATTAATTTAATCATCGATATCCCCCATAACTTTTAATTGCTTTTAACATTATAACAATATATTTGGTAATATATAAATAGTTAAGAAATAATTAAAAGGAGTATAAAATGAATAAAAAAGCTTTAATTGTCGTTGATTATCAAAATGATTTTGTTGACCCTAATGGAGCATTATATGTTCCAGGAGCAGAAAAACTATATGAAAAAATTGTTGCTTTAATTGCTGAATTTCAGCATAATGATGATTTAGTTATTGCAACAAAAGATTTTCATCCTAATAATCATTGCTCATTTGCCAAATGAGGTCCACATTGTATTGCAAATACCTTTGGCAGTGAGTTTTATAAATTAACTACAACGCAATTTGATCATATTATTTTAAAAGGAACACAACAAGATGCTGATAGTTACAGTGGTTTTTTTAGTGATAATCAAACTTCAAATGGATTACATGAATTTCTTCAAGAACACAAGGTTACCAACTTAGTCATTGTTGGTGTTGCTTTAGATGTTTGTGTTTCAGCAACGCTTGTTGATGCTATTAAATTAAACTATCATGGTACTGTTGACTTAACAGCTAGTATTGGTCTTAAACCACAAGTTGTTTTTTAAAAAAACTATTATGAATGAACAACATAATAGTTTTTTTAAAAATCATCATCATCTTCATTATCACCATTATTAGAATCAATATTTTTGACACGCATAATTGTTTCACCATTTGGTAATTGACCAATGCGTCCTTTACTACTTCCTTTTCATTTAACTTGATAGTAAATAATGCCTTGAGCATGTAATAGTTTTAAAATTTCAATTCAATTATATAGTTCACCACGATACATTCATCGTTTCTCACTATGTGCTTCCACTAAATCACGATTATAAAAACTATGCGGATGTGATCACATCCTAATTTGTCGAATTGTATTTTCTCGTTTTGAAACAATTTCTAAATTTTCTGCTCTATTATCACGTGGGTTACCATTAATATGATCAATTGTCATATTTGGTGGAACTGAACCAATAAATAATTCAACAACCAATTTATGTAATGGTCTTGTTTTTGTTTTTCCGTCTTCACGACGACGAATTAAATAATAATTAGTGTTTTTTGGTTTCTTTAATTCCTTAATTTTCTTTGTTACAATATTACGAACACGTCCCATATTGCTAATCTCAAGATAAGGAAATTCTCGGTGGACCTTTCAAATTTCTGCTTTTTTTGCTTTATTCATTTTAACCTCTTATTTTTTCGAAACTGCCTTGTGATCTGTAATATAAAATCGATATGGTTTTAATTTAAAATTTGTTGCATACTCAATGTTGACTCGTGATGTTGTTGTAATGTCAATTGTAGGTGGAACGATATCTTCGGCAAGATATAAAACCGAACTTTCTAGCAGGGCAAGACCATCATCAGCTTTAGTAATTTTTAAATAGCGTGACAACTTCCCAGGACCATTTGCTAACCGTGGTGTTGAAACAAAGTCAGGAACTGTTTCATCAATAATAATTTCACCAGCGCGTAATAAAACTGCACTTGGATAATCAGTTTGATCAGTAACAATATTAAAGCAATAATACATTCCGTAAATTAGAAAAACATGTGCAAAACCGCCTTTTCAAAAAAGTGTTTCATTACGAGAACTACGGTTATTGTTAAACCCATGATTAGCATCATCATCAGGTCCATCATAAGCTTCGGTTTCAATAATTTTACAAACAATTTTTTTCCCATTAATAATTCGAACTAAATATTTTCCTAATAATTCGCGTGCAACAACAACAGCATTTTGCATAAAAAAAGTATCATCAGTTAAACGGTTTACATTTATCATTTTAAAAAAGCATAACAAAAATTAATATTAATTTGCTATGCTAACCTACCCAATTTTTTCACATTGGTCAAATTCAACCTCAGTAGGTGTCAAACGACCAAACATTTCTAAATTTACTATTGCAATCCCTTTTGAAGTGTCAATTTTTGTTACTTGTCCTTCCATCTCAGTAAAAGTTCCTGATAAAATTCGAACATAATCATTAACTTCAAAGTTTGCCACAAATACTTTTTTAACTTTTTTTCCTTGCTGTGTTGCTGTTTTTTTAGCTGCCAATGATTTTGAAAGCATTGTTCTTGCTTCTTGATCTGTTAAAGGAAAAGGTTTTGTTCCTCGCCCTGATGAACCAATAAATCCAGTAACCCCTGTTGTGTTCCGAACAATATATCAAACTTCATCATTCATAATCATATTAATAAAAATATAACCTGGATAAACATTTTTCTCTTTTTCTATTAGTTTTCCTCCTTTTTTGGCTGAAACTGTCTCTTTTACAACTCTAATATCAAAAACAACATCTTTCATATTTAATGATTCTACCCGCTGAATTAAGTCATCACGAACACGATCTTCATGCCCAGAATAACAATTAATTACATATCATTTTCCAGGATACTTCGTAATATCTTCTAAAGTTTCTCTGTCTTCACTTTTATCATTATCAATGATTTCATCTGTTATTGTGTTTTTTCCTAACATTACTTTACTCCTTTTAAACCTATTTATTAATTATATAATGCGAGCAACAGTTAGTAAATGATGTAAAACTAAATCTAATACTAAATAAAACACCGCAAAAGCAATAATAAATAAAATTGTGATTAAAAACTTGCGTCCTAAACTACCCTTACTTGTTCATCGAATTCTTGTAACTTCTTTTGCCATTTTGACAGGAAATTCACGAAAAGCTAATTTTCAATTTGTTTTTTTACTTTTATTTGAATTTTTACGCTTAAAAAGACCTTTTTTAATTGGTTCACCATTTTCATCAACTTCTGGTGTTGTGCTTATTTTTCTTGTTCCAACTTGAATTGGTGCTGTTTTACTTGCTTTTTTCTGAAAAATTAGCGCTGCTTTTTCATTTTTCTTTTGAATTTTTAACGCTTTTTTTTCTTCTTTTGTTAAAACAGTTTTAATTTTCTTTTTTGATTTTTCATTTTTTTCCATTGCAAACACCTACCTTGTTTCTTTATGTTTAGTATGTTTATTACATGTTTTACAAAACTTATTTATTTCTAATCGTTCTTTCTGTGTCATCTTGTTTTTAAATGTTGTATAGTTTCGATTTAAACATTCGGAACATACTAATATAATCTTTTCGCGCATAATATTCACCATAATTAATTATAGTATATTAATAACAATATTCATATACTTAATTAACTATTTTTATAAAAATCTCTTGTTTTTTGCATAATTCGTTGCATTGCATTATCAACTTGGCGATAATTCAACCCTAATAACTGATGAATATTATAAATATTTTCACCAGCAAACCATAATCGAAATACTTCTTTTTCTAAGGGCGACAATCGTTGATAAAATATTTTAATAATTTGTTTTTGTTCATCAAAACAAGCCATTTTATTCGAAAAATTATCATCTTTATTAGTGATATTCTCATTAGTTAATTTAATATAATAATTTAAGACTCTATTTTTTAAATTAAAAAATTGGCGAATTTGTTTATGAATATCTCATGTGTAACGTTGAAAAATAAAATCTTTTAATTTTTTTGACGACTGGGGATTATACATTTTGGCACTTTCTAATACTGAAAAATATTTTAAACTTTCTAAATCAGCTAATTCAATTGGTAACCCAAAATACTTATAAAAAGTTCGTCGCTTAACATTTTCTAGAAAGGGCGCATATAATTTATATAAACTAAATAATGCTGTCTTATTATGACCTTCTTGAAATAAATAAAGTAATTCATATTCATTCATCGTAACAATAGTCAAATCCTTTCTAAATTAAATTCTATTGTTGCAACATTTTAATTTGATAAATTAAAATAGCACTAGCAACCGATACATTTAAAGAATCAAGATGACCTGCTGTTGGAATATAAATATTAAAATCAGCATGCTTTAATAATTTTGCACTAATTCCTGTTCCTTCATTACCGACGATTAGACAAATTGGGGTATCATATTTTAATTCACTTACATTTTGTGCTTTTGTGGTTAAACTTGTTGCATAGATTCAAAACCCTTGTTTTTTTAAATATTCAATTGCATTAGTTAAATTATTTACTCGACAAACTGGAACATAATTAAATGCACCGGCAGATGTTTTGGCAACAGTAGCATTAATATCAACTTGTCGTTTATCTAAAATAATAACCCCATCAACATTAAACAAATCACAAGTTCGCAAAATTGCACCAAAATTATGTGGGTCAGAAATTTGATCAAGAACTAATAAAAATGGATGTTTATTTTGTAATGCTTTTGTTGTTATCGAAGTTAATGAATAATTTTGTGGTTTACAAATTTCTAATACCAAACTTTGATGCTTACTAGTTTGTACAAGCGTTGTCATTTCAACTGCTGAACAAAATACAACCTTAAGTTGACGACTTTTAGCTAGTTTTAAATAATAATCATTATTTTTCCCTTGTGGTAATAAATAAAGTTTATTAATTTTCACTGCTGGATTTAATAATGATTCCACAACAGGATTAATTCCATAAATGTATATATATTCTTGCATATTTTCTTCCTTTTCCTGTTTTATTATCCATAACTAATATTAATAAATTTCTTTATAAGTATTATAATTTAATTTGATATTTTTTAATAGTTTCTTTTAATTTTTTTATTGCTCGAGAATAAATTGCTAAATTTTTCTCTGTTTTACTTTTGAATTTAGTTGTTAAAGTTGGCACGATGCCAATATTTGCTTTCATCGGTTTTAAATCTCGTTGTTTTGGATTTGTAACATAGTTAACTAATGCTCCTAGCATAGTTTCTGAAGGAAATTTAATTAATGGTAAATCCATTACATATTGATAGACATTTAAGGCACATAATAAGCCTGCTGCCGCTGATTCTAAATAACCTT
The DNA here is from genome assembly GCF_000236085.2 of Spiroplasma melliferum KC3. Classification (NCBI taxonomy): domain Bacteria; kingdom Bacillati; phylum Mycoplasmatota; class Mollicutes; order Entomoplasmatales; family Spiroplasmataceae; genus Spiroplasma; species Spiroplasma melliferum. The sequence goes on along the minus strand of NZ_AGBZ02000004.1, from coordinate 7,322 downwards.
CTACACCAATAATTTGACCAGCAAAAAAAATATTATTATTTTGTTTATATTGTAAAAATTGATTTAAAACTTTTGGAGAATTAATATAATTATTTTTATGTAAAACTCCATATCGAACAATATCTACTTTTGCTAACCCTGGAATAAATTGTTTAATAATTCGTTTTTGTTCTGGTCACGTTAGATTTGTCTGTCAGCCTACTAAATTATATAAACTATCAATTACATTATCTTGTCGTAATTGAACCACCGCAAACGGTTGCTTACCATTTTTGTCTATTAAATGATTACTACTCATTGGCCCATTCAAAAGAATTTTTCGTGATGTTTGTGCCATAATCTCAATTGGTTGACAACCTTTAAAATATTTTTCAAAATCTGCAATAGGTACTCGTTTTGCTTTTACTAATTCGGTAACTAATTGATTAAATTCATCTTCTGTTAATGGACAAATAATATAATCCTTTTGTTCTGAGTGTCGTGCGCCATAATATGCTTTTGAAAAATCAATTCCAGCTTTTGTTATAATTGGAGCTGAACCATCATAATAATACAATGCTTTCTTACCAATTAACTTCTTAAGTTCAAAAGCAAAATTTGCTGTTACTAATGGTCCAACAGCAATAATGGTAATTTGTTTTGGATCTATTTTAATAAATTCATCATAAATAATATTAATATTAGGATGATTTATTAAAGTTGCTGTAACTTTTTGTGAAAATAACTCGCGGTCAACACTAAGCGCATCATCAGCAGGAACTTGGACATCATAAGCTGTTTTTAAAATTAAAGAATCTAATAATTTTAACTCTTCTTTTAAAATACCAATTGCATTTTCTTTCGAAACACTACGAAAAGAATTAGAACAAACTAATTCTGCAAATGTATCTAATTTTTGAACTGGATTTTTAAATAATGTTTTTGCTTCATATAATTTTACTTTTAACCCACGTTTTGCTAACTGGTAAGCAATTTCACAGCCTGCTAACCCAGCGCCAATAACATTAGTTTCTTTTTGTTTCATTATGTTACAAAATATCTTTTTCTACTAAAACCTTACGAAGTTCATCTGCTTTGACAAAATCCTTATTATTTTTTGACTTAATTCATTCTAATAAATATTTACGAATTTCACTACTAATTACTGGTAATTTAAAATTAAAATTCATAATATTAAAAATAATATTATAAAAATCACTAGCAAGTTGTAAATTAAGTTTTTTGTCACGTAATTGAGTATTAATAATTTTAGTCATTTTACTAATAATAGTTAAAACATTCGGGCTATTCAAATTATTTGCTAACTCAGCAAGGACTTCCTTAACATTGTGACCATGTTGTGTTAAATTATAATTTAAATCATATTCAGCTAAATATAAATTTATTGCTTTTAACACTTTAAAAATCTTTTCTGTTTCACCTTGCGCACTAATAATTAAAGTTTCTGTTACATTTAATGGTTGTGTATAATTAGTTGCATATAATAAGTAACGTAATGTATTTGCCCCATATAATTTAATAAAATCACGAACTAAAATAGTATTATTTAAAGATTTACTCATTTTTTTATCAGCAACATTTAAATGCCCATTATGCATTCAAATTTTTGCAATTTCCTTATTATTTTTTGCGAAAAATTGAATTCGTTCATTTTCATGATGAGGAAAAACTAAATCAATTCCTCCGGCATGAATGTCAATTGTTTCTTTATGAAAAAATTTATCAATTAAGACAGCACATTCCGTATGTCATCCTGGACGACCTTGATATAATTTACCTTTTTGATCATAAAAGGGGAAAGAAATCCCTTCTGTTGTTTGCTTTCATAATGCAAAGTCATATTGACTATGTTTGTTAGCATCATGTTCAATTCGAGCATTAGCTTCTAATTCTGAAATTTTTTTATTAGCTAATTGTCCATATTGTGTTTGATATTTTGCAATATCAAAATATACACTACCATTAACTTCATATGCAGCATTAATTTTAACTAATTTTTGAATAAAAGTAACAATATCTTTAACATGGTCTGTTACTCGTACTCGCTTAGTTGGTGTTCTAACATTTAAATTAAAAACATCTTCTTCAAAAGCTTTAATATAAAATTCTGCAATCTCTTGTTCAGTTTTATGTTCTGCTGCTGCTTTAGCAATAATCTTATCATCAATATCCGTATAATTTTGAATATAATTAACCTCAATTTGTTGAAATTGTAAAAAACTAACTAATAAATCAACAGTAATAATTGCGCGAGCATTACCAATATGAATGTAATTATAGACAGTTGGTCCACAACCATAAATATTAATTTTTTTTGTTTGACTATAATCTGTAAAATTACGAGTCAAAGTATTATATAATTTCATACTTCACCCTCTTATCTATTTGCATCCAATTCCATTTTTTTTAAATGAAACAAAAGCATTTGAATATCAGCTGGATTGATTCCTGAAATTCGATTTGCTTGACCAATTGAAATTGGTCGAATCTTTTTAAATTTTTCTCGTGCTTCAAGTGCTAAGTTATCTACTAAGTCATAATTTAAATTAGCCGGAATTAATTTATTTTCCAACTTAATTGTTTTTAAAGCAATTTCTTGTTCTTTTTTTATATATCCTTCAAAGCGAATATTAATTAATAAGTTTTGTTTTAAAAATGATTTTAAATTATTTAACGGTGGTAACTCCTCCTCTAAATATTTTAACTCAATATTTGGTCGTTTTAATAAATTATAACCAGAAATGCGTTCTGTAATCTTGGCAACACCTAAGTTAGCTAACTTTTGAATTAATGGTGATTTTGCCGTGAAATAAGTTTCTTTTAATAATTGCATTACTTCATTATAACTTTGCACATTATTTTGATATTCTGTTCAACTTTTTTGATCAATTAAACCTAATTGATAAGCATAATTTTTTAACCGTTCTTCAGCATTATCATTCCGCAATAATAAGCGATATTCGGCACGGGAAGTTAATAAACGATAAGGTTCTTCCGTTCCTTTTGTAATTAAATCATCAATTAATACTCCAATATAAGCTTGATCACGACGTAAAATGAAAGGTTCTTTTTGATCAATACTTAAAACAGCATTAATTCCAGCCATTAAACCTTGACAAGCAGCTTCTTCATATCCACTTGTTCCATTGATTTGACCTGCTGTATATAAATTTTTAATTTTTTTTGTTTCTAATGTATGTTTTAACTGTGTTGGTACAACCGCATCATATTCAATTGCATAAGCTCATTTTAAAACTTCAACATTTTCGAATCCTGGCAAGGAACGGAGCATCTTTTCTTGTACATCAATTGGCATTGAAGTTGAAAACCCTTGAACATAAATTGTATTTAAACTCTTTGATTCTGGTTCTAAAAATATTTGATGACGTGGTTTATCAGCAAAGCGGACAATTTTATCCTCAAAACTTGGACAATAACGTGGTCCCGTTCCTTTTACATTCCCAGAGTACATTGCTGATGCTGTTAAATTGTTTTGCACAATACTATGTGTTTTTGGTGTTGAATGAATTAATCAACATAATTCTTGCTCTTCTAACGGTGTAAATGTTTTTGTTGAATAAGAAAAGGCTAGTTGCAAATCACTTCCTGGTTCTGGTTGTGCTTTGCTATAATCAATTGAAGTATTAAGAACTCGTGCTGGTGTGCCAGTTTTTAGGCGAAATAATTCAAACCCTAAATGTTTTAACTGCGTTGATAACCCTGCTGTTGTAATATCGCCATCAGGTCCTTCTGCTTTTTTTGTCATTCCTTGTAACACTAAAGATTGCATATATGTTCCTGTTGTTAAAATAACTTTTTTGGCAAAAAATTGTGTTTGATCTTTTAACATTACCCCATAACAATTATTATTATCATCAACCAATAAGGATTGAACTGCTCCTTCATATAAATCTAAATTATCTTGCTTTTCAATTACTTTTTGCATATATTTTGCATATTGAATTTTATCTGATTGAGCACGTAAAGCTCATACAGCAGGCCCTCGCGAAGAATTTAATAATTTCATTTGCAAAGCTGTTGCATCAGCTGCTTTTGCCATTTCACCACCGATGGCGTCAATTTCACGAACAACAATCCCTTTCGCTGGACCACCAATTGAGGGATTACATGGCATTAATGCAATTTTATCTTTATGCAAAGTAACTAATAATGTTTTCTTCTGCATTCTTGCTGCAGCTAAACTTGCTTCAACTCCAGCATGACCAGCACCAATTACAATTACATCATATTTTCTCATTAAACTCCCTCCTTTATTACTTTTATTAATTTAATTCTGTTTCAATTTGTTTTAATTCTTGTTCTACATTAAAACGATTAAATAAGTTTTCTTTTTTCTCTATCGTTTTATTATATATGATTTCTTGCATTAAAATTGTTTTAAATGTTAAATTAGTTAAATTAACATTAAAATAATCGGCAATCTTTTGGGCATTATCAACTAAAACTGGCTGCAATAAAAAGGCGCTAACAATAATAGTATAAGCTAAACTTGCTAAAGTTTCATGTAATTGCTCCATATTTTTATTTTTTTCTAATTCCCAAGGTTTATTTTCTTCAATATATTTATTCGCCTTATTACATAGTTCTAAAATAATGCTTAATCCTTCTGAAATTTGATAAGCATCCATTGCTTGTTGATAATTTTGCACCGCTTGAACACAACTTTCAATTAATACATTATCCAATTGTTGTTGTTGTTTTACTAACTGTCCATTAAAATATTTGCTAATCATATTACTTACTCGTGATACCAAGTTCCCGATATTGTTGACTAAATGAGCATTGTATGATTCTAAAAACATTTCATAAGAAAATTTACCATCATTTTCAGTTGGAATTTCATATCCTAAATAAAACCGTAATGTATCACGGCCATATTTATCAATTAAATATAATGGATCAACAACATTTCCAATTGATTTACTCATTTTAGTATCTTTAAATAAAATTCAACCGGCAACCTAATAAACTTTTATCGCATGTAATCCTAAACTTTCTAACATACTTGGCCAATAAATAGTGTGAAACCGAGCAATTTCTTTTCCTAATAATTGTAAAATTTCAACATCCGGATTATTTCAAAATTTATTAAACAATGCATCATCATTTGACAAATAACCTAATGCTGTTAAATAATTTGATAAAGCATCAATTCAAACATAAATAATGTGTTTATCATTTTCTAATGTTTTAATTCCCCAAGAAAAAGTTGTTCTAGTAACAGATAAATCAGTTAAGCCCGGTAAAATAAAATTATTTAACATTTCATTTTTTCTTGCTTCTGGCTCAATAAAACCGGGATGATTATTATAATAATTAATTAAAAATTGACTATATTTTGAGACTTTGAAGAAATATGTTTCTTCTTTTACTTTTTGTGGCTTATTACCGCAAACTAAACATTGGTTTGTTATCTTATCAATTTGTGCTTCAGTTAAAAATTCTTCACAACTAACACAATACAAACCTTCATACTCTCCTAAGTAAATATCCCCATTATTATATAATTTACTAAAAATCTTTTGGACTCCAACTTCATGTTCTTTATCAGTCGTACGAATAAACTTTGAATATTCAATTCCTAATTTATTTCATAATAATTTAAAATTATCAACAATCATTGTTGTAAATTGATATGGCGTTATTCCCGCAGTTTTTGCTTTCTTTTCAATTTTTTCACCATGTTCATCGCTACCTGTTAAAAAGAAAGTTTCATAGCCCGCCATTTTTTTATAACGATTAAGAATATCAGCTAATGTCGTGGTATATGCATGCCCAATATGTAATTGTGCGCTTGGATAATAAATTGGGGTTGTAACATAAAATAATTTCTTGTTTTGACTCATAATATATCCCTCTCATTGTTATATGTTTAACAATATAAATTATATCGTATTTTTACCAATAAAATAAGGGTTTTTAAAAGGTAATTAATGCCTTTGTAAAAGTAATAAAATAAAATAGTTATTTTCATAACTATTTATTTATAAATAAAACTTATTTTTATGCTGTTACTTCATGTAATTTTCGTGAAGAAATATTGCGTAAACCTTCATTTAACATTTCTGTCATTTGATAAGGAATATAAATAAAATCTATTTGCATTAGTTTATCAGCATATTTTTCTTTCAATATTTGAACAGCATCAGCATATAAATTATCGTGTCATTCTTTAATATCTAATTTTTCTTTAAAATAAGGAATTATGTAAAATGAAGTGCAACAAATCTTATTAATCAAATAATATAATAAAAATCATAAAAAATCAATTATAAATTTTTAAAAATTAAAATATTTATAATTTTTATTTTATTTTAATCACACTTAACCGTACTAAAAAATAATTTATTAAGTTGAAAATTGTAAATGCAAGTAGAAAAAAATCTTATATTTTTATATTAACATATTTTTTAATAAAATTGACAAAATAATGTAAACTGTAATATGAAGTTCAACAAATCTATTAATTTAATAATAACTTATTTGCTTATAATTGATATATTAAAATAACATAAAAAGACATAAACGATGTATAATTATATTAATTAATATTAAATTGGAGGAGCATAATATGATAAATAAAAAATTAGCAGAATATTTAGATATTTCTAAAATACAAGCAACAAAAATTGAGATGTCTATTTTATTTTTACTAGTTGAAGCAAATAAAATTAATCGTACAATTTATAAAACTTATGTTTTAAAATTTATGTCATTTTTAGAATGAAAAATGGCGCAAAAATATGGAGAACATTTTTTTAGAACTGATTTTATAGCTTTAGAAAATGGACCAGTTCCAGGAAGTTTTATGGACTATATTGATAATAATCCAAATTGTAAATTCAATTATTTTATGTGCAAAAATATAAATATAAATAATAATAATTCAAAAACTAAAATTTTTTATTTAAAAGATTTGAATTCTGAAAAATTCATAAATTTAGATTACTTTTCAGATGTTGAAAAACCTTTATTAAAAGAAGCAGTTAATTGAATTTTTTCCTTTAATAAAGTTGGAGAATTAAGTGAAGATACTCACTTAAAAATGAAATCATGAAAACAAGCATGAACTAAAGCTCAACAAGAAGGAAAGAAATCAATAATTTTTGATTTTGCATTAGACATATCAAAAAATGAAGATGATGAAACATATGAAATTATTAAATTGTATAAAGAACTAGGATACAAAAAAAATGGAAATTAATAATAGGTATTTTAACAATTGGAATTATATTAATGATTGTCGGGTTAATTTTAATTGGTTCATTTAAAGATGAATTGGGTATTAATGGTTTTGGTTA
>NZ_AGBZ02000006.1:0-14463 GCF_000236085.2 Spiroplasma melliferum KC3 | reverse complement strand
AAACCATTGTTCTAACAACAAAATATGTTCGGAAAAATTATCAGTAAAGATTTCTAAGGGGTTAATTTTTGCCTTTGGGTTATTACCAAATTCAATAATTTCCCCACCGTGATAATTGGCAAAACCACCATATTCGCGTTGGGGGTCAATAATATAGATTTTTGTGTGTATTACAATATAATCAATTTAATTGTTTTTTAACATTAAATGTTTTTCCAAACCCCATCTGACCCACAATAAAAGCGTTATGACTTGCTCTTATTGATGACTTGGTTTTGATGTCAAATATGATTGGTTGTAGTTGTTCATTTTCCCCAATTATTAGTCCTTGTGGATCATTTAACGGTTTAGTTGGAAACGGTCAAGCACTCGCAAGAGTAATGGTCGCCATTTCTTGCTCAATGTTTTTTAATTTATCATTATTGTTAAATAACAAACATTGATAAGTTGCAAACTGGCGAAATGTCAAATCATTAATAGTAAAACGATTTCTTATCATTTCATTTTTTAAATTTGAAACAACTTGGTCTAAATCAGTTTTACTATCAGCAAAGCAAGTGAAAACAATTGAAACCATTTTCAAGGTTTCACCCCCAACTTGAATAAGTTGTAATAACTCATTAAAGTTTTGTAAATATAAGTTATATTCAATATCTTCACTTGCTTTTTTAGTTTCTTGGTCTTGTGCTCTTCGGATGGCACGGTCAAGCAATTTAAACGCTGTCATATTGTCTAAATGCCGAACACGAATAGAAATATTGACATTTTCTATTTCGCTAAAATTACTTAATCACATATCATTAACAGTCAACGGAAATTGATTAACAGTAAAATAACTAACAAATTTATTGTTATCCAGTTTCAAATATTTTGCAGTTTCTTTAATTGATGTTGCTACTGATGAGTTTGTTGAATTTGTTGGTATAATCTTTTTATCAACAATTTTCTTTATTTCTTTGCTTGTTGGCAAAGTCAAAGAAAGATGTTGATTGTATGATAACAAGGATAATTCAAGTTTTTTATCATTGTTATTTGTAAAAACAATTAAATAATAATTTTGTTCTAACTTTAATTTTTGGTTTTCCAAGTATTCAGACATCGACAAAAAATTATTTAATTGATGTTTTTGTGAATTTTTTAAACTATCTTGCTTTAAGGTCTGTGCAAGATAGTTTTTATTTTTGTCAAAATTCAACTTACTATCAATTTTGATGATTTCAAAATCAAAATTTAAGGCACGCAAATAATTTGAAAAGTCATAAATCGGTGTATTGCGTTCTTCTTGCGTTGACAATGTTAAATCAACAGCATTTATTTTATAAATAAGAATTTGTTTATTATCAAAAACAACACGGTTATTGATAATTTGTATTTCGCTATCATTTTCTATGTTGTGTTTTTTTGGTTTAAATAAAAAACCAAGGGCAATAAAAATAACATAATATAGTTTATCACCGTTTTTATTTGGTGTTATGAAAAAGATATTCAAAACAGCAAATACAATAGCACTAATAATTCCCGCAATTAGCGATAATTTTGCAAGCAAAGTCAAAGATAAAGTTATCAAAACAACGCCAACAAAAATAATAAAAAGTTCTGGTCAACCAATTCCGCCCAAAACATTTGAGACAGTAAATCGTACTTTACTTGCTTTTTTAGTGATTATTTTTGTGTTATTTTCCATTGTTTTTGTCTCCTTTATCTTTCTTTGTTGTTTTAGTGCTTGCTTTCTCTAAAACACTATCTTTATTGTTTTTCTGGTTTCGTTGTTCATTGAATGCTTGATAATCACTGATATTTGTCATAACTTTATCTTTGGTTTTAATTGCTTGACCAGCAAATGCACCCGCAACACCACCCGTATTAGGGTTAAAACCACCGAATAAAGTTCCTGCTGTTGCTTCTTTAAATGGTGTACCACTTTTCATCGCGTGACTTATCCCTTGGGTTAAACCAATTGGTTTACCAATTGTATTGCGAGCAGCAAATTTACCCGATTTTCACGCGAATTTTCCCCCAATTTTGGCAAGGTTAGTTGCCATTCCAAAGGACATCAGATTACCGATACTATCGCTCATCGCTGTATTACCACCAATTAAACTCGTTATAATTTGTGGTGATTTTGCAACGGCAAACCCAAAAGCAAAAATACCAAGTAAGATAAAGATTGGTTGCGATAAAGAATTTGGCATAAATGTTGCCACTTGCCCTAACACCGCAATACTCATAATAAATATGTTATAAGTTATAAACATAAAGGCATAACTTATAAATCGCCCAAAGACCATATCTTTTCAATTACGAAATTGTTGTCCTTGGTCGGCGACACTCATTACAACCACCACGGGCGAATAACACAATAAGATAAACAATTCAATTACCCGCCAAAACAAAAACATACAAACAGTAAACATAATATAAACCATAAAACACTCCGAGACCAAACAAATAATATAACTAAAATTACCACTATCTGAAAATGTCCACGAAACGGGAATATAACTAAAATGATGAACACCATTCATAAAACTACTATTAAAAATCGCCAAAGCAATATTATTTGTATCAATCGGAGCATTTTGCAAAAACAATTTAACAATCATTGTCATAATTGTATTTGCCATAATAAACAATGTCGGTATTAGCGGAATAGCAATAATGATAATAAGAACATTTGTTATCGCTGCTTTCATTTCGTGGCGGCGATTGTTATACATTCACGCAATCGCTTTTGTGCCAATAATGACAATAAACATTGCCATCGCAATACCAAACAGCAATCAATATATCGTGCTAATATTATTCATACTAAATAATTGTTCGCTTAAAGCTCCCCCACCAATAAAGTAGACGACATCTTGCATTCCACCTAGCAATCAAACAATCGGTTTGATAAAAATAAGATACAAAATAGCACAAAAACTATTTATCGCTCAGCCAATAATGCTCCCCATTATGTTTGACCCGCCAGTTGTTTCTACTGTTTCAACATTCAAAGTATTAGAGAAAACTGTTTGAATGTTACTTGATGTTTCAGTATTTGGCAAAAACCACAATATCGCCGATAATATTGCAATCACAATACAACCAATAATTAACAAGGGTATCATCGCAATTGCTAATATTGTAAATATTTTTTTAAAATAATATGCTACAAATCGCTCTAACCCTTGTTTTAAAATTGGTTTTTTTGATTTTATAACCGTTAAATTATCTTGTTTTCGTTTTCGTAACAACATAATTACACCACCTAACTTGTGATTGGGGCGATAGTATCTTTAAACGCCAAGACAACCGCACTCGCAAGAATAACAATTAACAAGCAAATTAAAACCCACATCACTTTTTTAATTGTTTCTTTGCGGTTGCCACTATCAGCGTTAAATTTACCCCCAATCGCATAAACACCAATCATAATAATTGCGGATACAACTGCGATGGCAATTAACACCGGCATTGCGATACCTAAAATTTTGTTAAGTAAGTCATCGACCCCACTTGTCGCTAACAAAGTCATCATTATTCTTCACCTCCCTTGTTGTTTTGAGCGTCTTTTTCGGCTTCTTCTTTTCTAACTTGTTCAACTAATTTAAGATGGCGGCGTCTTTTTATTTTTGGTAAAAAATATTTATTAAAGACAAATCTTTTAAACAACCAATACGCCAAACCAAGACCCGCCAGCGAACCAGCAACTATCCCCAGTATTTTTCAAATTGATTTTCCACCCTTATCACTTGATACTGGTGTTGATGCTAGTGCTGTTACTTCTTCTTTTTGTTGCACTGGAATAGTTTTAACAGTAAAACTTAACAGTTTTGTACTACCATCAACCGCTTGAACTTTGACATCTTTGCTTGTAGTTCAATCACCCGCAACAAGATTATCAACGCTGATAACATAGTCGGTCTTTTCTACAACACCGGGAACATACTTTTCAACTTGGGCTTTTACACTAGCAAGCAGTTTTGTTTTATAGTTATCAATTTCATCTTGACTAACATTTTTAATGTTATCAACAACAAAGTTATCTAATTTTAGGTCTAAATGTTTTAAACTTTGTTTTCAAGTCTTCGATAATTCAAACAAATTATTCAATTGACTAGCACTAGAACCACGGATATTTTCGTATCCTTGTTCTTGGTCTTGTGCTCACTGTTCAAACTGTTTACCATTATCAGTATTTCAATATGCTTTTGCTTTTTCATCTTTCTCACTATGAATTTGTAAATAAATAGTATTTGTTTGTCCTAGTTCGTTTTTTAAGTCAATTAAATATCTTCCCTGAACCGCTCCAAGTTGTGACCCATCAAGTTTAATACCCTTTGCTGGGTCAATGTTGCTTGATTGTGATGTTTTATTTCATTTATCATCACAACCATACACCACCCCAGTTATCACACTGCTATCTGTTGGTTTAACCATTGTGATAACACTTTCACTATTCGCATAGTAAAATGTATCAACTTTATTTGTCATTTTACTACTGTCAAGTTGTGCCAAATAGTCTTTATTAACTATCGCACTGCTTACAGTTGGTTTTAATTCAATTTTTAAATCAACCACTGTTGCCGGAACCACATTGTATTTAATATCAACTGAACCTTTGTAACTTTTACTATCTGGTTTCGCTGATAAAGTTGCAGAGTGATTAACTTTTTTTGTTATTTCAATTTGTGAAAAATCATCAATAATTTCACTATTTGCCTTATTTACTGCTAAGAAAATAGTGTCATCATTATTATCAATGATATTTCCTAAATCAGTGTTTTTGATTAAATCACTTAGATTTTGTTGCACTGGTGTTGGTGTTGAGTCAATTTTTGCCAACATCGACACCATAATATCTTCACTTGTGTATTTTGTCCCATTGATATTGTATTTGATAACTAACTTATGATCTCGTGGTGCAGTTTCGGGTTTAACATTGATTTTCCATTGTTTACTTAATTGCGGTTGCAAAGAACCATCTCAATAAACTTCCGTAACATTTGGGTTATTGATATTGATGTTTGTTTCACCATCAACTGTCAAACGCATACCGTTATTAGACCAAGTCGCCGTTTTTGAACCATCCACAAGCGAAAACAAAATTCCTTGTTGAAAATCATTTTTCGTTGGTTGTTTTCAGTTTGTTATATTTCCAGTGTTAGGATTTATTTCTGGTAAATTAGGTTCACCAACTCCATCCCAACGATAAACTGATTTAAAATATGTACCATCATCATTTTTGGCATCTGCTCATTCACTACCATTACTAAAACTAAAATTATGACTTACTCTATCTAATTCAGCACCAGTTTTAGATGTTGCAATTATTGTATTTGAAGTATTTAGACCTATGTTTTTATATTTTACGATTTCTCATTTATCACTTTTTCTACCACGTCAAATAATAAAATAAAAATTATTATCTCCCCTTGCATTTATTCCATTTCACACAACAATATTTTCTTTTCCATATTTTTCTTTTATTTTTATATCAAAACCTTTTCAATTTATAATTTCACCAGTTAATGAATTTATTTCTGGTAAATTAGGTTCGCCAACACCATCCCAACGATAAAATGCTTTATGACTTTCAACGGTTTCACCAAAAATAGGTCTGTCGTTTGGTTTTCCCATTTGCATCTTATATATTTGTCAATTACTTTCACCTTTATTTTTATAAATAACAAAATAATATTTATCTTTGTTTTTTGTAGCATCTTCTTTACTTATACTAGCAATAAAAGTTCAGTAATTATTTGTGACATCTTTGGCAGTTGTCCCAACATCGCGTTTATTGCGAGTTAAGGGTGTGTTGGCAAGCAACGGAGCAGGAACGCTCGCTGTCAAGGTTGTTATGGTTAAGATACTTAATAATTTTTTCATTTATATATATTCCTTTCTGAATTCTCTTTTAATAAAAAAGAGAATAGCACCACCGCACTATTCCCACAACACAATTTATATCATATTTCACAATGTTACTTAAAAAATAACACCAAGAAATATGATAAAATTGTCTGTGGAAACGCTAGTTTGCTTCTAGTGTTTCCACGATAGTAATTTATCTGAACAATAAATTACTATCACTTTATATAATTTTAACGAGTAAGGAAGCCAAATCACTTACTACTATTATTTTACCACATCTAATTTATAGGTGTGGTTTTTTTATATTTTTGTTATTTACCACAGTTTTTATCCCCTGTGTTGATTGTAAATCACTCATCATCGATTTTTTGAGTAATAAAACTACAATTCAAACATTTTTGTAAATCAACATCAACAATCATTAAATTATGATTGATAGTGTCTTTATTATCTGCTTTTTTCATTGTTATTTTATCTTCTTTCGCTTTTTTTTTATTTTTTGTTTCTTCTTTTTTTAAGACTTGTTTATTTTTTCAATTTAAATTCATTATATATTTTTTCAATTTCTCGTCGAGCAATAGATGATAAATTAATTTCATAATTATTTTTTGACATTTCATTTATCATTTTTTGTTGTTTTAAAGTTATTGAAATATTTTTTCTGACAATTTTTGTTTCATCTTTAATTTCAGAATAAATTATTTCTTTTTTTATTTCATTAAAACTTTCTTCTTTTGGTATTTGACTAGCACTACTATCAATTTTATTTTTCAGTGAAGCAAGTAATTTATTATTCATAATTAAATCACTCCTTTATTAGTTAATTCCATAACTAACTTATAAATTGGGTTGTTATTGGTTATGGCGGCGAATTTAAGCAACATTGTTTCTTTTTGCTTAGTAGCAGATAAGGGGATATGTGTATCTAACAATTTTTTACCAATTTCATTTTGGGAAATAAGTTCAAAAACACTTTGATGTAGTTTGTTTTTTTGAATTTTATTTAAAACATAATAATTAATATTATTTTTTATATTCATTCCCATTTTTTTAGAATTATTTATTGTTTCTAAATAAGGTTTAAACATAGTTGTAATACCTTCAAAACTATATGAATGTGGTTCAATTGGAACAATAATTTCATCTGATGCTAATAAAACATTTAATAAAATTGTATTCATAGATGGATATGTATCAAAAAATATATAATCAAATTTATTAATTAATATTTTTTCAATTTCTTCTAAATTCATTTTAAATTTAAATTCCGAATTAGGTTGATTTAAAACTATATTATTTGTTTCTAAAACCATTTTGGAATATGATGGTACTAAAAAAATATTTGATATTCTAGTTTCTAAAATTGTTGAAATTAAGTCATCTTTATCTGCTCCCAAAATTCATTTAGTTATATTATTTGTATCAATCGGATTTTCTAACAAAGTATTTGTTAAATTAGATTGCGGGTCAAAGTCAAATAATAAAACTTTTTTTCCAATTTGGGATAATAATTGAGCAACATTAATTGTTAATGTGGTTTTGCCAACTCCACCCTTACTGTTAGCAAATGTTATTTTTTTCATTTTTATTCTCCTTTCATTTTTAATTATAATACTTACTAGTGTGTATTAATAAGTACTAATACATAAATATTATACACATTAATACATAATAATACACAAAAAATATAAATATTAATAAATTACTTAAATATTTATATTTTTATTACCATTTACCCGCAAAAATAACGTTCGATGCGCCACAGACGACGATAGGAAAACAAACAACAAAAAACCCTTATAAAATAAGGGTTTTATAATAGGGGACTAGGTTAAATTATTCGGTTTAAATTGCTCTAAATATTTTACAAGCAGAGCAATTAATCGTTTATCTTTTTGTAGTAAACCGTTAATAATTGCACTAGCACTGCGAGTATTTAATTCATTTAGTTTATTTTCCAAGTATTCAAATTGGCGTTCCGTATTCGGAATATAATACTGATAAAACAAATTTTTAATATAATCTTTTTGTTTTTCCGTAATTTTATTTTTACCATTTCGATAATATTGCCACAATAAATAAAATTCATCATCTTCATATTTTAAAGAAATGACAGCACTTCAATTTAAGTCAAACATTAAATATCACTCCCTTTTTTATTAATATGTAAATTCTAATTGTTACAAATCATTTGTGACATTCTTAAAATAATCACGCTACTATTACAAATTATTTACATAATTAAAAAATTATCCGAATAGGATAATTAGATAGATAGTGGAGTGGTTAACTCTCACTTTTTTATTTGTTCCAAATTAATATTATCATATTTTGTGACAAAAACAAATACTTTATTAATTGTTTCATATTTCGTAGGTGTTTGGTTCTTGTCGCGCATAGTTATTGTGTGGATCAAATAATAACTTGTTGCAGTTCTATTTTAAAGTCATCTTTGTCAATTTGCCGCTGTATTCAGTTAGCAAGTGTTTGCGTTGGGGTAATTCAATATATTTGCCCGCCATTACGTAATCATTTAGTATGTCCGTCTAACTTTTTCTTAAAGCGACTGGGCGATTTTTGGGTGCGCTCAAATTCAACATAAATTTCGCTATCATCGTTTTTAGTGATGATTAAATCAGGGTAAGCATTGAGATTACCATTTTCCATTTTCAACTCCCGCTCAGTTTGGTAGTGCTCGATATCGGTTTGACTACAAAGTCATTTGATAAGCATATCTTGGTGGGCAAGTTCATAGTAATTAACTTTAATGTTTTTTTTATGAACTCGCCCAACAAAAGTATTACCCTTATGCGAAAGGAAATAAATGTTTTTGCGAGTGGTTTTATCTATTTTGTAAAGTTGTTTTTTCTGTAATGTTTTTAAATTAGTTTTTGCACTTTCAATCGGTTTATTTAACAGCAATGCAATTTGCTCGGCTGTTAAATATCCTCATTTATTTAATAAATCTAAAATTTTTAAACTTTCTGTCATATTAAACCTTCTTTACTCAACAAATTACGAACAGTATCAGTTGGTTGTGCTCGATATCGGTTTGACTACAAAGTCATTTGATAAGCATATCTTGGTGGGCAAGTTCATAGTAATTAACTTTAATGTTTTTTTTATGCTCACGTCCTAAATGACTTTGTGCTTTACTAGTTAAAGTATAATAATTTTTCTTCGGCAATGTATCAACATTTAAAAACTTATTACTAACTAATTTCATAATAAATTTATATGTACCATTTTCTTTTTTATTTAAAAGTAAACTAATTTGTTCGGTGTTTAAATATCCCCAACTATTTATCAACAGCAATATTTTTTCTTGTTCACCCATATAATATCAACTCCTTACCAACCACCGTTGTCATACTAACAGGGTGGGGTTTTTTCTTTTTTGTGTTCGCTTTTTTCTTTTAAGGGCTCGGGCAAAAAGAAAAAAGGAACTAGGTGGTTATTTATTGGTTGTATTAATTGTAATTAATACAACCAATAAATAACCACCACTGCGGAACTACAAGCATTAAGCCCAAACCCCGTGCTATCAACAACGTTGGGAGTGCGGGGTTTGGGGTGCTTGGCGTGCCAAAATGCTTGTAGTTCCGCAGCATAATAAAAAATTAAATAAACTAATAAAAGTTTAATATTAATTTATTTAATTATACTATATATTAGTATTTTTTAAATAAAATTACCGCTAAATTTATTTAAGAAAGTATGTAAAATTTATTAATTATGTTGTTTTGATATAGTAATGGTATTTATTTTGGTTATATATTGGAAGAAAAATGATAATAAAAATAGGTGATTTACCAAATAGCAAAAACGATATGATAATGACCATATCTTAATTTTGTTTATTCGTTGTCTTGCTACATCTGTGGTTTTACGCAAGTTCTTATACTTTTTTTGATAGGGGAGTGAAGAACTCGATAGGGGAGTTAGTCTAAGTTGTCTAATTCCACTAATAATTGGTCGAGTTCTTCTTCGGATAATTTTGGTGGATCACCCTTGTTTTTTTCATAGTGTGTGTTAAACTTATCAATAAGAGAATTATTTTCTCTGTTTGATGATTTTTTAATGTTATTAGCAGAATACTTACTTTGTACATAAGTTTGGTATTCTGCTTTTAATTTGTCGCTTTCAGCGCAAATTTGTTCGCGTGCTTGTTGGTAAGTTAACCCACTTAAAAATGGGTTTGTTGCTTGTTCTTTTTCGTATCTTCTAGCAGACACAGTTAAATAATGCAATTCTTTAATTGCAGTGTCTTTAATTGCTTGATAACCGGCCAAGCGATATTTGTTATTATCACGCGTGTTATAAATTCAGTAGGTAAAAAACATATCAATCCCAACCAAAAAATATTTACCAGTTTTATCAATAAAACACATTATTTTTGGTACACAAATAAATTTGTCATAAATTTTGACTTTATAACTGTCTTTGCGGGTAGGGTGTTGGCGAACTAATTTTTTCGGTAAGTAAAAATTAGAAACATGTTTTTTCTCATCAAGTTGATTAATAACTTTATAGTTCAACCCATTTATCTCAACAAAGTGGTAATTGACTTGTTCTTCTTTTTGTAATTGTTGCATAATAATATGCTCCTTTCTGCGGTTTTAACCGTATTTAAGCCCCTTATCAGCGTTGATATTTTCCAAAATGTAGAATCATATTCTTTTGGTTGGTTTCAACGATAATTTTAGGTTAAAAAATATTGATATTATAGATGAAATTTTAATCTCATAAAATGGCATCATCACCATTGAATAATTCTTTAATATCTTCTGAACTATAATTTGCTTGCTCTTCGGCAATAATTTCATTTGATTTTTCAGATAGTAAAATATCTTTTTTTAAGTCATTATTTGTATGTAAAAATTCATAATTAGATACTTGGACTATTCACTGTGTTTTATCTTCTTTATTTTTAAAAGATTGCAAAATGCCCGTAATTGCAATTTGAGAACCTTTTTGACAATATTTTTGTAAAACTACGGCTTGTTTATTTCAAACCTGACAAGGGATAAAATCAGTTTCTTTTTGTGTTGAATATGGGCGTGCTATTGCCAATTGAAATATGGCATATTCTTTCCCAGTACTTGTTTGTTTAATTTCTATATCTTTGGTTGTTCTACCAATTCCGATAAATTGATTCATTTTTTATTTCCTTTCTAATAAAATATTTTCATAAATAAAAAAAATAGGTAGATGACTTTTTTATCATTCTACCTATACACAAAAATTAAAAAATGTTATAATTTAACCAAGAACCACCACAACTGTGCGGTTCAGTTAAATTATATATTAACCCTAGTTAAGCGGTTGACTAGACCCTTAATAGGTGTATAGAAGAATGACCCCAAAGTCATTTTTCTTTTATTTAGTTGTTTTAATTCTATCACAAATGTGCGGATAAAATATTTTTTATCACTCCTTTGCGAAAACAAATAAAAAGGGAAATAACAGACCGCTATTTCCACAAACATTATAATAATTGATACAACACATTTTAAGTTAAATAAAATATGTTAAAATTGTCTGTGGAAACACAGTTTAGTTCAAAATTTGTTGTGTTTCCATTTTTAAATTGCCCTAGCGTTTTTAACGCTAACATTTATATTGTACAACAAATAAATAAATTTATCAATAAATTTTAAGAAACAAAAACACCTTATTTTACTAAGGTGTTTTCTATTTGCATTTTAAAAATGTAAAATTTATTTATGTTATAAAAACAAGTTAAAGTAAATGACACTGGAACCTTTGATATTAAGGAATTTGTAATAAGTGTCTATCAAATTATAACATAATTTTTATTTGTTTAAGTGTTGAATTAAACCATCTAAACAAGTAGGGTCAACCGCAATTTTTTTAATAAATAACTTGCCACTCGAAAGAGTGGTTTTAAAATAGCATTCACCAATTTTAAGGGTTTTAAGGTCGTTCGGGTGAACAATAAACTCATCCACCGCACGCACTGAACCCATATCAGCGGTGTTGTTTTTAAAGTCAAGTTGACGAGTTAGTTTTTCGGTTTCTTGGGTACCAAAGACACTAGCGACATATTCCGCCGTGTTCGGGTCTTTAATGTTATGACAAACAATAGTGCTAACATTTCCGAAAATAGTGTCTGTTAAATTCATATTGTTTGTTTTTAGGTCGTTGATTGTTTGGAAAGACAAAAAACATTGATAATTAAAACTACGCGACTTATTTATCAAGTTGACAATGGTTTCACTTGCAAAGACATTAAACTCATCTAATACAATGTTAATTTTTTGATTAACTGATTTTAGGGTGGTTAATTCTTTTAAGTCTTGGATAATGATTTTTCCGACAGAACCCGCCAATTTGGGATACATCAACGAATTAATACTAAACAAAATCGTTTTATGTTTAGTAATCAATTCTAATAAGTTGTTATTAATACCGATACTTATTTTTAACTGTTGGCGATAAACATTCAAGCGCGAACGCATACCTAATATATCATCTTCATTGATTTTTTCTAAATATTCATAATTGCTGTTTTTTTTACTAATTAATTGTTTTAATTCTGAAATATCAAAATATTTAATAATATTTTCTAATGTTAAATCAATATTTTTATTAATTAATGTTTCGGTTAAAATCAACACATAATCATTTACCAATGCTTCATAATGCGGTTCGGAAAAATCAAACAACGACATTATCTTATCAGATAATACAACACTATCTTTTGTCGCAAACGGATTATATTCCGTTGTGCCACCAATTTCTCAAACAAAGGCACTAGGGTCTAGTTGTTTAACTTTATTAATTAAATCAATATCCCCCTTACCATCAATTATTATTGTGGTCTGTTTAAATATTTGAGTTAATTGTTTTACTAAAAACATTAATGTTGTTGTTTTACCACTCCCAGTTGTACCAACCAATAAAGTATGTTGAGTTAAATTATTTTTTGGAATACCATACCTATTATTAAGCGCAAGCATTTTTAACTGTAATGTTTTAAATTCTTTATCACTTGCTTTGTTTGATTTTTGTTGTTTTGTTTTAGGACTATCCATATTATCTATTTTATGACTTACATAAAATCACAAGAAAAATAAGAATGCAATAATAAACAAAACAATTGAAATTAACCAACTGTATTTATCAGCATAAGCAATATAAAAGTTTTTAAAATCTAGTGTATGGTATTTTAAAAACATAATAATAATTGCCGAAGCACAATTTATCAAACATACAAGCATAAACGGTATTACTAAAATAAAAATAAATCAATAAAAAATTTTATTGCTAATATTTTTATCGCGCCAATTTTTAATTTTTTTTCACATTTTAAACACCTACCTTTCTATAAAAAAATCGTCCTCTGTGGCGCATCGAACGTTATTTTAACGAATAAGATATCAACTCAATGCGTTATAAACGATTTTATTTATTTAGCGATTGTTGTTTGTTAAGTCAAGCAACAATTTTTTTAAATTCATTTTGATACAAATTGATTAAGTGTTGACCTTGTCATATCTCACTTTTTAAATGTTGCTTGCTATCAGGGTCATATGTTCATATTGTATATTCATCATTCTTTTTAACACCAACAGCAAACACTTTTCCGTTACGCAAAGCGTGAATACATTTTTTATTAATTCACACCGACAAACCTTTATGTTTAGGAATAGAAAATAAAACGGCTTTCTCGGTTTCGCGTTTTAGTTTTCTGCGTGCCAAAATGTTAACTGTTATTCATTCGTTTTGTTTTGTTTCCATAAACTATATTTCCTTTCCTAAATTATTAATGTCTTCTTGGGTACCAATTGCTTTGATTTCTTCACTTGTTGCGATAACTTGCAAAATATAGCGTTTATCATTAATACTAAACAAACACAGTCCCTTTTTAGGAGTTAAAATAACATTTTTCTCATAGGCATTTATCATATTGTTATCAGTCAATAATTCAGTATAATTTTGCAAACCAATTGAATTCAAGTGATGAATAAATTGATAAGTACACTGTTCAATTATTCCCTGCGCTTGGCGTTTAACATTTTCTCCGTGCTGGGTAAAGTCGCCAATGCTTTGCGTTAAAATATATAAAATTCCGTTAAATTTACGACAAGTTTTCGATAAAGTAAATAAATAATTAAGGGCAAGCAGATTATCTTGGTTAATTAATAAATGTGCTTCATCCACCGCAATACAAACTCAACTTTGTTCTTCCGGTGGCAAGGTTAAATTATTTTTCTTATTCTTTTTCATAACACGGTCAAGCAACGCTAACAACAAATACATTTGTGCGTTAGCAATTGTTTTTGATTTTGCCATATTGTAAATATCAAAAACAATCAAGTCGCTTTTAATTTCTAAGGTACTAACACCATTAAACAATGTGCCATCTGCTCCTTTGGTTAGTTTTCACAACATTTTTTCTAACAAAGTATCTTGTTCTTTTTGATATACCAATTTATATAAATCATTTAAAATTGGATAATCTTTTCGAGTTAATTTACTTAAATTTGTATCAGCAGTAATTTTAAAGTTTTTATACAACTGAATAATATATTCTTGCAATTTAGCAAGGTCAATATTTGTTAAATCACTATACAAATTTTT
>NZ_AGBZ02000005.1:0-23306 GCF_000236085.2 Spiroplasma melliferum KC3 | reverse complement strand
AAATCATTGATTGTTTGGAAAGACAAAAAACATTGATAATTAAAACTACGCGACTTATTTATCAAGTTGACAATGGTTTCACTTGCAAAGACATTAAACTCATCTAATACAATGTTAATTTTTTGATTAACTGATTTTAGGGTGGTTAATTCTTTTAAGTCTTGGATAATGATTTTTCCGACAGAACCCGCCAATTTGGGATACATCAACGAATTAATACTAAACAAAATCGTTTTATGTTTAGTAATCAATTCTAATAAGTTGTTATTAATACCGATACTTATTTTTAACTGTTGGCGATAAACATTCAAGCGCGAACGCATACCTAATATATCATCTTCATTGATTTTTTCTAAATATTCATAATTGCTGTTTTTTTTACTAATTAATTGTTTTAATTCTGAAATATCAAAATATTTAATAATATTTTCTAATGTTAAATCAATATTTTTATTAATTAATGTTTCGGTTAAAATCAACACATAATCATTTACCAATGCTTCATAATGCGGTTCGGAAAAATCAAACAACGACATTATCTTATCAGATAATACAACACTATCTTTTGTCGCAAACGGATTATATTCCGTTGTGCCACCAATTTCTCAAACAAAGGCACTAGGGTCTAGTTGTTTAACTTTATTAATTAAATCAATATCCCCCTTACCATCAATTATTATTGTGGTCTGTTTAAATATTTGAGTTAATTGTTTTACTAAAAACATTAATGTTGTTGTTTTACCACTCCCAGTTGTACCAACCAATAAAGTATGTTGAGTTAAATTATTTTTTGGAATACCATACCTATTATTAAGCGCAAGCATTTTTAACTGTAATGTTTTAAATTCTTTATCACTTGCTTTGTTTGATTTTTGTTGTTTTGTTTTAGGACTATCCATATTATCTATTTTATGACTTACATAAAATCACAAGAAAAATAAGAATGCAATAATAAACAAAACAATTGAAATTAACCAACTGTATTTATCAGCATAAGCAATATAAAAGTTTTTAAAATCTAGTGTATGGTATTTTAAAAACATAATAATAATTGCCGAAGCACAATTTATCAAACATACAAGCATAAACGGTATTACTAAAATAAAAATAAATCAATAAAAAATTTTATTGCTAATATTTTTATCGCGCCAATTTTTAATTTTTTTTCACATTTTAAACACCTACCTTTCTATAAAAAAATCGTCCTCTGTGGCGCATCGAACGTTATTTTAACGAATAAGATATCAACTCAATGCGTTATAAACGATTTTATTTATTTAGCGATTGTTGTTTGTTAAGTCAAGCAACAATTTTTTTAAATTCATTTTGATACAAATTGATTAAGTGTTGACCTTGTCATATCTCACTTTTTAAATGTTGCTTGCTATCAGGGTCATATGTTCATATTGTATATTCATCATTCTTTTTAACACCAACAGCAAACACTTTTCCGTTACGCAAAGCGTGAATACATTTTTTATTAATTCACACCGACAAACCTTTATGTTTAGGAATAGAAAATAAAACGGCTTTCTCGGTTTCGCGTTTTAGTTTTCTGCGTGCCAAAATGTTAACTGTTATTCATTCGTTTTGTTTTGTTTCCATAAACTATATTTCCTTTCCTAAATTATTAATGTCTTCTTGGGTACCAATTGCTTTGATTTCTTCACTTGTTGCGATAACTTGCAAAATATAGCGTTTATCATTAATACTAAACAAACACAGTCCCTTTTTAGGAGTTAAAATAACATTTTTCTCATAGGCATTTATCATATTGTTATCAGTCAATAATTCAGTATAATTTTGCAAACCAATTGAATTCAAGTGATGAATAAATTGATAAGTACACTGTTCAATTATTCCCTGCGCTTGGCGTTTAACATTTTCTCCGTGCTGGGTAAAGTCGCCAATGCTTTGCGTTAAAATATATAAAATTCCGTTAAATTTACGACAAGTTTTCGATAAAGTAAATAAATAATTAAGGGCAAGCAGATTATCTTGGTTAATTAATAAATGTGCTTCATCCACCGCAATACAAACTCAACTTTGTTCTTCCGGTGGAAAGGTTAAATTATTTTTCTTATTCTTTTTCATAACACGGTCAAGCAACGCTAACAACAAATACATTTGTGCGTTAGCAATTGTTTTTGATTTTGCCATATTGTAAATATCAAAAACAATCAAGTCGCTTTTAATTTCTAAGGTACTAACACCATTAAACAATGTGCCATCTGCTCCTTTGGTTAGTTTTCACAACATTTTTTCTAACAAAGTATCTTGTTCTTTTTGATATACCAATTTATATAAATCATTTAAAATTGGATAATCTTTTCGAGTTAATTTACTTAAATTTGTATCAGCAGTAATTTTAAAGTTTTTATACAACTGAATAATATATTCTTGCAATTTAGCAAGGTCAATATTTGTTAAATCACTATACAAATTTTTAAACCATTGTTCTAACAACAAAATATGTTCGGAAAAATTATCAGTAAAGATTTCTAAGGGGTTAATTTTTGCCTTTGGGTTATTACCAAATTCAATAATTTCCCCACCGTGATAATTGGCAAAACCACCATATTCGCGTTGGGGGTCAATAATATAGATTTTTGTGTTATTACAATATAATCAATTTAATTGTTTTTTAACATTAAATGTTTTTCCAAACCCCATCTGACCCACAATAAAAGCGTTATGACTTGCTCTTATTGATGACTTGGTTTTGATGTCAAATATGATTGGTTGTAGTTGTTCATTTTCCCCAATTATTAGTCCTTGTGGATCATTTAACGGTTTAGTTGGAAACGGTCAAGCACTCGCAAGAGTAATGGTCGCCATTTCTTGCTCAATGTTTTTTAATTTATCATTATTGTTAAATAACAAACATTGATAAGTTGCAAACTGGCGAAATGTCAAATCATTAATAGTAAAACGATTTCTTATCATTTCATTTTTTAAATTTGAAACAACTTGGTCTAAATCAGTTTTACTATCAGCAAAGCAAGTGAAAACAATTGAAACCATTTTCAAGGTTTCACCCCCAACTTGAATAAGTTGTAATAACTCATTAAAGTTTTGTAAATATAAGTTATATTCAATATCTTCACTTGCTTTTTTAGTTTCTTGGTCTTGTGCTCTTCGGATGGCACGGTCAAGCAATTTAAACGCTGTCATATTGTCTAAATGCCGAACACGAATAGAAATATTGACATTTTCTATTTCGCTAAAATTACTTAATCACATATCATTAACAGTCAACGGAAATTGATTAACAGTAAAATAACTAACAAATTTATTGTTATCCAGTTTCAAATATTTTGCAGTTTCTTTAATTGATGTTGCTACTGATGAGTTTGTTGAATTTGTTGGTATAATCTTTTTATCAACAATTTTCTTTATTTCTTTGCTTGTTGGCAAAGTCAAAGAAAGATGTTGATTGTATGATAACAAGGATAATTCAAGTTTTTTATCATTGTTATTTGTAAAAACAATTAAATAATAATTTTGTTCTAACTTTAAATCTTGGTTTTCCAAGTATTCAGACATCGACAAAAAATTATTTAATTGATGTTTTTGTGAATTTTTTAAACTATCTTGCTTTAAGGTCTGTGCAAGATAGTTTTTATTTTTGTCAAAATTCAACTTACTATCAATTTTGATGATTTCAAAATCAAAATTTAAGGCACGCAAATAATTTGAAAAGTCATAAATCGGTGTATTGCGTTCTTCTTGCGTTGACAATGTTAAATCAACAGCATTTATTTTATAAATAAGAATTTGTTTATTATCAAAAACAACACGGTTATTGATAATTTGTATTTCGCTATCATTTTCTATGTTGTGTTTTTTTGGTTTAAATAAAAAACCAAGGGCAATAAAAATAACATAATATAGTTTATCACCGTTTTTATTTGGTGTTATGAAAAAGATATTCAAAACAGCAAATACAATAGCACTAATAATTCCCGCAATTAGCGATAATTTTGCAAGCAAAGTCAAAGATAAAGTTATCAAAACAACGCCAACAAAAATAATAAAAAGTTCTGGTCAACCAATTCCGCCCAAAACATTTGAGACAGTAAATCGTACTTTACTTGCTTTTTTAGTGATTATTTTTGTGTTATTTTCCATTGTTTTTGTCTCCTTTATCTTTCTTTGTTGTTTTAGTGCTTGCTTTCTCTAAAACACTATCTTTATTGTTTTTCTGGTTTCGTTGTTCATTGAATGCTTGATAATCACTGATATTTGTCATAACTTTATCTTTGGTTTTAATTGCTTGACCAGCAAATGCACCCGCAACACCACCCGTATTAGGGTTAAAACCACCGAATAAAGTTCCTGCTGTTGCTTCTTTAAATGGTGTACCACTTTTCATCGCGTGACTTATCCCTTGGGTTAAACCAATTGGTTTACCAATTGTATTGCGAGCAGCAAATTTACCCGATTTTCACGCGAATTTTCCCCCAATTTTGGCAAGGTTAGTTGCCATTCCAAAGGACATCAGATTACCGATACTATCGCTCATCGCTGTATTACCACCAATTAAACTCGTTATAATTTGTGGTGATTTTGCAACGGCAAACCCAAAAGCAAAAATACCAAGTAAGATAAAGATTGGTTGCGATAAAGAATTTGGCATAAATGTTGCCACTTGCCCTAACACCGCAATACTCATAATAAATATGTTATAAGTTATAAACATAAAGGCATAACTTATAAATCGCCCAAAGACCATATCTTTTCAATTACGAAATTGTTGTCCTTGGTCGGCGACACTCATTACAACCACCACGGGCGAATAACACAATAAGATAAACAATTCAATTACCCGCCAAAACAAAAACATACAAACAGTAAACATAATATAAACCATAAAACACTCCGAGACCAAACAAATAATATAACTAAAATTACCACTATCTGAAAATGTCCACGAAACGGGAATATAACTAAAATGATGAACACCATTCATAAAACTACTATTAAAAATCGCCAAAGCAATATTATTTGTATCAATCGGAGCATTTTGCAAAAACAATTTAACAATCATTGTCATAATTGTATTTGCCATAATAAACAATGTCGGTATTAGCGGAATAGCAATAATGATAATAAGAACATTTGTTATCGCTGCTTTCATTTCGTGGCGGCGATTGTTATACATTCACGCAATCGCTTTTGTGCCAATAATGACAATAAACATTGCCATCGCAATACCAAACAGCAATCAATATATCGTGCTAATATTATTCATACTAAATAATTGTTCGCTTAAAGCTCCCCCACCAATAAAGTAGACGACATCTTGCATTCCACCTAGCAATCAAACAATCGGTTTGATAAAAATAAGATACAAAATAGCACAAAAACTATTTATCGCTCAGCCAATAATGCTCCCCATTATGTTTGACCCGCCAGTTGTTTCTACTGTTTCAACATTCAAAGTATTAGAGAAAACTGTTTGAATGTTACTTGATGTTTCAGTATTTGGCAAAAACCACAATATCGCCGATAATATTGCAATCACAATACAACCAATAATTAACAAGGGTATCATCGCAATTGCTAATATTGTAAATATTTTTTTAAAATAATATGCTACAAATCGCTCTAACCCTTGTTTTAAAATTGGTTTTTTTGATTTTATAACCGTTAAATTATCTTGTTTTCGTTTTCGTAACAACATAATTACACCACCTAACTTGTGATTGGGGCGATAGTATCTTTAAACGCCAAGACAACCGCACTCGCAAGAATAACAATTAACAAGCAAATTAAAACCCACATCACTTTTTTAATTGTTTCTTTGCGGTTGCCACTATCAGCGTTAAATTTACCCCCAATCGCATAAACACCAATCATAATAATTGCGGATACAACTGCGATGGCAATTAACACCGGCATTGCGATACCTAAAATTTTGTTAAGTAAGTCATCGACCCCACTTGTCGCTAACAAAGTCATCATTATTCTTCACCTCCCTTGTTGTTTTGAGCGTCTTTTTCGGCTTCTTCTTTTCTAACTTGTTCAACTAATTTAAGATGGCGGCGTCTTTTTATTTTTGGTAAAAAATATTTATTAAAGACAAATCTTTTAAACAACCAATACGCCAAACCAAGACCCGCCAGCGAACCAGCAACTATCCCCAGTATTTTTCAAATTGATTTTCCACCCTTATCACTTGATACTGGTGTTGATGCTAGTGCTGTTACTTCTTCTTTTTGTTGCACTGGAATAGTTTTAACAGTAAAACTTAACAGTTTTGTACTACCATCAACCGCTTGAACTTTGACATCTTTGCTTGTAGTTCAATCACCCGCAACAAGATTATCAACGCTGATAACATAGTCGGTCTTTTCTACAACACCGGGAACATACTTTTCAACTTGGGCTTTTACACTAGCAAGCAGTTTTGTTTTATAGTTATCAATTTCATCTTGACTAACATTTTTAATGTTATCAACAACAAAGTTATCTAATTTTAGGTCTAAATGTTTTAAACTTTGTTTTCAAGTCTTCGATAATTCAAACAAATTATTCAATTGACTAGCACTAGAACCACGGATATTTTCGTATCCTTGTTCTTGGTCTTGTGCTCACTGTTCAAACTGTTTACCATTATCAGTATTTCAATATGCTTTTGCTTTTTCATCTTTCTCACTATGAATTTGTAAATAAATAGTATTTGTTTGTCCTAGTTCGTTTTTTAAGTCAATTAAATATCTTCCCTGAACCGCTCCAAGTTGTGACCCATCAAGTTTAATACCCTTTGCTGGGTCAATGTTGCTTGATTGTGATGTTTTATTTCATTTATCATCACAACCATACACCACCCCAGTTATCACACTGCTATCTGTTGGTTTAACCATTGTGATAACACTTTCACTATTCGCATAGTAAAATGTATCAACTTTATTTGTCATTTTACTACTGTCAAGTTGTGCCAAATAGTCTTTATTAACTATCGCACTGCTTACAGTTGGTTTTAATTCAATTTTTAAATCAACCACTGTTGCCGGAACCACATTGTATTTAATATCAACTGAACCTTTGTAACTTTTACTATCTGGTTTCGCTGATAAAGTTGCAGAGTGATTAACTTTTTTTGTTATTTCAATTTGTGAAAAATCATCAATAATTTCACTATTTGCCTTATTTACTGCTAAGAAAATAGTGTCATCATTATTATCAATGATATTTCCTAAATCAGTGTTTTTGATTAAATCACTTAGATTTTGTTGCACTGGTGTTGGTGTTGAGTCAATTTTTGCCAACATCGACACCATAATATCTTCACTTGTGTATTTTGTCCCATTGATATCATATTTGATAACTAATTTATGGTCTTTTGCTGTGGTTTCGGGTTTAACATTGATTTTCCATTGCTTACTTGATTGCGGTTGCAAAGAACCATCTCAATAAACTTCCGTAACATTTGGGTTATTGATATTGATGTTTGTTTCACCATCAACTGTCAAACGCATACCGTTATTAGACCAAGTCGCCGTTTTTGAACCATCCACAAGCGAAAACAAAATTCCTTGTTGAAATGGTGTTTTATCAACAATTCAATTAGTTATATTTCCATTATTATCAATTTTTGGTGTTTGTGGTTCTCCAACGCCATCCCAACGATAAACACCTTTAAAATATTGTGGAAATTTCTCTCATTCATATTCTGTTGTTGATCATTCATCAGATTCAAAATATCTTAAGGTCTTAAATTGAACTTTTAAATTTTCTGAAATATTAACTAATCAGTCATTATATTTAAACTTATTAATATTTCATTTATTCCGTCCCCATATAGCAACATAATATTTGTTATCAACAGTATTAAATGGCTTATCATTTACATAAATTTTATTTCAGTCGTTTTTAATTTTTATATCAAACCCAGTTGTGACATCTTTGGTATTTCCACCAATATCGCGTTTGACACGATTTTGTATTGTGTTCGCTAACAACGGTGCGGGAACGCTTGCTGTCAAAGTTGAAATTGTTAAAATACTTAATAATTTTTTCATTTATATATATTCCTTTCTGAATTCTCTTTTAATAAAAAAGAGAATAGCACCACCGCACTATTCCCACAACACAATTTATATCATATTTCACAATGTTACTTAAAAAATAACACCAAGAAATATGATAAAATTGTCTGTGGAAACGCTAGTTGATCGCTAGTGTTTCCACGATAGTAATTTATTTTCCGATAAATTACTATCACTTTATATAATTTTAACGAGTAAGGAAGCCAAATCACTTACTACTATTATTTTACCACATCTAATTTATAGGTGTGGTTTTTTTATATTTTTGTTATTTGATTTCCTTTATAAGTTCTTCGTATGCTTGTTTCTGTCGCCAGTAAACATTATTCTTCACCTCCCTTGTTGTTTTGAGCGTCTTTTTCGGCTTCTTCTTTTCTAACTTGTTCAACTAATTTAAGATGGCGGCGTCTTTTTATTTTTGGTAAAAAATATTTATTAAAGACAAATCTTTTAAACAACCAATACGCCAAACCAAGACCCGCCAGCGAACCAGCAACTATCCCCAGTATTTTTCAAATTGATTTTCCACCCTTATCACTTGATACTGGTGTTGATGCTAGTGCTGTTACTTCTTCTTTTTGTTGCACTGGAATAGTTTTAACAGTAAAACTTAACAGTTTTGTACTACCATCAACCGCTTGAACTTTGACATCTTTGCTTGTAGTTCAATCACCCGCAACAAGATTATCAACGCTGATAACATAGTCGGTCTTTTCTACAACACCGGGAACATACTTTTCAACTTGTTCTTTTACACTAGTTAATAGTTTTGTTTTATATTTATCAATTTCATCTTGCGTAACATTTTTAATGTTATCAACAACAAAGTTATCCAATTTTAGGTCTAAATGTTTTAAACTTTGTTTTCAAGTCTTCGATAATTCAAACAAATTGTTTAACTGACTAGCACCATAACCACGGATATTTTCGTATCCTTGTTCTTGGTCTTGTGCTCACTGTTCAAACTGTTTACCATTATCAGTATTTCAATATGCTTTTGCTTTTTCATCTTTCTCACTATGAATTTGTAAATAAATAGTATTTGTTTGTCCTAGTTCGTTTTTTAAGTCAATTAAATATCTTCCCTGAACCGCTCCAAGTTGTGACCCATCAAGTTTAATACCCTTTGCTGGGTCAATGTTGCTTGATTGTGATGTTTTATTTCATTTATCATCACAACCATACACCACCCCAGTTATCACACTGCTATCTGTTGGTTTAACCATTGTGATAACACTTTCACTATTCGCATAGTAAAATGTATCAACTTTATTTGTCATTTTACTACTGTCAAGTTGTGCCAAATAGTCTTTATTAACTATCGCACTGCTTACAGTTGGTTTTAATTCAATTTTTAAATCAACCACTGTTGCCGGAACCACATTGTATTTAATATCAACTGAACCTTTGTAACTTTTACTATCTGGTTTCGCTGATAAAGTTGCAGAGTGATTAACTTTTTTTGTTATTTCAATTTGTGAAAAATCATCAATAATTTCACTATTTGCCTTATTTACTGCTAAGAAAATAGTGTCATCATTATTATCAATGATATTTCCTAAATCAGTGTTTTTGATTAAATCACTTAGATTTTGTTGCACTGGTGTTGGTGTTGAGTCAATTTTTGCCAACATCGACACCATAATATCTTCACTTGTGTATTTTGTCCCATTGATATCATATTTGATAACTAATTTATGGTCTTTTGCTGTGGTTTCGGGTTTAACATTGATTTTCCATTGCTTACTTGATTGCGGTTGCAAAGAACCATCTCAATAAACTTCCGTAACATTTGGGTTATTGATATTGATGTTTGTTTCACCATCAACTGTCAAACGCATACCGTTATTAGACCAAGTCGCCGTTTTTGAACCATCCACAAGCGAAAACAAAATTCCTTGTTGAAATGGTGTTTTATCAACAATTCAATTAGTTATATTTCCATTATTATCAATTTTTGGTGTTTCAGGTTCGCCATTTCCATCTCAACGATAAACTGCTTTAAAGGGAATATTTGATGCTGGTTGACTAAATTTTCAAGTAAAATAATTATATGATTCTGTATAACCTACTGTGATGTCTTTTGGAAACTTTTTAAAACCTTGACCCACTGGCTCTGTTGTTTCCATCAATATAAATAATTTATCCTCACCATTTTCTGAAACTATTATTCTTTTTCCATTGTTTGTTGATGTGTTTGTATCATTTTTAAATTTAGTAATTTTCCAGTTGCCTTTGGGTTTATCACGTCATATAACAATATAATATTTATTGTCTATTTGTGAAAATACTTTATCTTCTGGTTTAATTTGAATTAGATTTTTTTTAATATATTGTTCATTTATTTTTATATTAAAACCAGTTGTGACATCTTTGGTAGTTAACCCAACATCGCGTTTATTGCGAGTTAAGGGTGTGTTGGCAAGCAACGGAGCAGGAACGCTCGCTGTCAAGGTTGTTATGGTTAAGATACTTAATAATTTTTTCATTTATATATATTCCTTTCTGAATTCTCTTTTAATAAAAAAGAGAATAGCACCACCGCACTATTCCCACAACACAATTTATATCATATTTCACAATGTTACTTAAAAAATAACACCAAGAAATATGATAAAATTGTCTGTGGAAACGCTAGTTTGCTTCTAGTGTTTCCACGATAGTAATTTATTTGACGATAAATTACTATCACTTTATATAATTTTAACGAGTAAGGAAGCCAAATCACTTACTACTATTATTTTACCACATCTAATTTATAGGTGTGGTTTTTTTATATTTTTGTTATTTACCACAGTTTTTATCCCCTGTGTTGATTGTAAATCACTCATCATCGATTTTTTGAGTAATAAAACTACAATTCAAACATTTTTGTAAATCAACATCAACAATCATTAAATTATGATTGATAGTGTCTTTATTCTCTATTTTTTTCATTATTTATTTTTTTTATAGATTGAATATCCGAGCAATATTATTCCAACAGCGCCAACAATAGGAGACAAAATAATTGCAAAAACGATTCCTGTTTTTAATAGTCCAACTCCTGTTTGTCCTAAAATCATACCTGTACCAAAAAATCTTAAATAACCAAAACCATTAATACCCAATTCATCTTTAAATGAACCAATTAAAATTAACCCGACAATCATTAATATAATTCCAATTGTTAAAATACCTATCCCTAATTTTTGTATTTTTTTCAAATCCATTATTTATTTCTCCTTTTATTTGATTTCTTTGATTAGTTCTTCGTATGCTTGTTTTTGTCGCCAGTAAACATTATTCTTCACCTCCCTTGTTGTTTTGAGCGTCTTTTTCGGCTTCTTCTTTTCTAACTTGTTCAACTAATTTAAGATGGCGGCGTCTTTTTATTTTTGGTAAAAAATATTTATTAAAGACAAATCTTTTAAACAACCAATACGCCAAACCAAGACCCGCCAGCGAACCAGCAACTATCCCCAGTATTTTTCAAATTGATTTTCCACCCTTATCACTTGATACTGGTGTTGATGCTAGTGCTGTTACTTCTTCTTTTTGTTGCACTGGAATAGTTTTAACAGTAAAACTTAACAGTTTTGTACTACCATCAACCGCTTGAACTTTGACATCTTTGCTTGTAGTTCAATCACCCGCAACAAGATTATCAACGCTGATAACATAGTCGGTCTTTTCTACAACACCGGGAACATACTTTTCAACTTGTTCTTTTACACTAGTTAATAGTTTTGTTTTATATTTATCAATTTCATCTTGCGTAACATTTTTAATGTTATCGACAACAAAGTTATCCAATTTTAGGTCTAAATGTTTTAAACTTTGTTTTCAAGTCTTCGATAATTCAAACAAATTGTTTAACTGACTAGCACCATAACCACGGATATTTTTATACCCGTTATCTTCTGCTCACTGTTCAAACTGTTTACCATTATCAGTATTTCAATATGCTTTTGCTTTTTCATCTTTCTCACTATGAATTTGTAAATAAATAGTATTTGTTTGTCCTAGTTCGTTTTTTAAGTCAATTAAATATCTTCCCTGAACCGCTCCAAGTTGTGACCCATCAAGTTTAATACCCTTTGCTGGGTCAATGTTGCTTGATTGTGATGTTTTATTTCATTTATCATCACAACCATACACCACCCCAGTTATCACACTGCTATCTGTTGGTTTAACCATTGTGATAACACTTTCACTATTCGCATAGTAAAATGTATCAACTTTATTTGTCATTTTACTACTGTCAAGTTGTGCCAAATAGTCTTTATTAACTATCGCACTGCTTACAGTTGGTTTTAATTCAATTTTTAAATCAACCACTGTTGCCGGAACCACATTGTATTTAATATCAACTGAACCTTTGTAACTTTTACTATCTGGTTTCGCTGATAAAGTTGCAGAGTGATTAACTTTTTTTGTTATTTCAATTTGTGAAAAATCATCAATAATTTCACTATTTGCCTTATTTACTGCTAAGAAAATAGTGTCATCATTATTATCAATGATATTTCCTAAATCAGTGTTTTTGATTAAATCACTTAGATTTTGTTGCACTGGTGTTGGTGTTGAGTCAATTTTTGCCAACATCGACACCATAATATCTTCACTTGTGTATTTTGTCCCATTGATATTGTATTTGATAACTAACTTATGATCTCGTGGTGCAGTTTCGGGTTTAACATTGATTTTCCATTGTTTACTTAATTGCGGTTGCAAAGAACCATCTCAATAAACTTCTTCAACATTTTTATTATCAATATTGATGTTTGTTTCACCATCCACCGTTAAACGCATACCATCATCAGACCACTTCGCCGTTTTTGAACCATCAACAAGCAAAAACGAAATTCCTTGTTGAAATTTTGTTTTATCAATATTTCAATTAATTATATTTCCATTATTATCAATTTTTGGTGTTATTGGTTTATTAACACCATTTCAACGATAAACTGATTTAAAATATGTACCATTATCTTTATTTCAACTTATAATATCCCTTATTGAACGTGGTTTATTTATAAATAAGTTATCACCCACTCTTGTTAATGCTAATTCATAATTACCTTGACTATCTAAAACTTTTCTTCTATCTGAATAATTAATGTTTTGGAAAGATTTTATTTGTCAATTATTACTATCTTTTCCATGCCATATAGCAATATATCACTTATCATCAATTTTACTAAATGGTTTTGTAACTGCTTCAAGTTTTTCTCAATTTTTATATTCAATACCTTTAATTCTGATATCAAACCCAGTTGTGACATCTTTGGTATTTCCACCAATATCGCGTTTGACACGATTTTGTATTGTGTTCGCTAACAACGGTGCGGGAACGCTTGCTGTCAAAGTTGAAATTGTTAAAATACTTAATAATTTTTTCATTTATATATATTCCTTTCTGAATTCTCTTTTAATAAAAAAGAGAATAGCACCACCGCACTATTCCCACAACACAATTTATATCATATTTCACAATGTTACTTAAAAAATAACACCAAGAAATATGATAAAATTGTCTGTGGAAACGCTAGTTGATCGCTAGTGTTTCCACGATAGTAATTTATTTGACGATAAATTACTATCACTTTATATAATTTTAACGAGTAAGGAAGCCAAATCACTTACTACTATTATTTTACCACATCTAATTTATAGGTGTGGTTTTTTTATATTTTTGTTATTTGATTTCCTTTATAAGTTCTTCGTATGCTTGTTTCTGTCGCCAGTAAACATTATTCTTCACCTCCCTTGTTGTTTTGAGCGTCTTTTTCGGCTTCTTCTTTTCTAACTTGTTCAACTAATTTAAGATGGCGGCGTCTTTTTATTTTTGGTAAAAAATATTTATTAAAGACAAATCTTTTAAACAACCAATACGCCAAACCAAGACCCGCCAGCGAACCAGCAACTATCCCCAGTATTTTTCAAATTGATTTTCCACCCTTATCACTTGATACTGGTGTTGATGCTAGTGCTGTTACTTCTTCTTTTTGTTGCACTGGAATAGTTTTAACAGTAAAACTTAACAGTTTTGTACTACCATCAACCGCTTGAACTTTGACATCTTTGCTTGTAGTTCAATCACCCGCAACAAGATTATCAACGCTGATAACATAGTCGGTCTTTTCTACAACACCGGGAACATACTTTTCAACTTGTTCTTTTACACTAGTTAATAGTTTTGTTTTATATTTATCAATTTCATCTTGCGTAACATTTTTAATGTTATCGACAACAAAGTTATCCAATTTTAGGTCTAAATGTTTTAAACTTTGTTTTCAAGTCTTCGATAATTCAAACAAATTGTTTAACTGACTAGCACCATAACCACGGATATTTTTATACCCGTTATCTTCTGCTCACTGTTCAAACTGTTTACCATTATCAGTATTTCAATATGCTTTTGCTTTTTCATCTTTCTCACTATGAATTTGTAAATAAATAGTATTTGTTTGTCCTAGTTCGTTTTTTAAGTCAATTAAATATCTTCCCTGAACCGCTCCAAGTTGTGACCCATCAAGTTTAATACCCTTTGCTGGGTCAATGTTGCTTGATTGTGATGTTTTATTTCATTTATCATCACAACCATACACCACCCCAGTTATCACACTGCTATCTGTTGGTTTAACCATTGTGATAACACTTTCACTATTCGCATAGTAAAATGTATCAACTTTATTTGTCATTTTACTACTGTCAAGTTGTGCCAAATAGTCTTTATTAACTATCGCACTGCTTACAGTTGGTTTTAATTCAATTTTTAAATCAACCACTGTTGCCGGAACCACATTGTATTTAATATCAACTGAACCTTTGTAACTTTTACTATCTGGTTTCGCTGATAAAGTTGCAGAGTGATTAACTTTTTTTGTTATTTCAATTTGTGAAAAATCATCAATAATTTCACTATTTGCCTTATTTACTGCTAAGAAAATAGTGTCATCATTATTATCAATGATATTTCCTAAATCAGTGTTTTTGATTAAATCACTTAGATTTTGTTGCACTGGTGTTGGTGTTGAGTCAATTTTTGCCAACATCGACACCATAATATCTTCACTTGTGTATTTTGTCCCATTGATATTGTATTTGATAACTAACTTATGATCTCGTGGTGCAGTTTCGGGTTTAACATTGATTTTCCATTGTTTACTTAATTGCGGTTGCAAAGAACCATCTCAATAAACTTCTTCAACATTTTTATTATCAATATTGATGTTTGTTTCACCATCCACCGTTAAACGCATACCATCATCAGACCACTTCGCCGTTTTTGAACCATCAACAAGCAAAAACGAAATTCCTTGTTGTAAATCATTTTTTGTTGGTTGTTTTCAATCTGTTATATTTCCGCTGCTATCAATTGTTGGTGTTTGTGGTTCACCAACACCATCCCAACGATAAACTTTATAATCTGGTTCTAAAATTGTTTTCTTTGTCTTTTCATTATTATCATTTAATAATTTGTTAATTTTTCCCCGCGAAGATAAAATCACAATATATCATTTATTGTCAGTTATATTTTTAAATGGTTGTGTCGACGGGTCAATTGAAACATATTTTTCTTTTCCATATTTTTCCTTTATTTTTATATCAAAACCTTTTCAATTTATAATTTCACCAGTTAATGAATTTATTTCTGGTAAATTAGGTTCACCAACACCATCCCAACGATAAAATGCTTTATGACTTTCAACGGTTTCACCAAAAATAGGTCTGTCGTTTGGTTTTCCCATTTGCATCTTATATATTTGTCAATTACTTTCACCTTTATTTTTATAAATAACAAAATAATATTTATCTTTGTTTTTTGTAGCATCTTCTTTACTTATACTAGCAATAAAAGTTCAGTAATTATTTGTGACATCTTTGGCAGTTGTCCCAACATCGCGTTTGGTGCGAGTTTGTACTGTGTTGGCAAGCAAGGGTGCAGGAACGCTCGCTGCCAAGGTTGATATGGTTAATAAACTTAGTAATTTTTTCATTGCTGTATTCCTTTCTGAATTCTCTTTTAATAAAAAAGAGAATAGCACCACCGCACTATTCCCACAACACAATTTATATCATATTTCACAATGTTACTTAAAAAATAACACCAAGAAATATGATAAAATTGTCTGTGGAAACGCTAGTTGATCGCTAGTGTTTCCACGATAGTAATTTATTGCAACATAAATTACTATCACCAAATTTTAATTTGTTTTATTTAGTTCTTTTTTATTATACACTAGATACATTTTTGTATCTAGTGTTTTTGTTAATATGAGATAAAAATGTAAAGGTTGATATTTAATACAGTTGATATTTAGTAGCATAAGGGACTTTAACTAATACCAAAGATAAAAAATATCTTGGTAAAGAAATTATAACACAAAGTTATAATTTACCGCAGTTGTTATCTATTCTGCTTCTTTTTTCATCATATTTTGTCTACTTTCATTTCTTCTGTTTTTTATTTTTTCTATGGTATTCATATTCTTCTTCAACAAAAAAATAATTAACCGCATCAGTTCAAAATTCATTCCGAAATTCCTTATCTTTTTTTAAAAAATAATCAGTTTCACTTGGAACCGGATTTCTTACTAAAAAATCATCAAACCTTTTTCTATGTTCTATACAAAAAAGACATCCCCTTTCAACAAGCAATTTATTTTTTATACAATGTGGAACAATACAAATATTTTGATCTAATTTCATTGTTATTTGATTTCCTTGATGAGTTCTTCGTATGCTTGTTTCTGGCGCCAATAAACATTATTATCTCAAATACTACTTAATTTATTTTCAGTTTTAATAAATGTATCTGAATGTTTAATAATTGTATCAAATATAAAATTTGTTAAATTATTTTTATTAATTAATTCATAAATTTCAATTGTATTTTCATTTTCTTTAACATTATTAAATACAATTTTATAAAATGGTACTTTTAAATTTTCTTGTCTGCAAACTTTATTAATAATATTATTTAAGTCTAATATTCCTTTAAATGCACCTAAACCATTATTAATTGGCATAATAATTAAATCAGAAATAATTAGAAAATTTATTGCTAGTTCTTGCATTGTTGGTGGATAGTCAATTAAGACATAATCATAACTATCAAATACATTTTTATAATCATCCAATAGACACTTACCAATTTTATATTTTTCTTTATCATTAAAAGTATTGTTTATTATTCCTTGGGCTTGATTAATATTTTCATTACCTAAAATAATATCAATATTTTTATATTTGGTTGATTGAATAATATTTTCTATTGAAAATTTAAAAGATTGAAAAATTTTCATAATACTTTTATTTGTATCAATATCATTATTCGCAAATTGAACAGATAGGGTTGCTTGGGGGTCAAGGTCAATCAATAACACCTTTGCCCCATCAAGTGCAAACTTGTAGGCAACATTTTTGCATAATGTTGTTTTTCCAACGCCACCTTTTTTGACTGCAAAACTAATCATCTTCATTATCTAATTCCTCCAAGTCCATATTATATCTATCCGCTAAAATTTCATTCATAAGAGTTGTAGGTAATCATCTTTTACTTTTTGCCTCTTGTCTAAAAAGTTTAACTAATTTTTTATGACAAGTCATATTTGGTAATATTTCAGAATAATCTCGTTTTTTAAATTCCTTTGTTCCTTTTTCAGAAACAAGTTTATTAACTAGATTATTTTTTTCATTTGTATTTAGTTCTTCTTTCTTTAATAATTCTGATAATTTTGCCACACTAATTCTCCTTTATATAACTAGTTATATAAATATAACTAGTTATATAGTATAATAATAAAACAGGAAAAACAAGTTTTTTTTTAAAAATATAACTAGTTATATAAATATAACTAGTTATATAGTAAATAAAAATTAATATGTATGTAAATATATTAATTTTATTACCATTTACCCGTGAAAATAACGTTCGATGCGCCACAGACGACGATAGGAAAACAAGCAACAAAAAACCCTTATAAAATAAGGGTTTTAAGTAGGGGACTAAGTTAAATTATTCGGTTTAAATTGATCTAAATATTTTACAAGCAGAGCAATTAATCGTTTATCTTTTTGTAGTAAACCGTTAATAATTGCACTAGCACTGCGAGTATTTAATTCATTTAGTTTATTTTCCAAGTATTCAAATTGGCGTTCCGTATTCGGAATATAATACTGATAAAACAAATTTTTAATATAATCTTTT
The DNA here is from genome assembly GCF_000236085.2 of Spiroplasma melliferum KC3. Taxonomy (NCBI): domain Bacteria; kingdom Bacillati; phylum Mycoplasmatota; class Mollicutes; order Entomoplasmatales; family Spiroplasmataceae; genus Spiroplasma; species Spiroplasma melliferum. The sequence continues at coordinate 5,054 of NZ_AGBZ02000005.1, read as the reverse complement.
TGTTTTTCCGTAATTTTATTTTTACCATTTCGATAATATTGCCACAATAAATAAAATTCATCATCTTCATATTTTAAAGAAATGACAGCACTTCAATTTAAGTCAAACATTAAATATCACTCCCTTTTTTATTAATATGTAAATTCTAATAAATCAATTATAACTTATTTTATAATTATTTTGAGAGTTTTAATCACTCCCTAATAGTTCCAAAAAATAGTTAGGCGGTGGTTTAATGGAATTGTTACAAATCATTTGTGACATTCTTAAAATAATCACGCTACTATTGCAAATTATTTTTATAATAAAAAATTATCCGAATAGGATAATTTCATTACAAGCAGAACAAGTAAATTATCATTTTTTTCTTGTCCCAAATTAATGTTATCATAAAAAATTATTTGTTGCATTCACAAGTATTATCTTGTGAATTTGTGTTTTCATTACATTTGCATTCACAGCTACAATTACATTTTTCTTTTTCCATTTTCACACCTACTTTCATTTATATTTTACTCCTTATTAAAATTAATTACTCCTTGTCATTTCATATTTCGTAAATGTTTAGTTCTTGTCGCGCATAGTTATTGTGTGGATCAAATAATAACTTGTTGCAGTTCTATTTTAAAGTCATCTTTGTCAATTTGCCGCTGTATTCAGTTAGCAAGTGTTTGCGTTGGGGTAATTCAATATATTTGCCCGCCATTACGTAATCATTTAGTATGTCCGTCTAACTTTTTCTTAAAGCGACTGGGCGATTTTTGGGTGCGCTCAAATTCAACATAAATTTCGCTATCATCGTTTTTAGTGATGATTAAATCAGGGTAAGCATTGAGATTACCATTTTCCATTTTCAACTCCCGCTCAGTTTGGTAGTGCTCGATATCGGTTTGACTACAAAGTCATTTGATAAGCATATCTTGGTGGGCAAGTTCATAGTAATTAACTTTAATACTTTTTTTATGAACTCGCCCAACAAAAGTATTACCCTTATGCGAAAGGAAATAAATGTTTTTGCGAGTGGTTTTATCTATTTTGTAAAGTTGTTTTTTCTGTAATGTTTTTAAATTAGTTTTTGCACTTTCAATCGGTTTATTTAACAGCAATGCAATTTGCTCGGCTGTTAAATATCCTCATTTATTTAATAAATCTAAAATTTTTAAACTTTCTGTCATATTAAACCTTCTTATCTAAATTTGGTTCTCAAATTTCATATGTGTGTTGATTTGCATATAAATTTAATTCTATAATTTGTTTTTGCGTTCAATTACTCAATGTTTTATTTGTAGCAACTCAATGAACTTTATTTCCATTATTTAATCAATCTTTATAATTTATGATTTTATTTTTTATTCTGATAGGTGCCTTTTTTGTATTATCAAATTCAACATAAATTTCACTATCATCATTTTTATAAACAATTAAATTGGGATATGCTCTTAATTTTCAATTTTCCATTTTTAACTCCCGCTCAGTTTGGTAGTGCTCAATGTCGGTTTGACTACAAAGTCATTTGATTAACATGTCTTGGTGTTGTAATTCATAGTAATTTACTTTAATACTTTTTTTATGATTTCGCCCCAAATGACTTTGTGCTTTACTGGTTAAAGTATAATAATTTTTCTTCGGTAATGTGTCAACATTCAACATTTTTAAATTTATTAGTTTTTCTTTTTGTAATTGAATTGTTTTAATATTTTTATTTAACAGTAATGCAATTTGTTCTAAATTCAAGTATCCCCAACGATTTATCATAATCAATATTTTTTCCAATTCACCCATAGTGTATCAACTCCTTTCCAACCACTCTCGTCATACCAACAGGGTGGGGTTTTTTCTTTTTTGGGTTCGCTTTTTTCTTTTAAGGGCTCGGGCAAAAAGAAAAAAGGAACTAGGTGGTTATTTATTGGTTGTATTAATTGTAATTAATACAACCAATAAATAACCACCACTGCGGAACTACAAGCATTAAGCCCAAACCCCGTGCTATCAACAACGTTGGGAGTGCGGGGTTTGGGGTGCTTGGCGTGCCAAAATGCTTGTAGTTCCGCAGCATAATAAAAAATTAAATAAACTAATAAAAGTTTAATATTAATTTATTTAATTATACTATATATTAGTATTTTTTAAATAAAATTACCGCTAAATTTATTTAAGAAAGTATGTAAAATTTATTAATTATGTTGTTTTGATATAGTAATGGTATTTATTTTGGTTATATATTGGAAGAAAAATGATAATAAAAATAGGTGATTTACCAAATAGCAAAAACGATATGATAATGACCATATCTTAATTTTGTTTATTCGTTGTCTTGCTACATCTGTGGTTTTACGCAAGTTCTTATACTTTTTTTGATAGGGGAGTGAAGAACTCGATAGGGGAGTTAGTCTAAGTTGTCTAATTCCACTAATAATTGGTCGAGTTCTTCTTCGGATAATTTTGGTGGATCACCCTTGTTTTTTTCATAGTGTGTGTTAAACTTATCAATAAGAGAATTATTTTCTCTGTTTGATGATTTTTTAATGTTATTAGCAGAATACTTACTTTGTACATAAGTTTGGTATTCTGCTTTTAATTTGTCGCTTTCAGCGCAAATTTGTTCGCGTGCTTGTTGGTAAGTTAACCCACTTAAAAATGGGTTTGTTGCTTGTTCTTTTTCGTATCTTCTAGCAGACACAGTTAAATAATGCAATTCTTTAATTGCAGTGTCTTTAATTGCTTGATAACCGGCCAAGCGATATTTGTTATTATCACGCGTGTTATAAATTCAGTAGGTAAAAAACATATCAATCCCAACCAAAAAATATTTACCAGTTTTATCAATAAAACACATTATTTTTGGTACACAAATAAATTTGTCATAAATTTTGACTTTATAACTGTCTTTGCGGGTAGGGTGTTGGCGAACTAATTTTTTCGGTAAGTAAAAATTAGAAACATGTTTTTTCTCATCAAGTTGATTAATAACTTTATAGTTCAACCCATTTATCTCAACAAAGTGGTAATTGACTTGTTCTTCTTTTTGTATTTGTTGCATAATAATATGCTCCTTTCTGCGGTTTTGACCGTATTTTAACCCCTTATCAGCGTTGATATTTTCCAAAATGTAGAATCATATTCTTTTGGTTGGTTTCAACGCTAATTTAAAGGTAAAAATTTATGATTTATAAATTATGTTCTTTTTTGATTTGTTCAACGCGTTTTTTATATTCGCGTTGTTTTTCTTTGTCTAAATTGTTGTATCAGTTACGTTTTCATTCATGGCGAACTCTTACCAATTCAAACTTTTTCTTTTCTAACGCCAATTTGTTGGTTATTAGTTTGTATTCTTTTTGTTTTTCTTTTGTTAAATTATCAAATCAGCCACTTTTTCATTGTTTCTCTCACTGTTTTAAAGCAAGGCGACCAGGGTGGTGTTCGATTTGATATTGCCTTGTTCGACGTTGTTCTTTTTGAACATCATTTTGATCATAATCAATATTTGGGTTTTTAACTGCTCTACGCATAATAATATGCTCCTTTCTGCGGTTTTGAGTGAATTTAAGCCCTGTATCAGCGTTGATATTTTCCAAAATGTAGAATCATATTCTTTTTGGTTATTTCAACGATGATTTTAGGGTAAATAATATTAATGTTAATGTTTAAATTCTAATCTCATAAAATGGCATCATCACCATTAAATAATTCTTTAATATCTTCTGAACTATAATTTGCTTGTTCTTCGGCAATGATTTCATTTGGTTTTTCAGATAGTAAAATATCTTTTTTTAAATCATTATTTGTATGTAAAAATTCATAATTAGATACTTGTACTATTCACTGTGTTTTATCTTCTTTGTTTTTATAAGATTGTAAAATACCCGTAATTGCAATTTGAGAACCTTTTTGACAATATTTTTGTAAAATAGTTGCTTGTTTATTTCAAACTTGACAAGGAATAAAATCAGTTTCTTTTTGTGCTGAATATGGGCGTGTTATTGCCAATTGAAATATGGCATATTCTTTTCCATTACTTGTTTGTTTAATTTCTATATCTTTGGTTGTTCTTCCAATTCCAATAAATTTATTCATTGTTGTTATTTCCTTTCTAATGAAATATTTTAATAAATAAAAAAATAGGTAGATGACTTTTTTATCACTCTACCTATACACAAAAATTAAATAAATGTTATAATTTAACCAAGAACCATCACAAATGTGCGGTTCAGGCAAATTATATCAGACCCTACTAATTGGTTTTGCGGACCGCTTAATAGGTGTATAGAAGAATGACTGTCGTGTCATTTTTCTTTTTATTTAGTTGTGTTTATTTTACCACAAATGTACGGATAAAATATTTTTTTATCACTCCTTTTGGATAAACAAATAAAAAGGGAAATAACAGACCGCTATTTCCACAAACAAAATTATAATAATTGATAAACACATTCCAAGTTCAATAAAATATGTTAAAATTGTCAGTGGAAACACAGTTTAGTTCAAAATTAGTGTGTTTCCGTTTTTAAATTGTCATAGCAATCTAGTTGCTAACAATTACATTGTACAACAGATAAATAAATTTATCAATATATTTTAAAAAAACAAAAACACCTTTGTAAAATAAGGTGTTTTTTATTAGCATTTTGATATGCTATTCTCTTTTTTATTTAAAAGAACCCGAAAGGAGTTATCTTTTTTAAAGATAACCAATTACATTATATCATTTTATTTATTTAATTGTTAAAAGAATTTAATTATCTAAATAAGTTGGGTCAACTTGAATTTTTTTTATAAATAACTTGCCACTCGGAAGAGTGGCTTTTAAATAGCATTCCCCAATTTTAAGGTTTTTAAGGTCGTTTGGATGAACAATAAACTCATCCACCGCACGCACCGAACCCATATCAGCAGTGTTGTTTTTAAAATCAAGTTGTCGTGTTAGTTTTTCGGTTTCTTGGGTACCAAAAACACTCGCTACATATTCCGCAGTGTTGGGGTCTTTTATGTTATGACAAACAATAGTGCTAACATTTCCGAAAATAGTATCTGTTAAATTCATATTGTTTGTTTTT